>NZ_CAXAOY010000006.1:0-341960 GCF_963970975.1 Pseudomonas sp. RA_15y_Pfl1_P11
GGGATATCAGCCATTTTTTGATGCACCGGTACAACTGGATTCGACCGCACCAATTTAATGGTGGGCTGCCACCGGCTCAGGCTGAGAAAAAACTTAACGTCGTGTCCGGGATCAGTTGACCACTACAAGGTGTTTCGACTGCGGGTACCGATGGATTGGACATGCTAGTCACTCCTGGCGCCAGTTGGCGCGTGGTGGGAAGTGACATGGATTGAATCGCACCACGGCGGATGAGTCATTGCATCGCAATCAACCCTATTGCAACGCAATTGGCTCGATCAGGTATTTTTTTTGAGGCTACGATTGGCCACGGCAAACTTTTCATCCAGCGTGCGCTTGCTGAGGCCGGGCACATCTTTGTGACGGGCGACAATGGCGTCAACGATGGCTGCTTGATTCGTGAATACCGAAAGAGGTTTTCCGGCGGGCGAATGGTCCAAAAGAAGGCTGACCAATGCCCCAATGATATTGTGATAGGTCAGTTCACTACGCTCGCTGAGTTGACCATTCGTTTTGGCCAAGGCTTTGAGATCATCTCTTTCAAGTCCAATCGACTGGAGTTCTCCCAAGATTTCTTGAATGTGTTGCTGTTGCGCTTTCAACGCTCTCGATAACTCGTCTCGATCTGCTTTTACTGAAAGAAAAGTTCCGAGACTGACCTTTGCAGATGTACCCTCACCGGACTCGAATAAAAAGCTGGGCTTATGGTCGGGGTAGTGAATCTCCATCCAACGGCGTAAGTCCGAATGGCGGATGGTCAGCTGATAGGGCTCTACATAGCTTCCCAAAGGAACAGGAATGCCAAGGCAGCCGTACGGCAGTTCACCATTGCGTATGGCGTCTAAAATCCTTTCGAAAGCGATGTGAAGATTGGGCCATTGGGGGAATAGGACTGCAAGGTTCTCGGGACGAGACCAATCCTCCTGGACAATTTTGGCTTCGTAGCGAGTGAGATTGCACCAGCGCAATGCTGCATCTATAGGGCGATAGAAGCTTTTGCTATGCGGATTGAAAACATTAAGGCTCATCTACGGCGGACCTCCATTCCTTAAAGGTAGGTCTCTCACCGATGATCTGAAAATCAAAACTAACTATTCACGCTAGCCGCTTCCTCGGCTGACGGACTCGGTGAGGTCATTCCATTCCAGTTAAACGAGTTTTTAAGTGTAAAATATCTCGGAAATCGTAGTTTTTTCCAATGCTCACTATTTTCTTCTTCTGAACTCAACTGGGATCAGTCTCCAGTCATGGTGCGGATTAATACAATGGCCCCAACCCGACAGGATGGGGCCATAATATTGCTCATCAGATAGGGAAGGCACGCTCACCCAGTTGTAAAGTTACCCACTTAAGCTCGGTCATGTCGTGAATTGAGTAACGACCATTTTCCTTACCATGACCGCTATCCTTGAAACCTCCGAACGGGGCATTTGGGTCGTCGTCAAAAGAATTGTCATTGATATGTACCGAGCCAGCTTCGATACGCAGAGCGAAGTCAAACGCCTTCTGAAGATCGTTTGTCACAATGCCGGAAGAAAGACCGTAGGAAGTATTGTTTGCCAGCTCAATGGTGTGCTCAAAGTCTCTGGCCTTGTATATAGAAACAAGTGGTCCGAAGCTCTCTTCGTCGTAGACGTCCATCGACGGCGTGACGTCAGTCAATACGGCGGGTTGGAACAGGTTGCCTTGATACTCTCCACCCGTGAGCAAACGAGCACCTTTAGCAACGGCATCGTCGATATGACCACGGATGAATTCGCACTGTGTGGCGTTGATCAGCGGGCCAACGATCGTGGTGGGATCTGCCGGGTCCCCACAGCGAATGGAGCGGACTTTTTGAACGAACGCGGTGCAAAACTCCTCATAAATGCCTTCTTCGACGATGATCCGCGAGTTGGCCATGCACACCTGACCCTGGTTAAAGAAGATGCCGAAAGCAGCCGCGCTGACGGCATAGTCCAGCTTCGCATCATTGAGGATCACAATAGGGCTCTTGCCGCCAAGTTCCAAAACGATTCGCTTCTGAAACTTGCCTGCCAGTTCGGACAGATAACGGCCGACTTTTGCCGACCCCGTGAAGGTCACCATTTTCACTCGCTTGTCGGAGAAGAACTTGTCCCCGAGCGCTTCATTGGTGGTGGGCAGCACGCTGAACACGCCAGGTGGGACGCCGGCTTCTTCCAGAATCTCGGCGAAGAGCAAGCCAATCAGCGGGGTTTGCGGGGCCGGCTTCATGAGGAATGCGTTCCCGGCGGCCAATGCAGGGGCGAGCTTTTTCCCGTTCAAAAGCAGCGGTGCGTTAAAAGGACCAACTCCTGCAACGACACCCAGCGGCTGCCTGATGGACATCGAGATACGACCCGCGCCGTCGGCAGGCATGGTTTCGCCACGGATATCCCGCGCCTGTCCTGCCGCTATACGGAATGTGCTGACCATGTAGTCGCATTCGAACATGGCTTTGCCGAACACATTGCCACCTTCCTCGATGAGGATCTTCGCAATGTCGCCGCGACGGCGTTCGATGATGTCCGCAGCACGGCAGAGAATGGCCTCGCGCTCCTTGGCCAGGGTTTTCCCCCAAGCCTTTTGCGCCTCGAAGGCTGACGCGATAGCGCTGTCGATATCTGCTGCCGTTGCAAGCTTCACGCGTGCAATAGCTTTTTGGGTGTAGGGGTTAATCACGACCTGTTCCGGCTGGTCGTCGCTCTGCCACGATTTACCGTTGATATAAGGGTGATAGATTTTCAGGTCTTTTATGGCTAAGTCGGTCATTGCAGCACACCTCTGGGTCAAGTTTGCGCAGAAATTATTGTTGAAGTATCGCGATGGATGCGGGCTACGCCCCCCTGTTCTCAGGACTGCCCAGCGGCGCATTACGAGGCTTCGCTATTCTTCCAATTATTCATCAGCGTATTCGAAGGCAGTGCCTCATCCAGAAGCTTCTGCGCAGTGATCACGCCTGCGACAGGCAAGCCTGTTGGGTCAAGAAGGCCGACCTGGACCAGCAGACTCGCTTGATCCCAGTAAATGTGCTCGTGATAGAGCTTGTCGCCCCTGAATCGGACGACCCCCAGCATGGGGATTTCGACGTACTTGCCGGTAGGCGCCACGTTCGGCAGCATCCAATCGATCTCCGTCGTGTGGGTAAAACACATGATGAATTCGTCGACGATCTGCAGTGCACCCACCGTCCGGGACAGGGGGATCAGTTTCATGTCCGGCGGGTTTCCATGGACAAAGTGGTGCTGATAAAAACGGCTCAGCTGCTTGCTGCCAACGCCACCGGTCATCGTCGGGATGTGGTTGACGTAGGGCTCCGAAACCATGGTGGCCATGGTTGCAGGAACGTCCCGCGTATCAAACTCATGCTTTACATGTTCGTCCCACAAATCCGAAAGGTTGAAGTTTGGACCAATCTCCCTCTTCAACGCTGCAATGGTTCGCTCATGCGCCATGAGGGCGGCGGGTTTGTCGAAGTGGTCACTGCCTGCACGTGCAAAAGCGTGGTCGACATTCGGATAGACATAGATCTCCGAACCCTTGTTGCCCTTTAACGCTGAGCTGATTTTTGCGCGGGCCTGGGCGTCGCAGTAAGCGTCGTTTTCGGCAAAATGAAGAACCAGACGACCCCGGATGTTATCCACTTCGTCGAGATAGTTTTCGATGCCCATGCCATAGAAACCTACCGAGCAGGCAGCCTTAGTGCGTGTGGCCGTGAGATACGCCAGTTTGCCGCCCATGCAGAAGCCGACGAAACCGAAGTCATCGCCTTCGACCTGGTCCAGGGTTTTGAGCTTGGCAAAACTTGCAGAAATATCATCAACAGCCAGATCCAAATCCAGGCGTTGGAAGAAATCAATCGCTTTTGCAAAATCCTGTTCCGTGTAGCCGAGGTCGACGTTCCGCTCCATTCTCCAGAATAGGTCGGGCACCAGTACCACGTATCCCTCTTCAGCGTAGAGGTCTGCAACGGCACGCATGTTTGCGTTGACGCCAAAAATTTCCTGTCCGAGAACCAGCCCTGGTCCTGTTCCGCTGGCGGGTACGGCAAGATAACCGCGAAACGTTTGTGCTTTGTCCAGAGTCTGGATACCGATGAATTCGCCCATTTTTATGTTCCTCTCGATCAAACTATTCAGAATCGGAATGACGCTCGAACCAAACGCGAGGTGATATGCCTCTGTCTGGACCCAGGATGGAAAAACCGCCATCAACAGGTATATCCACGCCGGTCATCCAAGAGGCGCCGGATGTGCAGAGAAAAGCGACCACATTCCCCACTTCCTCACCTCGTCCGATACGCCCTAGAGGGTGGAAGTCAGCGCCGACGCGGTCAGCGAGCGCAATATCGTTATTTGTCAGGTTGGCTACGGTCGGGGACCAGGTCCACGCCGGTGAGACGCTCAGCACGCGAGTGCCCTTGGGTGCCAAGCTCACGGCGAAATTCTTGGTTAATTGAAGCATCGCGGCTTTAGACGCGGGGTAGAGTGCACGGCCTGCTGCACCGAATTTCCCGCCCGTGCTGGTGATGTTCACTATCGTGCTGCCAGGCTTTAGCAGGGGCGATACTTTTTGCACGAAGATGGCGGCAGAGATAACGTTGACGTTCAGGCTTTTGTGCCAATCTTTCCGGGACGACTCAATGCCCTGGTCGGTGTAGATACATGCGTTGTTAACCAGAATGTCGATTTTTCCGAATTGATTGAGGGTGTTGTCAATACACCTATCAATATCTTCATCGTTTTCCACATCGCACTCTGTGTACGAAGCGCACGGCCCCAGCTCGTCGCATAGCGTGCTTCCTGCGCTGGCGTTACGCCCGACCAACATAACTTGCGCACCCTGGGCGATCATGACTTTGGCAATATCCAGACCAAGCCCCTGAGTGCTGCCGGTGATGATTGCAACTTTTCCTTCCAGGCTCATGATTGCACCTTGAACAATTGGTCAACGCTGGAAATTTCAGCGATCAGGCTCATGCTTTTAAGAGACGCTTGATGTGCCGCCGGGTCTGCTGCAGAGCAGGCATCTGCGGGGACGACTACGTGATAACCGCAGTCCACGGCGTGCCTTACGGTACTTTCCACGACCGAATGAGTGGCCACGCCGGCAATGATCAGCGTCCGCGTATTAAGCGTGTTTAGAAGTGCTTCTCCATGCGTGCCGTAAAACGCGTTGATACGCTTGTGGGTAATGATGAATTCCTTGCCGTTTTCATGGGGGCTCAAGGCGTCGAGGAATTCGGCGCCCCACGTGCCGTCAATCACGGCGCCTATCTTCTCTACGCTCTTCAAGATGGGCGCATTAGCGATCAAGTCGGAGTAATCACCTCGATACGCGACACGCGCATGGATGATGGGCCAGCCGTTTTTTCGCGCGCCACGAAGTAAAGCTGTCGCAGAGGCAATCAGATTCGCGCGAACAGCCCCATCTTCGTCCATGCCTACTTTGATACGTCCTTCCGGATGCAGGACATCATTCTGATAGTGGAGCGCGATAACCACGGGCCGCTCCATCACACGAATACCTCCAAGTTGGCAAACACATCATTGCAGTTGACCAGGTCAACACGCTTGAGCTTGATCTTCCAACCATCCACCTTATTGCCGGCAAGTTTGTAGGTGTAACGCCCGGCGAGTTGACGTTGGTCCAGACGCCATTCCGTGGCCTGGAACACCGCGCTGACTATCAGGCAATCGTCTTCGTCCAGGCCTTCGATGCACACATTCCCAACCAGATGCGCTGTTTGAGTTTGTGGTTGCTGTGACCAGTTACGCGCATTCTCCACGCGACGAATACGTGTCTCGCGCAGCATTCGGTTTTCCCAGAACAGGGAAATGTGGTCGAAAGGATTTACCTGGTTGTGCTTTTGCGGCACCCAATACATGCCATCGTCGGTGAAGAGTTTGTCCCACTCCCAGAACTTCCACGTATCCAGCAGCCGAGCTTCCTTAAACAGAAATTGCTCGACCGAGCGAAGGGTGGCTTCTTCGACAGGTGCAGGCTTGAGGTCGGATGTATTTACGTTGAAAGCGCGGTCAAGCAACATTATTGCTCTCCTTGGCGATAATTGTTCCGGTCATGAACTTTTTCCAGGCCGCAAACTGATTACGCATGGGCAGTTCGCTGGTGCCGTTGGTAGAGACTGCGCCGTCTTCAAGAAGGGTATCGGTGCCGACATAACGGTGCATACTGATCCAGTTGCCGCCTCGGGTCATGTTGCCCTCCTGGCAGCGTGCATACACTTCAACGTCGTCCGGCATGACATTTGAAGAAGGGGAGTTGATGACGTTGGCGTAAGTCAGCGCCCGATCGAACACCACATCGGGGGCACCTTTGCAGCGGAACGTCTGGATCTCCACCATGGTTTTATCGACGGCAACCGGGCGGATAACCCGGAATTGCATGAACACGGTATGAGGCGATCCGCTGCCGTAAATCACGGTGTTGTGTCGGTTCATGCCCATGATTTCACGAGCCCGGTCCGCCCCGTAGGCTTGGCTCAAACATTCAAAGTGCGCGCGGGAAACTTCGTCCTTCTCAGCGGCATCCGGATCGAAGATCGCCTCCATGTAGCCATGGCCATTATGGTAGGCGCGCAGTTCCAGTTTTTCCCAGAAGTCATAGGGCTCGCCATTGCCATCCATGATCAGCAGTTCGAACGGCATCTCGCCGATGGCTTCGGCCTGTTCTCGAGCGGCATCGACAGATGATTCATGGGTGACCCGTGCGTGCATGGTGTCGTGGAGGTTTTCGTAGAAAACTTTCCAATTGGAACGTTGTTGCACGCGGAAAATACCGCCCGCTACTTCGAGTTCACCCACCGGGGACCTGTCGCACATGTTGTCGATGGAACTGACGACGCCGCCAAGGAATGTCTTCAAGTCTTCGCCGTAGGACGCCTGACTGGCGAAGACGAAGCCGCGGTAGCTATCGACCCGGGCCACACTGGCCATGGAGAAATCGGGATGTTTCGGGTCATAGCAGGTGCCCTCGAAACCGCTCTTCAGCGGCGCCGACAGGTGAGAGCCGTCCAACTTGAATGTCCAAGCGTGGTAGGGGCAGCGGAAGAACTTGCCGACATTGCCGTCACCGTCCGCCACCAACTTTGCGCCCTTGTGAGGGCAGCGGTTGTAATGGACGTTCACTTTGCCGTCAGGCGCACGAACCATTACCACATCCTGGTCGCCGATCCGGGTCGTGTGGTAATCGCCAGGGTTTTTTACTTGACTCTCATGGCCCACATAAATCCAGGCATGCCCATAAATCCGCTCCATTTCGAGTTGAAAGAGAAGAGGGTCTGTGTACACGCTTTTATGAACGCTGTCGGGCCGGATCAAATCGGCAATTTGTTCATTACTGGGAATCATTGGTCGCTCCTTTATTTATTAGAGGTCAAGTACCAACTTGGCAGTCTTGGCACGAGAAACGCAGGTGCAGAAAGCGCCGCCGGAGCGCTCGCGATCAGACAGGCAGATATCACGGTGATCGGGTTCACCCTCAATGACTTGCGTTACGCACACACCGCAATCACCACGGCGGCAGTCGAACATCGGATCCAGGCCTGCCTCGATCATCACGTCCAGGAGGGTCTGGCCTGCGGCCACCGCAAGGGTTACTCCACTGGCGCGAAGTTCCACTTCGAACGCCTGGTCGCCATCTTCTTCAAGGGCGCCGGCGAACAGTTCGTAATGGATATGATCTTCCGACCAACCAAGTTCCCGAGCGACGTTTATAACCGAAGTGATCATCTCCACGGGGCCGCATATATACAGATGCGTGCCTTGGGAGGGGTTCGCTAACACAGTGGATGCCGCGAAACGTTTGCTGGCGTCTCCGCCGCTTATCCAGCATTGGCTGTTGCCCAGGCACTGCACCTCGTCCAGGTACGCCATGTTGGCAGCATCGCGGCCGGCGTAATGCAGGGTGAAAGCCTGTTTGGACGTCTGCAGTGCGCGGCCCATGCTCAGCATCGGTGTGATGCCGATTCCACCTGCGATTAGCAGTATGTGGTGGGCCTCGTCGACCAGTGGAAAATGATTGCGAGGGGGTTCTACCTCAATGATTTGACCTTCGGTAAGTGTATGTACCCACTTGGATCCTCCCGTGCTCTTGTCATCCAGTTGCACGGCGATTTCATAGTGGTCGCCGGCCGACACGTTCACGATTGAGTAGGCGCGCTTCTGCTTTCTAGCACCCTGGATATGCAGTTCGAGGTGAGCCCCCGGGGTAAATTCGGGGAGCCGGCTACCGTCTTGCGCAACTAGTACCAACCGCCGGATGCGGGGAGTAAGCGCTTCAATACTTTCTATTTTTACTGATAATCTGGACATAAAGAACCCGCGTGCATAACTAACAGTCAATAAAAGTCAACTGGGCGTCCGGTGGAACTCATGACTCAGGCGATAAAACTTATTTAAATGGCTATCGCTTGAGTGGCAGTGCCTGAAGGGTGTCAGGTATTACTTTCCGTAAACTTTTCAAAGTACATCCGCACCGAAGTAAGTTGTTTTTCCAGGTGCCATTTTTTTACAGACTCTACCATTGGCGGAGGGCCGCACATGTACATGTCAAAGGGCGTGTCTGAGCGTTCGAAGGGGGCGAGGTGTTCAGGAATAAACCCCTTTTTGCCCTGCCAATCGTCAGCCGCATTGCTGAGGACCGGTGTGAAATCGAAGCCTCGGATCGTCGATTTGTACGCCTCGATACGCGGAATTTCGCACAGATCCTGTTCTGTCCTGACACCATAGAAGAGATGGATCGGGAACCCGGCCCCGCCTTTCTCTACCAGTTGGTCGAGCATGCCGAGGAAGGCGGACAGCCCGGTTCCGCCTGCAACCATCAACACTGGACGGTCGATATGGCGCAGGTAGAAGGCGCCCAATGGTGCCTCCATCTGGATGATATCGCCTGGCTTGCAACGATCACGCATGTAGTCGGTCATGACTCCGCTGGGTAGAAGACGAACCAGAAATTCGAGTGTTCTACTTCCAGGTGCACAGGCAAACGAATAGGAGCGACTGTGACCGGTATCCGGCACGTGCAGGCGTGCATATTGGCCGGGCAGATAATTCAGTGGAGCTGAATCTGGAGCTGACTCGACCTTCAATACAGCAGTGCTGTCAGATACCTGAATGACTTCAGTGACAGTCGTTATCACCTTCGATGTTCCAGAACTTCCACACAGTGTCGAGTCGAAGTCGAAATAGAAGGAGGCGTCGGATAACACCCTCGTTTGGCACGACAGAATCTTGCGATCAGCCAAATCCTGTTCAGAAAGGGCTTCTTCGTCTACGTAATCCTGAGTATAACTTCCGGACTCACAACGGCCCTGACAGGTCGCGCAAACCCCTTCGCGGCAGTCCTGAGGGATTTTGATCCCACTTTTAAGCGCAGCATCCAACAAAATTTCGTTAGGCTGCACGGGGCAAAACAGTGTTTTACCGTCGGCGAAGTTAAACGCAACCTTGTACATGTTTTAACCTTTCTCGGACTTAGATGTGGTAGAAATCCAACACTGAATTGATCTTGTCATTCAGCAGCACGCTGTGCTTTTTGGAGATCAGCCAGCTATCACCATGCGGTCGGAGTGTGTAGGTAGCACGCCCGTAAAAGTGCTCGGACAAGGCTTGGCGGTAATACAGGGTCTGCCAGTTAACGCGCACTTCAAGATCGCCTCCCTCCAACGGGTGAATCCGAACGTTGTTTATTTGATGCAGAGTCCGCGGCAGGGGCGTCGCAGATGCCGCTTTTCCTGTGCGAATTCGAAATACCCTATCTTCCAGGCCACCACGGTTGGGGTAGTAAATCAGCGACATCTCGCGCTTGGGGTCGGTGGTGTAGACGTGCTCCGAATCCCACTGGGGCAGGTGGAACACGCTGTCTTCGCTAAAAAGCGCGAGGTAGCCGTCCCAATCCTGGTCATCGCAAAGCTCTGCTTTTTTGTAGAGGAATTGTTCTACTTGATACTGAAGTTCGACGTTCATTGCCTTATACCTCCTTCAACTTCAGCGCTTGGGCGTCGGCGGCTTTGCGCGCCAGGCCATTGAGCAGAAACTTCTGCCAGTTGCCGTGTTGGTTTACGTAAAGGCCTTCGTGGGTAAATTCGGCCCCGATCATGGCGGGAGAAATTCCAATGGTGTCGGTATTTTTCGTCGGCCCTGTTGTCCACT
Organism: Pseudomonas sp. RA_15y_Pfl1_P11; assembly: GCF_963970975.1. NCBI lineage: Bacteria > Pseudomonadati > Pseudomonadota > Gammaproteobacteria > Pseudomonadales > Pseudomonadaceae > Pseudomonas > Pseudomonas sp. RA_15y_Pfl1_P11. The sequence continues at coordinate 10,173 of NZ_CAXAOY010000006.1, forward strand.
TGTCGCGGCCACGGGAGATGTCGCTCCAGCGCTCCAGGCGGGCCTGGAACCCCCGCTGTGCTTCACGAAATTCGACGAGGTCGTCGGGCGTTCCCATGCCGGACACATTGAAGAAGTCTTCGAATTGGCGGATCCGGTTTTCGCGGTCGGCATCGGACTCGCCTTTCACGCCAAGGCAAAAACTGTTGATCTCGGTCTTGTTCCACGCAATCGGACGGATGATCCGCAGCTGCGAGCTGATCTGATCGAGGAAAAACATGCTTGGATAGACGTTCAGATTGCGCAGCCGATGCATCATCCACTCAGCTTTGTCCTGGCCGTATTCCTCCACCAGTCGCGGCATGATGGTTGCGTACCCTGGACGAACTTCCGGGTTCGGCATGTCGCTGAACAAGACGCTATGGCCGTTGTTGAAGGCGAACCAGCCGTCGTCGGTTTCCGCATCCCCGGCGCCCAACTTGCTGTAATCAAGGAAGTCGCCGGCGTTATGCCCCTTGGAAGCGTTAACTTGCTGACGATGTTGCACGGTCGACACATAGTTATAGTGGACAGTGCTGACGTGATAGCCATCAAGCCCATTCTCGTTTTGCAGCTTCCAGTTACCATCGTAGGTATAAGCGGATTTGCCCGGCAACACTTCCAGTTCGCCGGTGGGCGATTGGGCGACCATCATGTCGAAGAATACTTTCGCATCCCCCAGGTAATCCTCAAGCGAGTCAGTGCCATTCACGTCAAGGCTGACGAAGACGAAACCCTTGTAACTTTCGATACGGGCCTTCTGCAAACCACGAGTTGCTTTATCGAAGTCTTCCCCATATTCAGCAGGTGCCTTGACTTTCACAAGCCGGCCATCGCTCTTATAGCACCACGCATGGAAAGGGCAGGTAAAAGTAGACTGATTGCCTTTGCCGACGCGAGTTAAGGTAGTGCCACGGTGTTGGCAGGCGTTGATCAGGGCGTTTAACTTGCCCTCGCCATCACGGGTAATAATAAGCGGCTGACGACCTGCGTTCATGGTGACGAAGTCGTGTTTGTTCAGGATCTCGCTTTCGTGGCAGGCATAAATCCAGTTTTTTTCGAAAATCAATTCCATTTCCAGATCGAAAAGTTCTGGCTCCGTGAACATATCACGGGCAATACGGTAGATGCCTTCCTCGCTTCGAAAGTCCAGGCAACTCTCGATATATTCTTTCCACTGGCTAATATCGCGCATACGGCTCATGGGTAGATCCTCAATCGTGCGGTTATGCAGGCTTCCTATTAGAGGCGGCGGCCGTCGATTGGTCTATCCGATTTATTTATGACTTAAAGCCACTTAATGAGATCAAAAGTCGACGTGGATAGCTGGATATTGAATCATCATATTAATGAGAACGATAATCAGCGGGTTGTTATGGCATGCAGTGTAGATGTTACTGGTCGTGGGTAGAAAGGTGCCGATCCATTAAATCAGGTCGTCTTTCGGGTAACAAGTGGTGCAAGTTTCCTTGGTATCGCCCACGAAGAGTGCTCGTGACGGTGCCTGAAATGGCAGGTATTACCTAAAGGTTCGAAACTATCCAATTAATCGGAGAATATTATCCAAATAGGCAGGCTTCAATCGTTGATCAACTCTGTGGCACGCCTCTTGCTATTAATCAGATACGCGCCGAAGAGCGCATCGTCTTTCCTAACTGTGGTGCCTTGCTATGACCGAGCCGCATTTTGTTCCCCATAGTGATATTCAGATCAACGGCTGTGATATGGAAGGCGCCCGAGCATGGATGGAGCAGGTGTGCGGTCCTCACAGTCTGAAGAGTGGACAGCCAGGACGGATTTCATTCCGTCACAGCGCCAGAGTGTTTCGCTCCTATGCCACGAAGTTAGGTACTTTGGAGTATGGGGCCGATGTTTGTATCGGCGTCGAGGGCTCTGAACAGTTGGACAGCTACAGCCTTAGTTTGCCGCTTTCCGGCGAGCAGGAGCTGATTTACCTTGGGCGTCGTATCCCGTCCAACAGGAGCATGGGGGTCATCGTTTCGCCTTTCCATAGTCAGGAACTTTCAATAGCGGGCGATTGCAAGAAGCTGTCGGTCGTAATCCCTAGAGTCACGATGAGACTTGCGCTCGAAGAAATCCTGAAGCGCCCCGTGGAAACCCCTATCAACTTTGATCCGCTGATGGACGGACAAATAGGGGCGAGCGCTTCCTGGTGGCGATTGATCAATCATTTTGTTTCCGAGCGAGAAGTGGGTGGGGCGATTTTCGATCAGACTCTCTTTTCAAGAGACATCGAGGCCTCCCTTGTCAGGGGCTTGATATTGGCTCAGAAGAGTAATTACACCGACGAGATTCACCAGTGTCTGATCGGAAAACTGCCCAGCTTTTTACTTAAAGCCAAAGACTTTATACATTCGAATGCCCGTGAAGATATTCGTCTCGAAGATATTGAGCATGCCGCCGGTGTTTCCAGATTTAAGCTTTTCGATGGGTTTCGTAAACATATGGGCATGTCGCCGATGGCGTACCTGAAGAAATTACGCTTGTCTGAAGTGCGCAGGCAGTTGCTGGATGGTGGGCGGGGTACGAATATATCCACTGTTGCCACTGAATGGGGGTTTAACCATTTGGGTCGGTTTGCGAGCGAATACAAAAAACTATTTAATGAGATCCCAAGTGCTACGATACATCGTAACGATGGTGGGCGGGCGCATATGTGATGGGTGTGTTGTAGCGAAGTCGTATATTCACAACACCCTCAAATGGCTTGGTTGATTTTAATCCCAAGCCATTTTTTATTGATCGGATGAGTGGCGAAAATAGCCGGACTATCCAGTGCATGAATAATCCGGCTTGGCAGGGCGGGGTCAACGAGTACCGTAAATGAGTGTAACCACGTCTTTGGTTGTTTCGATGTAGCCGTTAACGTCTTCGTCAGTCATGGGAAGTGTCAAGCCGACCTGGCCGCGATGCACCGGGAAGTAACCGCGAGTGGCCATCTCCAGTGCATAGATGCTCATGCTGTTGTCGTCAATCTTGTGCCAGTGATCGCGGTGCGTGGTGATCGCCTGACCCCTTTCACGAGTAAACGCAAAAGCGAATACGGAGAAGGCGCCGTAGATAATAAAAGGGTAGTTATGTTCTGCGGCCCAGCTGTTCAGTTCTGTTTTGATCTTCGCGTACATGTCGTTAAGTCTTTTATAGGCCTTTTCATCCATGGCCTTGAGGCATGCAATACCGGCTGCGCACGCCAGCGGGTGGCCATGGTGAGTCCCGGAGATCATCACCTGGTTATCTTCAAGTACGCGGAACACCTTGCGGCTACCGCCGACTGCACCGATAGGCAGGCCGCCGCCGATCATCTTGCCCAGCACGGTCAGGTCAGGCTTGATCTCATATTCGCTTTGAAGGCCGTTGTAAGCCGCGCGCATAGTCACGGTCTCGTCGACGACCAGCAAAATGCCCAGTTCTTCCGTCAGCGCACGAATTTTTTTAACGAACGTTTTGTCCAGCACTACGATGCCACCGGCGCAGGCCTGCAGCTCCATCATCACGCAAGCGATGTCTTCTGCGTTACCGCGTAGAATTTTCTCGCAGGCTTCGTAGTTGTTTTGCACCAGAATAATGACGTTTTCGGTTTTGTAGACTGGGATGCCGTCGGAGTCTGGAAGGGCTTTGGGGTTGAAGTCCGGACCGGGAAAGTTGTCCGGGTTTGGATGAGCGGAAACCGCTAGCTCATCGGTAAAGCCATGGTAGCCGCCCTCGAACTTGGCGATCTTGGTTCGTCCGGTGTAACCCCTGGCAATACGCACGGCACTGAGACACGCCTCGCTCGCCGAGCAAGAGAACTTAACCTGCTCGATTGATTCAATTCGTTCGCAAATCAATTTCGCAAGTTCCAGTTCATGATCGGTCGGATTGCCGAAGGAGAAACCATTGGGCAGCATATCCGTGATGGCCTGAATAACGGCAGGGTGATTATGCCCGAGGACGTTGGTGGAAAAATTATTATTAAGGTCGAGTAAGCGTTTTCCATCAATAGTATGAATATATTGGGCATCGCCTTTTTCTACAAAAATGGCGTGTGGTCCAAAAGCAAAGGTGCGCCGGCTGAAGCCGCCTGGAATATAATCCTTGCCCTTGGTTGTTTCACGTTTGGACAAGTTGAACGCTTCAGAAAAGTTGGTCACAGACTGTTGATAATCAAGCTTCATGGCTATTCCCACGTAAAGAACTGAACAAAGTAGTTTGGGGTGTTGGGTTTAGATGAACCAAGGCGTTCCCCCAGCGAACACCTTGGATTCAGCAATCGGAATGTGCTGCAGAACAAGCGCGGTGTTACTTATTCAAGGTCAGGCCGACGTCGGGATTTCATTCGCCATGTAGTTGGCTGCCTTGCGTTTCCCGTTGATAATCCCTATCACGGCTGCAATCGGCACGAGCCAAGGCAGAAAACCTACCAGCTCAGAACTGGAGCCGGTTAATTCGTGGAAGTTAGTGAGCGCAAGTATCACCACGAAGATCAGGCCCGCACCACCCAACAGTGGCGCAATAAAGCCTTGCCACAGAAAGCCCTGCCTGGTCTTTTTAAAGTAGGCAATCACGGCGATCGCGCCCATCGATTGCAGCACCAGTATGGCTAGCGTGCCCACGGCCACCATCCACATGTAAAGATTGCCGATCGGATCAGCGCCAGTGAGCATAAATGCCGACAGTATGAGAAGCGTAATGACGCTGAGCGCCAGGCTGGCGACGTGAGGACTGCTGTTTTTAGGGTGTACGCGGCTCAACGCATTAAACAGGAAGTTCGAGCGGGCAAGGGAGAAGAGGTATCGACACAGGGCATTATGGAATGACAACAGCACGGCAAACAGGCTGGTAACCGCGAGGACTTGCATAAGTTGGGTTGACCAGAGCCCGACAAATTTGCTGTTCATGTTGAACACGAAGTTAACCAGGTCGCCGGTTGCAGCGGCTTGTATATCGCTGCCCGAATAGGCGATGCCCAGGCACCATGTGGTGAGCGTATAAAACACGCCGATCAGCGCGATTGCAATGTAGGTGGCAAGCGGGATCGTGGTATGAGGGTTTTTCGCTTCTTCTCCGTAGAGGGTTGTTGATTCGAAACCCACGAAGCAAGCGAAGGCAAACATCATCGCGACGCCAAGGCCCGGAGCGCTCAGGTCTTTGGGTATGAAGTTGGCAAAGTTCATGGCTGCCGGGTCTGCCTGGATCAGTACCGCAATATCGAATACGACAAGAATCAACACTTCGAGGATCATCAAGACCCCGAGCACCTTCGCGGATATGTTCACGTCCAGGTAGCCAAATATACCGACGACGACAATCGCCAATAAGGCGCTTAGCTGCCAGGTGAACTCAATACCCGTATAGTTTTTAACAAGATCCGAGTTAAACGCGGAGAATGCGCCGTAAATACCTGCCAGCATGCAGATGTACGCAAGAATCGCGATGCCGGAGGCCGCATGACCTACGGTGCGGCCAATGCCCACTTTAACCAGCTCGGCAAATCCGCCCGCACTGACGACATAGCGACTCATGGCGGCAAATCCGATGGCAAATAGCATGAGGATCACCGACGCACATAGGTAAAGGCCTGGTGCACTGTTCCCGCCTATGGCAAACACGGCCGGCGAGCCACCGAGTGTCGCGCCCAGTGGCGCGGCGGCGGCGACAACAAAAAATACAATGTCGGACACGCCCAGCGAGTTTGTTTTCAGGTTGTCTTTTTGATCACGGTTTTGCATCACATCCTCCACGCGGAATACCATTCTGCATTGCCGTGACCAGGCGGCCTGTTGCGCGGCCCATTACAGCAATGCGATTTTTTATTCAGCAGTATTGAGTGGTGCACGGGCAGTGAACTTTTTTCGCCTGAGGGGCAAAGAAAAAAGTAGCCGATGCACTTTTTGAATTGGCAAAAATTCTTGTTGTTATGTCGGCCGGCGCAATTTCAGGAGGAAGCTGTGGCGTCAGTCATTTGAACGCATCCCGGCTGAGTAATGTGTCAACAGGCAACAGGACGGTTGTTTTTATTTTTTTCACATTCGACACCTATTGTTTTCTTAGCGGTCGGGATAAACGTTATTATTTTCTCGTTCACGCGAAGGCACTTTTAAACCTTATAGCGGCCACAAGTTTGTGTGGCGGCAGCATGATAATGTGACCATCTGAAGGGGGATTCAATGCGTTAAAGCTGATTGATCAATCACGCTTTGTGATGGGTTCAGCTGGCGTCACCGGCGATTTTTTGGGGGGGAGCTGTCACGCGCAACCGACTACCGGACAAAACTGATTTCAAACGTCTGCTCCGCACAATAGCGCAGCGCCCTGACACCAGGGCTTCGATTGCCCTGCAGGGTGGCTAGGGACATTGCGCTGAGCGATGCGTCTTCAATAGGAATGTATCGAATGCCGGGATGGTTATAGGCTTTGGTTAGTGACGACGGGAAGGTATCGAAGGCGCCCCCATAAGCGACTGCCGATATCACTTCAGGTATGGTTTTTACCTTGGCGGCCACTTTACTCGGCTCATTTCTGACGTCTGCCAGGCTCCAGTATGAAATTAGGTCGGACGGTGCTCCCTCGGCCGGAATGGCAAAGGGCTTATCGAGCAGATCCGCTACGGTCAGTGCACCCAGCGATGCCAGTTCGTGGGTCGCGGGAACGACGGCAACGCGAGGCTCCCTGAACAGCTCAACGTACTCCAGCCGTGCATCATGAGTCGGGATACGCATCAACACCACATCGACAAGGCCGCCCACCAGGGATTGCACCTGGTTTGTCATTTGCAGCTCAATGAATACCAGTCGGATATCCGGGTTCAGTCGTTGAAAAAGGGTGAACATCGGATGGGTGTATTCCGCTGCTTGATCGCCGAACATACCAACCTTCAGCACAGAGCGTTTGTTGTCGGAAAGCGCTTTGCATTCGACGATTGAGTTGTGCATGTCAGCCAGGATCACGCGCGCTTTTTTAATGAATATTTCACCCGCCTCCGTCAGCGAGACTGTGCGATTGGCACGCACGAAAAGGCGAAAACCCAGCTCGCTTTCCAATTTGGCGATCTGCGCACTGAGGCCTGATTGCGCCATATTTTCAATTTCTGCGGCTTTCCCAAAATGAAGGGTTTCGGCCAGTCTCACGGCGAGCAGCAGTTTCTTGGTGTCCATGTTCGATAGGACCGCATAAGAGAAGTTTAGGATTAGCTAGCAAAAATCGCACCTTGTCACGCACTGAACCGCCCGCGAACCCGGGACACCTCACGCAGTGGCGTTGCTGACGTTTGGCAACCTTACTACGGGCACCGGCAACATGTTACCGGAAAGATAAAACGGGAAGGCCTGTAACAGATAATTAGCTTGTAGGGTTTGCACCACGTTGGTGCTGGCGATTACTTCATGCTCTATGTGGGTAAAACAGTATATGAGCTAATAGCGGATAGCCTGGAAGTTGGCTCGACTATCCGAAAAATTGTGCTTTAAGTCGTGGGTGTGCACTGCTGCTTGTTTAGGTGAGCAAAATATCAGACGCTGATTTCCAGGATGAAATTGACCAATGAAGCGGATAGATGAGTTTCGGCCGATTGTATAGTCTGTCCTTGCACTACTGTGGCGTGCTGCGTCTATGTGGCGTAGGCGGCCGATAGAAATCTAATAATAATTAGTTGCTCGCATTAACTGCCGAAAAAAACTGCAACACTCCTTGGCGGTATTTAAATGCAGGGTTGATTCTCAACCTGTTTAAGGCACCGCTCCGTTCTAATAAAAACTTGGAAATGCCTCCATGCGCCAATATCCCATGCTCCGCTTTTGCACACTCGCAGCACTTGTCGGCACTGCAACTCACGCGGCCGCCTACGAGCTGTATGCCCAGGGCGACACTCATCTGAACGCCAACCTGGAGGCGGTGTTTGGCGCATTCCACAGTCAGGAAAATTATGCGCCTTCCGGTCGATTGCAGCCGGGGTCGTCCTCATGGCGGGAGGGTTACATCAAGTATGGCTTGAGCGGCGATCAGGGGCTTGGTGGCGCCGGGACGGCCTACGGCGCCTTCTCACTGCTCTGTTCAGGGACCTGGGGCGATGGAGACGCGGCCGGTTTTACCGATGGCTCTGAACGCACGACCAAGATCGAGGATGCCTATCTGGGGTGGCGTTCGGGAAACCTCTTTGAAGCCCTTGGCCAGGACGGCATCGACCTGTCATTCGGTCGACAGAATATTGTGGTGGGTGACGGTTTCCTGATTCAGGGCGACGCCCTCAACTTGGGGCGTGGCACCGCCGACGGCCAATTCAACCGTGGCGGCGCTTACTACCTAGCGGCGCGTAAGGCCTTTGACAAAACCGCCGTGTTGCGGATCGGCGGTAAGGAAGGCTGGCGTGGCGATCTGATGTGGCTTAAATCCGATAACCATGCGCAGGCCGATACCGAGATGTACGTCGGTACGCTGGAACACGTGGCTGAAGCGGGGACTGTTGGCCTGACGTACATCGACACCACCAGGATCAGTGAGCAGTACGCTTCCTCGCTGCAGCTTGAGCGTGACGGCATGAAGACCTACAGCCTGCGCGCAGCAGGTAACGCTGGTGTGAAAAACCTGTTTTTGTCCGGTGAATACGCCAGGCAGAACAAGCCCAATGCGGCGAATGAGGACGCCTGGTACCTGGAAGCCGGATGGACCTTTGCAGATGCGATGTGGAAGCCGAGCGCTAGTTACCGCTACAGCCGCTTTTCGGAAGGTTATGACACGTTGTTTTACGGCATGAGCCGGGGTTATGGCACTTGGTTCCAGGGTGAAGTGGCTGGTAACTATGCCGGCCCCTTCAACAGTAATTCGCGTATCCAGAACGTCACTCTGAAGGTCTCCCCATTGGGAAATTTGATCGTCGGCGCGCTGTACTTCAATTACGACGCCCTCGACCGAAAATTGGGTAACACCGATGGCCATGAAGTCGATCTGTATGCCGAATGGCACTTCAATGAACACCTGACTGTGATGCCGTTAATCGGTATCTACCAGCCAGACAAGAGCGCAGGGCAGGGGGGGACCCAGTTGGGTAATAACGACAAAAACGTCTACAGCCAGTTAGTATTTGCTACGACGTTTTGAGCGTAGTTGGGTGGCTAGCGCCACCCTTTTTCGTTCCAGCTTACTCCCATGAGGATGTACCCATGCGCACGATTACGGCGACCCTACCAAGCAAAATTACCCTGCTCGCGACTCTCTGTCTTGCCTTAATGTTGACGACGACGCCGAATTGACCCAAGTAACTATTAAAAACTGACCTCACCTCAAATGGGACCAATATGGAACGCGTCTAATTTTCGCGGTTCGATTATCAGGAACGGCAGCGCTTTGGTCACAGAGGCCAGTTGCATGATCAATACTGTCCCCATGGCGGCGAGTAATATGCGGTCAACGACGCCAATCATTCTCGCTAGGCCAATCCACTGGCCTCCGAGGGTCATGATTGCGGCGCCTGAAGATCGGTTCGAACAAGACGCTGATAGGTCGGGGAATGCGCGTATGACGTCATTGTTCGTCACCTGCTCCAGTCTGGGCATCAACTCATTCGGCTCCACCTTCAAGGACGCGATAGTTGACGTATCACCAAACCAGGCTCGTTAAAACGCGAGACCGGCCGATAGATGACATACCCAACAAGAAGTCAGTGGCTTAGGCCAACTGATGGTCAACAGGCATGCTGTTCACTTGCGAGATACTCCAATGCTCGATTCGATCTCCATCCGCTTGAAAATCACCCTGCTTTCCGGCTTGTGCCTTCTCGGTGTGATAGGTCTGATCGTCAGCCTGAACCTCTATCAGGGCAACCAGAACATTCAGGTGATCAGTGCCTCCAGCAGCAAGATGTTGACCGATAGTGGCCAAAATCTGCTGCAGGCTAAGGCCGCCGAACAGGCGGGTAACCTGCAGAGGGTCTTCGGGGACAGTCTGCTGATCATCACCGCCCTCTCAGACCAGGCGGCCAACCTGCGTAACATGGCCGCCCAGCGCGGCTTGCCGGCCTCAACATTACGCGAGGAACTTAACCAGAGTGTGAAGACAACATTCGATCGCAACCCGCAGATTCTGGGGCTTTGGCTGGTGTTCGAACCTAATGCTTTGGAAGGTAAGGACAGCGAGTTCGTTAACGACACGCCACGCGCATCCAACGAAAGTGGACGCTTTGCCAGCGCTTGGAACCGGGGTGCCGGCCAGTCGATGAACCTGGAGATTACCGAAAGCGATTTGCACAAGACCGAACTCAGCATCAGCGGTACCCCATACAACAGCTGGTACACCTGCCCGAGAGACAAGGGAATTACCTGCCTGACTGCGCCCTACGCAGACACCCTGGGCGGGCAAGCCCAAGTGATGACCTCGCTGTCGGTACCGTTGATTGCCGATGGCAAGGTGATCGGTGCTTTGGGCGTGGACCTCGCACTCGGCGCCCTTCAAGCTGCTGCAAGCGATGCCCAGCGTATGCTGTTCAACGGCTCGGGAAGCATGCTGATTGTGTCCGACAGCGGCGTGCTCGCGGCATACAGCAAGGATGCAGGCCAGGTCGCCAAACCTGTCAGCGTCACATTGGGTGAGGAAGGCAAGGCAATACTCACGGCATTGGCGCAAAAAAAACCGCTGGTGCTGGCCCAGAATGATTTGATCCGCGCCGTCTACCCCGTCGCGCCTATCCCCGACGCGCCGGCTTGGGGCGTGGTCATTGATTTGCCCAAACAGGTTTTGCTGGCCGACTCGGTAGCGCTTCAGACCTTGCTTGACCAGACCCAAACCCGCGACACGCTGGAGTCATTGCTGGTGGCCATCGGCGCCGGGCTGCTGGGCCTGACGCTTATTTGGTTCACTGCCTCCGGGGTGACGCGCCCGATCAACAGTGTCGCGCAGATGCTCAAGGCGATTGCCAGCGGCGACGGCGACCTGACCCAACGCCTGCACTACCGCAAGAAAGATGAACTGGGCGAACTGGTGAGCGGGTTCAATCGTTTCCTTGACAAACTGCAGCCGACTGTGGCGCAGATCAAGCAGAGCATTACCGATGCGCGCGGCACCGCCGACCAGTCTTCGGAAATTGCGCGGCTGACCAGTGAAGGGATGCAGGTGCAATTTCGCGAGATCGATCAACTGGCAACCGCCTCCAACGAAATGAGCGCCACCGCCCATGAAGTTGCCCACAGCGCCTCGAATGCCGCCCAGGCAGCACGCGGTGCCGACCAGGCGTCCAGGGAGGGCATCACCCTTATCGAGCGCAGCACCCAGGACATCAATGCGTTGGCCCGCGAGGTCAGCAAGGCCGTGACGGAAGTCGAAGCCCTAGCGGTCAACAGCGAGCAGATCGGTTCGGTGCTGGAAGTGATCCGCAGCATTGCCGAGCAAACCAACCTGCTGGCACTCAACGCTGCGATCGAAGCGGCGCGTGCCGGGGAAAGCGGCCGGGGTTTTGCGGTGGTGGCCGATGAAGTCCGCAACCTGGCCAAGCGCACCCAGGATTCCGTCGAGGAGATCCGCATGGTCATCGAACGCATCCAAACCGGCACGCGTGGCGTGGTGGCGACCATGCATTCCAGCCAGACGCTCGCCCAGGACAACGCCGGGCAGATTCATCAGGCCGTGCAGGCGCTTGGCAAGATCAGCGACGCGGTAACGGTGATCAGCGACATGAACTTGCAGATTGCAACTGCGGCGGAGGAGCAAAGTGCGGTGGCCGAAGAGGTCAATCGCAACGTCTCGACCATCCGTGGCGTGACCGAGACCCTGACGGAACAGGCCGCCGAGTCGGCGCAGATCAGCAGTCAGCTCAACGCGCGGGCCAATCAACAGATGAAGCTGATGGACCAGTTCCGCGTGTAACACGCGGCGGTATAGCGGCGTGTGACGGGTGGGACGGTAACTAGGCAACAGCGCATGTACTAAGCTCCGAAATGGCTGAAGTGGTAGACCCCCATCGGGCCGCGACATCGTCAATCGAGAGATGCTCGGCCTGGGTTGGACATCATTCTTCGCCGACGCCGCTTCCCGTCCGACGTGCTATGGGGGCGAAGAAAATGGCATAGTCCTGAATCACTCCTTCTTGGCCTTTGATACACCTCAAAAACAAGTCCAGAATTGAGTCTTTTCCTACTTCAGCAAGAAAATAAACCCCTTAGATTTCAATGGGTCGGACACCAGATACGAGTCTCGTTTCCTGCTCCATTCTCCTGATTTTCGTATATCGTCAATCTGTCGTCACTCGCCAAGCGTTTTGCCGTAGATGATCTAAATAGTCAGCCCATCGTTGAGCCGCTTCCCGGCGTTGCGCTAGCAGTTGCGCACGCGCATAAACAGCCCCTAGCGCACCTGGCATTCTGTGGGATAACGATAGTTCGAGCACAATTGGATCAATGCCCAAGTGCTCGTGTGCAATGGTTCTGTAGGTCGCGCGAAAGCCGTGAGCAGTGATGTTGTACTCCGGCCAAATACGCTGAAAGGACTTGAGCATGGAGGTCGGGTTTATGGGACGTCCCGGATAGACCGGCGAGACGAACACCCAGCCTTTGCCTTCTTCATCCACCACGCGGGTTTTATGTAGCTCGCGTAACAGAACCAAGGCCTGTTCAGGCAACGGCACGATGTGTTTGCTCTTGTCCAGATGCTTGGTCTTGCTCACCACATAACGCCAATCGGCGCCCACCAAGTCGACATCTTCCCAGCGCATCTGCACCAGTTCGCCTGGGCGGACCGGCAACATGACCAGCAGGCGCATTGCGGTGGCAACGCTGCCGTCGTTGCAGTCATCAAGGCGTAGAAGAAACCTGCCCAGGTCGGATGGCCTTTCGATCGCCGGGTTGCTGGTCACGATGTGGCGAATCTTCAACTCCTCGATATTACTGAGCGCCACATTGCGCTCCACCCAGCCGCGACCTTCGGCAAAGCCCAGAACGGCACGTATGATGGTGCGCACGCGCCGGGCCATGGCCATGGTGCGCTGGCGGCGCAACTCAGTGATGATTGTAGTGATGTGCTCCAACTTGATCTCGCTGATCGGTTTTTTGCCAATGGCAGGCAAGATGTGGTTGTTCAGCGCTCCGGTAAAGCCCGAGATGGATTTGGTCACCAATTCGGCAGACTTGAATGCCAACCATTGCTCGGACACGTAAGCGAAGGTGCGCTCTTCATTGAGCAACTGTGCCTCGATCTTGGCGGTCTTGGCCTTGAGCGGAGCGGTGTGGTTAGCCACGTCGCGGCGTGCGCCGCGGGCAATGTCGCGCGCCTCTTTGAGGCTAATGTCGGGGTAAGCGCCGATGGAGAAGCGGTTTTCCTTCCCATGCAGCCGATACTTCAATCGCCAAACCTTGGAAGGGGATTTGCCGACCTTACTCGACGCCCTCACCTCCAAGTAGAGGCCAGGAACTTCGCCATCGGCGTGTTTGCCAGGTTCGGTCAGTGAGCGGATCAAGGCATCGCTGAGTTTTCGTTTGAAAACAACCGGATTATTTGGGGGCATCGGTGGGGGCATCCTTTTTAAGGAACCGAAATTTGCCCCCAATTATGCCCCCATGAGTCGTGGAATCCATTGGATTTAGACAGACGGCTACGGATTTAAAAAAACCAGTAACTTGTTGTTATTAAACGGTTTTATGGAATTTAGTGGAATTCCGTTACAGGCTATCGGGGTCCCCAAAAAACATCTGAATCCGCGACCGCAACCAGCGCTCGCCCGGGTCATTATCCTGTGATCCACGCCACGCCATATGCAACTCAAAGCTACGCACCGGCAATGGCGGGTCTTCCGCACGCAACCCTCCCGCCGAGGTCAACGCCTCGGCCGCGTAGTCCGGCACGGTCGCGAGGATGTCCGTGCCCGCGAGCAAGGTGCCCAGGCCGTTGAATTGCGGCACCGCCAATACCACGTGGCGCTTGCGGTCGAGTTTTTCCAGTTCTTCATCAATGAACCCGCTCAAGTCACCGGCAAATGACACCAGCGCGTGGGGGCGGGCGCAGAAGTCGTCCAGGCTCAGCGAACCCGGTACGCTGTCGGCGCGCAGCAGTTTCGGCAGGCTGCGGCGCAATACTTTGCGCTTGGCGTTAGCCGGCAAGTCGGCGGTGTAGCTGACGCCGATGGAGATTTCGCCGGAGGCCAGCAGGCCGGGCATCAGGATGTAATTGACGCGACGCACGACCAGCACGATGCCGGGTGACTCCGCGCGCAAGCGTTTAAGCAGTTGAGGCAACAGGGCGAACTCGACGTCGTCGGACAGGCCGATGCGGAACACTGCGGTGCTGGTGGCCGGGTCGAATTCAGCGGCGCGGCTGACCGCGGTGGAAATGGAGTCCAGGGCCGGGGAGAGCAGGGCGAAGATTTCTACCGCTCGGGCCGACGGTTCCATGCTGCGTCCGGTGCGCACGAACAGCGGGTCATCAAACAGCCCGCGCAGGCGTGACAACGCCGCGCTGATGGCTGGCTGGCCGAGGAACAGTTTCTCGGCGGCGCGGGTCACACTGCGCTCATGCATCAAGGTTTCGAATACGATCAAGAGGTTAAGGTCGACACGACGCAGGTCGTTACGGTTCATCTTGTGTCCTGGAAGAGTCAGCTGACTTGACGAGAGCGGGCATATAACAACAATGGCCAGCACGAATCTTACGGGGAAAGGCTGTTACTCTGCACAGGAAAATTGAGTTTTCTTACAAGAGCTGAGGTCTATTCCTCAGACGCTGAATCAATGACAGACATGTCGACTATTAATGGCGACCGGTGGCCTTACCCGTAAAGCCCAGATAGAGTTCATGGCATTAGAGGTTACTTTGACGAGGTTTGCGATGTCCCGCACGATCCGTTTTCACAAGTTTGGTCCGGCCGAGGTGCTCAAATGCGAAGAGCATGCAGCCGCGCAGCCCGCACCGGGCGAAGTGCAGGTGCGTGTCGAAGCGATTGGCATCAGTTGGTATGACATTTTGTGGCGCCAGAACCTGGCGTCTTCCCATGCAAGATTACCGTCCGGTCTTGGCCATGAAATGGCCGGGGTGGTGGTCGCCGTAGGCGATGGCGTGGATGACTTCGCAGTGGGCGATAAAGTCGCCAGTTTTCCGGCCGAGAGCCCCAATGACTACCCGGTCTATGGTGAGCAGATCGTCCTGCCCCGTTCGGCCCTGACCCGGTACCCGGATCTCTTGAGCCCTATTGAAGCGAGCGTGCACTACACGCCGCTGTTGATCGCCTACTTCGCCTACGTGGACTTGGCACGGGTCAAGCCCGGGCAATTTGCCTTGGTGACTGACGCCAGCCACTGCGCCGGTCCGTCCTTTGTACAGCTGGGCAAGGCCCTTGGGGTGCGGGTGATTGCCGCTACCAAGGACAGCGCGGAGCGTGAGTATCTGCTGTCGCTCGGTGCGGAAAAGGTCATCGTCACCGAAGAGCAAGACCTGCTGATGCAAATCAACAAGTTCACCGACAACCGCGGTGTCGACGTGGTGTTCGACGGTTTGGGTGGCCCGCAGATGTCCTTGCTCGGTGACGTACTGGCACCCCGTGGCAGCCTGGTGCTGTATGGGTTGCAGGGCGGTAACCAGACGCCCTTCCCGGCGTGCGCGGCGTTCCAGAAGAACATTCAGTTTTTTGTGCACTGCATCGGTAACTTCACTGGCAAACCGGAGCTGGGCATCATTCAGGACCACGTAGCCTTGCAACGGGCGTTGCGCGATATCAACCAACTGACAGCCGACCGCGTGCTGGTGCCGTTGAAAACGACCGTGTTCCCGTTCAATCAGTTCGTGGAAGCGCACCGATACATGGACGAATGCCCGTGCCGCGAGCGTGTTGCGTTGCAGGTCGAAGCTGTTTAGTACGTAGGAAGGTTCTCAAACGCGTCTTCCTAGCACTTGGCGCATGGGGCAAATGCGCCATTTGACAGGGCTTAAACTGTATCCCCCCTTCAGGTGCCTGCTGGCACTTTAACCCCTGAATCCTGACTTTTTCGCTGACGCCGCCCTGAATTCCAGTGCGGCGTCTTTGTGTGCGCGTGAGTTTGGGCTGGCGGTTGCTCATCTGCACTGGTTTTCGCCAGGGTTCTGTATCTATTAATCATTATTCCAGCACTGATAATTGCGTCTTCACTTTCATCTCAAGGACTGAGCAATGATTGAATATCTGACACTACGGTTGCGAGCGCCTGAAACTAATGTCGCGGCGTTCACATGGCTTGAGGGAAATAGGTGCACTCATGAAAAGTTTCGTGCCCATGAGTGGGGAAGTTGGTTGGCGCGCGTGTCGGACAGTTCCTTTAATAGTCGGTTAACGGCGTGTAAGAGCCTGTCGGAAAGTTCCTAGGACTGTGATCGGATTTGTTTTGGCCCAATAGATCCAGAGGTTTACGCGCTTGCAGGTCTTGGGCTTTGCCCTCGGATACTCGTGTCGTTGTGTTGCACGGTGCTAGTGTCTAGTCATCGGCGTACAAAGCTGTGCGCGAATTTCCTACAGACGCAATCGGTCGAGCAAACACTGTCAGCAGTTGCTTGAAACTAATATTTCAACTCAGGTAGTAAAACGATGAGCACTATTCACGAACAAGCTATGAACTATGTTTACCAACAAGTTCTGCAGCGGTTGATCGGGCACTTTACTCGCGCAGAACGCACGGCACTCCAATTGCTGGTCCAGCGAATCGTCGTGGCAGCCGGCGGCATGGAGCAAGTGGGCGGTTACAAGGTGCTGGTGGCGCATGGTGGTGGCGAAGTGAGCAGCTACACCTTGGCGTTGTTGCGTGCCGCGCAGTTGACCATCGCTGGCCGCGCCCCGCGTACCTTTCACTTGAGGGTGGCGACATTGCGGCATGCGGGCATGACCGAGGGCAGGCTCGACAGCCTCGATCAAGGCTATGGCCGCCTGTTTCTGCACGATGATCCAAGGGTTGAGTTACTGATGGTGGATAACCAGGAAGTATTGCTCTTCAACCACCTGCGACCCGCCTCTGTCGTTGGGCGAGAAAGCAGCCAACGCAACAGGTTGATTGTCGGCCATCTGAGTTCCGGTGATTGCCGCGCTACGGTGTGCAGTGACACCTACCTGGCATTGGGGGATTTTTACCAGCGCGTTACCGCTTGGAATGGCGGGGTGCACGCACTGGTCAGCGCAGACTCCCCGCGCAAGCAGAGACAGTTTCTTGCATGGCTCAAGAACACGGCAGTGGGCTCTGGCATAGCCATGCCTGAGGCCTGGCCGTCGTCGCTGACCGGGCTGTTCGCACGTATGGACGAATGGAGTACCGGTTATTACCGTGATGCATACGGGGAGCATTATGTCGCCAGTGACAACCCCAGCAAGACCGGCCACCGGAACCTGTCCTACATCGGCATTGCCGATTTGCTGGACAACGTAGACCTCCCATCCTCGCCCATGCTCACCGACTTCATGGCCTTTGCCCCTGATCCGCTGGGGTTTCATTTCAGCCATCCAAGCTATTCCATCCCGCTGCTGATGGCCCATCTGCGTGGGTTGCAGGCTCAATGCTTGCGAGATATGAGCTATGAAGAAGGGGTGCAAAGCTTTATCCAACAGGCAGCACACTTCTTGAGTCGCATGAACATGCCCGACGCGTTACTCACGCAGGCGGGGACGCGTGAAGGGCGCAGCCAGTCGAGCACTCACGCCCAGCAGTTCTTCGGCCTGGACGAGACTCAATTGATTTGCCTGCTGTTTTCGCCGTTTATCCATCATGGCGAACGCTTGGAAGGCTATTTGCGCCAGTGCCATCCCGGCATGCTGGTTGCTTTGCCCGAGCTGCACAAGGTCCTGCAGGGCAAGCCGTGCGCTGAGATGTTGCAGCAATGGGTCACCGACACCAGCGGCTTGCCAATGCCCTTGCTGCAGCACCTCTATCGCAAACGTCCGTTGGTCAACGCGGGCGGCAAATTGCGCAGCGCGGGTGCCACGGCCTATGACAGCGCGCAGGCCTGTCAATTGTCCGGGCAATGATACTGCGCGGCGAACGGCGGGCGGATTTCGCGTATCAGGCGGTTTACCGCTACATGATCAACCTGATTAACGACATCAGTACCGACGCGCGGGTAAAGCTGCCGTCCCTGCGGCAATTGGCGGGGCGCCTGAACGTGTCGATCTCGACCGTCCAGTACGCCTACTCGCTGCTTGAGAAGGAGGGCAGGGTCTATTCGGTGGCCAAGTCGGGCTATTACGCCTGGCCTATGTCGGCAAACCCGCTGGCGTGGGTCGCTGGCGACCTGCTCGATCGGCTTTACGCAGCGGCGCGCCGCCCGGGCATGGTGGTGCTCAGTGGCGATGAACCTGCGTTGCTGGTGTCGCTGGATAGCAACCTGTTGCGCCTAGAGCGGGAGTTGGTACGCCAATACCCGCAACATCTGCAACCCTGGGCCCAGCCCTGCGGTGTCTGGGAACTGCGCGCAGCGCTGGCGGCGCGTTATACCTCTTCGCCCACTCGTTGTTGGCATGCCGATGACGTCTACATCGGTGCCGACCTGCGCGGTGTACTGGACATCCTCGTCGAAGTCTTGGGCCTGAGGGGGACGACGGTAATTGTGGAATCACCCTGCGACTGGCTGGTCTTGCGCCTTCTCCAGGATGCCGGGGTACGTATTATCGAGTTGCCCTGGACGCTGCAGGGGCGTCTGGACCTGGTGACTCTTGACCAATTGTTGTGCGATGAGCCGGTGCACCTGGTGTTGCTGTCTTCGGCAGTCAGCCTGCCGGCAGGTGTGGCTATGCCGACCCAGGACCGCCTGGCCGTTGCGCAAATGCTCGATCAGTACGGTTGCTGGCTGTTGGAAAACGACACCTATGGCGAATTGGGGTTTACAGAACCGCAGGCAGCCTTGCGCGAACTGGTGAACCCCGAGCGACTGATGGTGTTTTCCTCTTTCGAGAAAGTCCTTGGGTCGGAAGCCCCTTATGGTTATCTGCTGTCTCGGCGCATGAGCAGTGAATTGCAGCGACAGTTCCTGCTGCGTTCCTTTCGGTTGTCGTCGATTCGCCAGCGCGCGATTGCCCGTCTTTATCAAAGCGGTCGCATCGACCAGCACCTGCGCACACTGCACCTGCAGTTGCGCCAGCAGGCAGAGGAAATGCGTCATCGCCTGGAGCAGCATCTGGGGGACCAAGTGGCCTACCGCGCGCCAACTGCCGGGGCGACGTTTTGGTTGGGCTCCACAAAGCCTGTGGA
The DNA here is from genome assembly GCF_963970975.1 of Pseudomonas sp. RA_15y_Pfl1_P11. Taxonomy (NCBI): domain Bacteria; kingdom Pseudomonadati; phylum Pseudomonadota; class Gammaproteobacteria; order Pseudomonadales; family Pseudomonadaceae; genus Pseudomonas; species Pseudomonas sp. RA_15y_Pfl1_P11. The sequence continues at coordinate 29,360 of NZ_CAXAOY010000006.1, forward strand.
TATGCGCCAGGTGTTCCAGCGCCTGCTCGCCCAGCAGGTAGTGATTGCGCCCGGCGAGTTGTTTAGTGTCAGTGGCCTGCATCAACAGAACCTGCGCTTGAGCTACGCCTTTCACGGGCAACCCGACCTGGATATCGCCCTGGCTGCTATAAGCGAAGCACTGCAGCAGGCACAGAACGGTTGATTGCGTGAAGTTTCTCTTACTGTTGTAGGATCGATAGCGTCGCGCAGCAGTCCAAGTCTCAGTAAACTGCCATTTTTTCCAAATCCTTCTTTCCGAGGTTTATGCATGACAATCAGTCCTTTTGCGGGCAAGCCGGCGCCAGCCCAGTTGCTGGTGGATATCCCGCGACTGGTGACGGCCTACTACACCGGCCAGCCTGATGCAGCAATCTCCACCCAACGTGTGGCTTTCGGAACCTCCGGGCACCGGGGCAGCTCATTCGAATTGAGCTTCAACGAATGGCATGTGCTCGCCATCAGCCAAGCCATCTGCCTCTATCGTGAAGCCCAGGGTATCAACGGCCCATTGTTTGTCGGCCTCGACACCCACGCGCTGTCGACGCCCGCCGGTGCCAGCGCGCTGGAAGTGCTGGCTGCCAATGGCGTGCACGTGATGCTGGCCGAAGGCGATGAGTACACGCCGACCCCAGCAATCTCCCACGCGATCATCTGCTACAACCGTGGCCGCACCAGCGGCCTGGCCGACGGCATCGTCATCACGCCGTCGCACAATCCGCCGCAGAGCGGCGGCTATAAGTACAACCCGCCCAACGGCGGTCCGGCTGATACGCACGTCACCAAGTGGATCGAAGCCAAGGCCAATGAACTGTTGGCCAACAAACTGGCCGGGGTCAAGCGCATCACCCATGCACAGGCGCTCAAAGCCGACACCACCCATCGCCATGACTACCTCAACAGCTATGTGGCTGACCTGGTCAATGTGATCGACATGGACGCCATCCGCAGCGCCGATCTGCGCCTGGGTGTGGACCCGCTGGGCGGAGCAGGGGTGCGCTACTGGTCGGCCATTGCCGAGCACTACCGCCTGAACCTGGACGTGGTGAACACTGAAGTCGACTCGACTTTCCGCTTCATGAGCGTCGACTGGGACGGTCAGATCCGCATGGACCCGTCCTCCAGCTACGCGATGCAAGGTCTGATCGGTCTCAAGGATCGCTTTGATGTGGCCTTCGCCTGCGACCCGGACCACGACCGCCACGGCATCGTCACGCCGTCCGGTGGCCTGTTGGCACCGAACAATTACCTGGCAGTGTCCATCGATTACCTGTTCCAGAACCGTCCTGACTGGCGCGCTGACGCAGCCGTGGGCAAGACCGTGGTCAGCAGCGGCCTGATTGATCGCGTGGCTGCACGTATTGGCCGTCGCCTGTACGAAGTGCCGGTCGGCTTCAAGTGGTTTGCTGATGGACTGTTCGACGGTTCGTTGGGCTTTGGCGGCGAAGAAAGCGCTGGCGCTTCGTTCCTGCGCAAGGATGGCAGCGTATGGAGCACTGACAAGGACGGTTTGATCCCGGCGCTGCTGGCCGCGGAGATGACCTCGCGCAAAGGCCAGGACCCAAGCCAGATCTACCGCGGCCTGACCGACGCCCTGGGCGAGCCGTTTGCGATTCGTGTGGATGCCAAGGCCACGCCGGCGCAGAAAGCCTTGCTCGGCAAGCTGTCACCGGACCAAGTGATGTCGACTGAATTGGCCGGGGAACACATTCAGCAGATCCTTAGCCACGCACCGGGTAACAACCACGCGATCGGCGGCTTGAAGGTGATGACCGAAAACGGCTGGTTTGCTGCACGGCCATCGGGGACTGAGGACATTTACAAGATCTACGCCGAGAGCTTCATTGGCGAAGATCACCTCAAACAGTTGGTGGAAGAAGCGCAGGTATTGGTAGACGGCGCCATCTCCGAGTAACACTTACAAAACCCAATGTGGGAGCGAGCAGGCCCGCTCCCACATTGGGACAGCGTCAGGCCAGGTCGACCAAGACAATTTCACTGTCTTCGATGGCGACAACACGTAACACCTGCTCATCCTCTACCGCAATGCCGTCACGAGCGTGCGCACGCAAGCCATTGACCTCAATCACTCCGGTCGCAGGCACCAGATAAGCGCGTCGACCGCTGTCCAACCGGTATTCAGCACTTTCCCCAGCCTTCAGATTCGCCGCAACGAGCCGCGCATCCGCCCGAATACGCAGGCTTTCGCTATCACCTGCCTTGCCACTGGCCAGCGTTACAAATCCTTCGCGATCACCTTTCGGAAACGGCTTGGCTCCCCAGGAAGGCGGCAATCCGGCTTCATTCGGGATAATCCAGATCTGGAAAATCTTGGTCGGCGTATCTTCCAGGTTGTACTCGCTGTGAGCGATCCCGGTGCCTGCACTCATGACCTGTACATCACCCGCTTCGGTGCGGCCTTTGTTGCCGAGGTTGTCGGCATGGCTGATCGCACCTTCACGCACATAGGTAATGATTTCCATATCGCGGTGTGGGTGCTGCGGGAACCCGGTCCCCGGCGCGATGATGTCGTCGTTCCACACCCGCAGGTTGCCCCAGTGCATGCGGTTGGGGTCGTGGTACTCGGCAAATGAAAAGTGGTGATGAGCGTCGAGCCAGCCGTGGTGGGCGCCGCCCAAGGAAGTGAAAGGTCGAAGTTCAAGCATGATCGTCTCCTGTGGATGCGCTTATGATCCTGCAGCTCATGATCGATAAAAAGCGTAAAAAATGCCTGATTCCTATCGATTTACTTGATTGCTTAGTGGCGTTTTGACTTTCAGTTCATCGCCTAACTGCATGACTGCAAAGCAATTGGCTGGAACTGAGCGTCGATTCCGGCGACCATGGGGCCTTATGTAAACACCTTGTTCACCGCAGGAGTCCGCGTGTCGCAACAACCGCCTGATTTGCCCCCCGAACTGCGTCCCCTGGCTGAAATGCCTTGGTTGAAGCGCCTGGCCGCGCGCCTGTTTGGCCATGGTCTGACTCGCTTGCGCGCCCAGCACCGGTTTTCATGGCTGCACGGTCAGGCCGACGGTTTTCGCAGCGGACATGAAGCGGGTGTGGAATATGGCTATCGCGAGGGCAAGGCTGATGGCCTCGAGGAAGGTCGGCAAGTGCTGCTGATTCGCGACTTCCGCCCGGACGAGCACCGTGCGCCGGGAGTTGATGACAGTCTGTTTGATGACTGGCACCTGCCGCTCACCGCCGAGTTGAAAAAGCGCATCAAAGCTGATGTTGCGCGATTGTTGCCGGCTCACGCCCAGCCCAGCGCGGCGCAATGGAAGATGATTTTCAGCGATACACCGTCTACCTCGGTGATTGCCGGTGCCGGTGCCGGCAAATCAACCTCCTTGGTACTGCGTATTTTGCTGCTCACCCATTACCTGGGCTTCGAGCTGAGCTCAATGACGGTGGTGACCTTCACCCGTGAGTCGCGCAAAGACTTCATCAACAAGCTCATGGAAGTTTTTAGTCTGTGGGGCCAACCCCTTGTTATTAAAGAAGCTCAAGCCGTGGTGCGCACCTTTCACTCGCGCATCCTGCCGATGGTGCGCAGCTTGCCGGGCTTTGAGCGCCTGCAAGCGTTCGAGAACCTGAACTCGGGCGTTGAAGACGCTGACAGCAACCCCTTCGACCTGCGTATCAACGAAGCCCAGCGCCAGCAGATGAATGCCTGCTATCACCGGCTGCATGGGCAGCACGCGCGTTTTCGTGAGCTGATTGCGCCGCTCGCGCGCCACGGGCTGCAGCTCAAAGAGTTGGAACGGGATCATCCGGATGTGCAAAAGCGCATGGCCGTGACCGAGTTGGCGGCCAAGCGCGATGAAGAACTCTGCGATGCGATCGAGGACCTGTGGTTCCGTGCGGGCGCCTGGCCGATCAAAGGCATTGAGCCCAATCGGCAGACTGTGGAAATCAATGGTGCGCAATTTCACTGCCATGGCTATATCCGCGAGCTAGACGCTTGGGTGGTACTGGGCTTTGATTCACGGGAAAACGCCCAGCTCAGCCGGCCCAACGCAAAGTTGTCACTGCGCGCAGAATGGGCCGTTAAGCGCACACTGTTTCAAGCTTTCTGCCGTAAGCCTCTGATATGGCTCGATAGTTATGAATCATCAAAGCGGCTTTTATGCAGCTTCGCCGGTGATGCCAATGCCGGGCCAGGCTTTGATTACAAGGTTAAAGGCGAATTGGCTTCGGCGCCGTTGCTGGACAGTTTCGTGATGGCTGCCGGGTTCATCGAGAACCTGGGCCTGGACGTACCGACTGCGGTTGGGAAGATGAGCTTCGCCAAGGATGACCCGGACCGCTTTTTCTTCGAAGCCCTGAGCATCTTCTGGAAAGCCCTGGAAGATCACCTGCTGGACCAGTCGCCACCGATCATGACCTACAACCGCATGTTCTCGCTGTTTGGCGAAAATACGCCGGAAAACCTCAAGCTGCTCAGCGACACGCTGTTGCGGCCCCTGTCGCATTTAATGATCGATGAGTTCCAGGACGTTTCGCCGCAAATTGTCTCGTGGATCCGCGCCAGCCTGCGCGAGATCCGCAGCCGTGGCCCGGCCATGCACGTCGGGCGCGGCGCCCAGCGATCATCGCTGCTGTGCGTGGGGGACGACTGGCAGTCAATCTACGGTTGGCGCGGGAGTTCGCCCAAATACTTTATGGCGTTCAACAACGAATTCCCTTCACCGGCCACCACCCGCGTGATGCTGGGCGAGAACTACCGCAGTCATCAACACATCATCGACGCGGCCGAGCATATTGTGCGTGCCGCGCCGGCGATCCCCGGCAAGAAGGCCAAGGCCAGTGGCGCGCCCAAGGCGTTGCAGCCGGTCAAGGTGCTGGAACGGGACGACGCGGCATTGGGGCGGCTGTTGCTGGAGCACTACCAGAAGGGTGATTCAGTGTTGATGTTGTATCGAAAAAGCAGCGATAAGCTCTTGATTCAAGAGTATATTCAGCCTGTAGTTAATGTGGATTCTAGCTTGCCGCCGTCGATGCGCAGGTTGAAGCAACTGACCTATCACAGTGCCAAAGGCTTGCAGGCTGATGTGGTATTTCTGCTTGGGGATTGCCAGCATGTCACGAGCTCGCCTTACAAGAACCAGGTGTACCGCATGGCGGGCCTGGGTAAGGAGGGTGATAGCGAGCCGTATGACAATGCGCAAAAAGATGAGGTGCTGCGCTTGGCCTACGTGGGCATTACCCGGGCTGTGAGCCACTGCTATTGGTATGTGGAAAAGCCCGAAGGAAAGGCGGTGAATATGCCTAAGGCATCGGAGCGGGTGGATGGCAAGAAAGCGTTTTTTGACGATCAACGCAACTAAAGACACACAGGACCCAATGTGCCTTAGGCCCGCAATGACTGCGGCGGCACAAACGACTCCAGCTCATCCTCCACCGCTTCAATAATCCGCTCCACATCCGCCGCATTCATCACCGTTGCACAGGGGATGCCGGCGATGGCAATCAGCGTCTCGCCGCTGGTGCGGTCGAACAGGCGGACGATCATGCTGCCGGGCGCGTCCATGCTGCCCTCGAAACCCATCGGATGAAAATGCCAGCGCATCAGCTGGCAGGCGTTGGGGAACGTCACTTTGTTCATGTTGCCTACCGTGTTCATTGAGCGCTTCCTTTAGCTCGCGGCAAGGGGGCCAGGACCTTCACTGGTCATGGCGTCGAAGCATTAAAAATAGCATTCGTTCGCAACCACAAGGTGACTTTTTTGGCCCCGTTCGGCAGTTGTTTTCCATTAGTTTGATGTGTGTCATGTCCTACTTGAAAGTAGGCGAAAGGCCACTAGTCAGACGTTCCAATTGACCATTGAAGGCCCCCGCGAAATTCGGCACTCTCCACGGTTTACCCGCCGCCGAGCCTGCCATGCCAGACATCGCTGCAGACGATGACGCCCCGCAATCACAGGTCACACGTGAACGGGTGATGCGCCACCACCTGTGTTGGCGCCATCGGGATCTTTAGGGCGTGATGTCCTACTACCACCCGGACATCCAGTACCACGATTTTTTCCAGAACCGTGTCGTCGGTTTTGCTGAGTTACGCGAATACCTGCAAGCCAGCATGCCCCGCGAGGCTGACGAGGCGATTGAGCATACCGACCGTATTCGTGCCGAGGGTGACACCGCGTTCATCCAGTACCGCATCACCCTGCGCGGCGGCCAGGGGCTGGTGTCGTTTCGCACCAGCGAGGCCATCACCGTGCGGGATGGGTTGATCTGGCGGGTCAACGAGTACGCGTCCCTGGTGCATGAGCTGCCGGCCCAAGCCGCGCGGCCTTCGGTCAGCCGTCTGGGCCTGTCGCCGCAGCAATTGGGGCACATGGCCAATGACCTGCAGCACTATTTTGAGCGCAAGCAACCCTACCTGGACCCGGAGTTGGACCTGCAGCGGGTTTCCAAGGAGTGTGGCTATAGCCGCAATCAGATTTCCTACCTGCTGAACCAAGTGCTGGGGCAGAGCTTCTACCGCTACGTCAACCAGGCCAGGCTCCAGCATTTGCTGGCCGCGCTGGATAACACCGTACCGCCGATCAAGGTCGACGACCTGGCATTTGCCGCCGGTTTCAACTCACTGTCGGCGTTCTACAGCGCGTTCCGCCAGCACACGGGCCAGTCGCCCAAAGCCTACGTCAAACAAATTTCCCTGCGTGCACGCACGCAAGACAGCCCATAACGGCGCGCTCTAGTATCCACCCTATCGAAACGAGGTAGGGGAACCTGGCATGCCGGCATGGCGCACTATCAGCTTATGGATGGACCCGTTGGACGACCCGCTGCAAGCGCGGCCGGCGCTGGCCCATGACCTGGACGTCAACGTGGCCATTATCGGCGCCGGTTACACCGGGTTGTGGACCGCGTATTACCTGAAACGCCAGGCGCCCGAGCTGAACATCGCCATCATCGAGGCGCAAACCGCCGGGTTCGGCGCCTCCGGTCGCAATGGCGGTTGGCTGATGGGCAACCTGCTGGGTGAGGACCGTTTGTTGGCCAGCCTCGCTCCCGAACAGCGCCGTGCCTCCTTTGACCTGTCACACGCCATCCCGGATGAAGTGGCCCAGGTGCTGGCGCGTGAAGGTATCGACTGCGATTACCGCAAGGGCGGCGCCCTGTACTGCGCTGGGCGTTACCCGGAGCAGGAAGGCAGCCTGCGCCGCTATCTAGACAAACTCCACGCCCAGGGCCTGACCGAAGCCGACTACCGCTGGCTCAGCCCGCAACAACTGGCCGAACAGATCCGCATCGCCAAGCCCTATGGCGGTATCTATGCACCTCACGTCGCGACCATCAACCCCGCGAAGCTGGTGCGCAGTCTGGCGCGGGTGGTTGAAAGCATGGGCGTGACGGTCTACGAAAACAGCCCGGTCACCCACTGGCAGTCCGGCAGCCTGCGCACCGCTAAAGCGGCTGTTCGGGCTGCCTGGGTGGTGCCAGCGGTAGAAGGTTATGCCACGACCTTGCCGCCACTGGGCCGTTACCAATTGCCGGTGCAAAGCCTGATCGTCGCCACCGAACCATTGCCGGCCAGTACCTGGGACGAAATCGGCCTGCGCCATGGCCAGGCCTTTGGCGAAAGCAGCCGCCAAGTCACCTACGGACAGCGCACGGCGGATAACCGCTTGGTGTTCGGCGCGCGGGGCGGTTATCAGTTCGCCGGCAAACTGCGGCATGACTTTGATTTGACCGACAGCGAAGTGGCGCTGCGTCGCTATCTGTTTGGTGAGCTTTTCCCACAGCTCAAGAACGTAAGGATTACCCATTCCTGGGGCGGAAACCTGGGTATGTCGCGCAACTTTCGTCCGCACATGCTCTGTGACCCCAAGACCGGCATCGCGCTGTCCGGTGGTTATGGCGGGGAGGGCGTCGGCGCTACCAACCTGGGTGGCCGCACGCTGGCAGACCTGATCCTGGGCCGGGACACTCCGTTGGTCCACCAACCCTGGGTGATCCGCGAACGCGGCCTGGATGCGCTCAAACCCTGGGAGCCCGAGCCCTGCCGCTGGTTGGGCTATAACGCGATCATTCGCAGTTTCGTCCATGAAGACCAGGTGCTGGCCAACCCCAATACCGCCCCTTGGCGCCGCAAGCTGGCCACCGGCGTGGCCGGTTTCATGGAGGGTTTCATGCACTAAGTCGTTTCACTCACATGGGAAAACCCATGAGCATCACTCAATTCAAAGCGCTGCTGATGAACGTGCGACCTTATGTGGCCTACTTCCCTCCTCGAAATACACCGCCGACCTGGCCAACGGCGATATCTGCGTGGCGGTCGGCTTCGCCGCTGTTGCCGCACCAATGGCAGCGACTGGCGCAGCGCGCGTCCATCGGCATCGCGCGTACCGGCGGCGGCACCGAGGATTCCAGCGGTGACCTGTTCCTGGCGTTTTCCAAGGGTAACCGGGATTTACCAGGGGCGGATTACGGGCGCAAAGGCCTGCCGTTCAGCAGCACGCTGCACAGGGTCAACAATGACCATATTTCGCCGCTGTTCAGCGCGGCGGCAGAGGCGATCATCAATGCGATCCTGGCAGGCGAGGACATGGTGACTGATGACGGCGTCCTGGTGCCTGGCCTGAGTGGCGATACATTGCTGGCAGTACTACGCAAGACGGGGTGGAGTATGTCCCGGCAATAGGGGACACGCGACGTTATTAATACAAGTAATGGCTGTTTAATGTTGCCAATGACACCCTGGCAATATAGTGGATCCTTTAATTAACAGCGTCGCTCAACGTGTGCGGCGTTAGCGATATTTAATATTTAAATAACTGCGCGCTGTTTTTTGTCGGACAAAACCAAGGCTGTCCAATAAACACGGCACTGAACTTAGTTGGGTTGAAGGCAGGCTGATTTTTAACGCTGGAAAAGAGCTAGACGAAAGATTTCAAGTTGTGTCAGTTTCGTGACGCCTTCAAAAGAAGCGAGTGATAGGACGATCTCGCCCGCGGGGTTCCTATCGATCAAAGACTGATGCACTTGCAAACAAGGAAGTACGTTTATGTCAAAAGTAAAAGACAAGGCTATCGTGTCGGCGGCCCAAGCCAGTACCGCTTACTCGCAAATCGATAGCTTTAGCCATTTGTACGACCGTGGCGGCAACCTCACGGTCAATGGCAAACCCTCCTACACCGTTGACCAGGCAGCCACCCAGCTGTTGCGCGACGGCGCCGCGTACCGGGACGTTGACGGCAACGGCAAGATCGACCTGACCTACACCTTCCTCACCTCGGCCTCTTCGAGCACCATGAACAAACATGGCATCTCGGGTTTCAGTCAGTTCAACACCCAGCAGAAAGCACAGGCCGCACTGGCCATGCAATCCTGGGCGGACGTGGCCAACGTCACCTTCACCGAGAAAGCCACCGGCGGTGACGGCCACATGACCTTCGGCAACTACAGCAGCGGCCAGGACGGCGCGGCGGCCTTCGCCTACTTGCCCGGCACCGGCGCAGGCTACGACGGCACCTCGTGGTACCTGACCAACAACAGCTACACGCCCAACAAGACCCCGGACCTGAACAACTACGGCCGGCAAACCCTGACCCACGAAATCGGCCACACCCTGGGCCTGGCTCACCCTGGCGACTACAACGCCGGGAATGGCAACCCGACCTACAACGACGCGACCTATGGACAGGACACGCGCGGCTACAGCCTGATGAGCTACTGGAGCGAGAGCAACACTAACCAGAACTTCAGCAAAGGCGGCGTCGAGGCTTACGCGTCCGGGCCGTTGATCGACGACATTGCCGCGATCCAGAAGCTCTACGGCGCCAACTACAACACCCGTGCCGGCGACACCACCTACGGTTTCAACTCCAACACCGGGCGTGATTTCCTCAGCGCTTCGTCCAATGCCGACAAGCTGGTGTTCTCGGTGTGGGACGGTGGTGGCAATGACACCCTGGACTTCTCCGGTTTCACTCAGAACCAAAAGATCAACCTCAATGAGGCTTCGTTCTCGGACGTGGGTGGCTTGGTGGGCAACGTGTCCATCGCCAAGGGCGTGACCCTCGAGAACGCGTTCGGTGGCGCGGGCAACGACCTGATCATCGGTAACAACGCCGCCAACGTAATCAAGGGCGGGGCCGGCAACGACCTCATCTACGGTGGCGGCGGTGCGGACCAGCTGTGGGGCGGCGCCGGCAACGACACCTTTGTGTTCGGTGCCAGTTCCGACTCCAAGCCAGGGGCTGTGGACAAGATCTTTGACTTTGCCTCGGGTTCGGACAAGATCGACCTGTCCGGCATTACCAAAGGTGCAGGCCTGACCTTCGTCAATGCCTTCACCGGGCATGCCGGCGATGCTGTGCTGACCTACGCCGCAGGTACCAACCTGGGCACCTTGGCAGTGGACTTCTCCGGGCACGGCGTGGCGGACTTCCTCGTCACCACCGTCGGCCAGGCTGCGGTCAGCGACATCGTAGCGTGATGCACGGGCGCGGCGCCTCGGCGTCGCGCTTTACGGATGGAGCATAGCGATGCAGCGTTTTTTCAAATTGATCGCCTGCGTGTTGCAGGTGATGTTCGTGTCGGCAGGAGCCCACGCAATGGCGAGCAGTCTTGTATTACCTACCACCGCCCAGTTGGCCGGCCATTGGCAGTTGCACCAGCAGGATCGGGTGTGCGCGCTGGACCTGCTGGAGCAGGCCAATGCCTTGGGCGGCGACGTGGCGTGTGTCGAGCAGTGGCTGGGCGACAAGCCCCTGAGCTGGTCGCCAACACCGGACGGAATTTGGCTGATGAATGCCGAGGGCAGCGGGATTACCCACCTGAACCGCCAGACAGAGGGCGGATATAAAGGTCGCACGCCCAGTGGGCTGGAAGTTGTCTTGCAACGCACACCTTAGTTATTGTTATACGTTTATAACTTGATTTTATTAGTTGGCCGCCCTGTGCGTCGGGGCAAGGGCAACTATCGCGCGCAATTTGGTTCAGGGAAGATCAGACACCATGGCTAAGTCCCATGCCGTCGCGCCGTTATTCAAGGCGCTGGGTGAATACAAGAGCATCTTGATCAGTGTTGGCTGTTTCACTGCATTGATTAACCTGTTGATGCTGGTGCCGTCGATTTACATGCTGCAAGTGTATGACCGTGTGCTGTCCTCCCAGAATGAAACCACCCTGGTGATGTTGACGCTGATGGTCGTAGGTTTTTTTGCGTTTATCGGCCTGCTTGAGGTGATCCGCAGTTTTATCGTGATCCGGATCGGTAGCCAACTGGAGCGGCGTTTCAACGTGCGCGTCTACAAGGCCGCGTTTGAACGCAACCTGCAACGTGGCCAGGGGCATGCCGGGCAATCCTTGGGCGACTTGACCCATATTCGTCAGTTCATCACGGGCCCTGCGTTGTTCGCATTTTTCGATGCGCCGTGGTTTCCCATCTATCTGTTCGTGATCTTCCTGTTCAACGTGTGGCTTGGCGTGCTGGCCACCGCCGGTGCCGCGCTGCTGATCGGCTTGGCATGCCTGAATGAATACCTGACCAAAAAGCCGTTGGGGGAGGCCAGCGGTTACTCCCAGCAATCCACGCAATTGGCCACCAGCCACTTGCACAATGCCGAGACCATTCAGGCCATGGGCATGCTCGGCGCGCTGCGCAAACGCTGGTTTGCGGTGCATTCGCGGTTCCTTGGCCTGCAGAACAAGGCCAGTGATACCGGTTCGGTGGTCACGTCATTGAGCAAGTCCGTGCGCCTGTGCCTGCAATCGCTGGTGCTGGGGCTTGGCGCTTTACTGGTGATCAGAGGCGATATGACCGCCGGGATGATGATTGCCGGTTCGATCCTGATGGGCCGGGTGCTCAGCCCCATCGACCAGTTGATTGCGGTGTGGAAGCAGTGGAGTTCGGCCAAGCTGGCCTACCAGCGGCTGGATGAGTTGCTTCGCGAGTTTCCTCCGCAAGTGGAGCAGATGAAATTGCCGACGCCGCTCGGCCAAATCAGTTTCGAACAGGTCAGTGCGGGCCCGCCCGGAAAGCGTGTGGCGACCTTGCAGCAGGTCAGCTTCAACTTGGGCGCCGGTGAAGTGCTCGGTGTGCTCGGCGCATCGGGCTCTGGCAAATCCACCCTGGCGCGTGTATTGGTGGGGATATGGCCGACGCTGGCCGGCACCGTGCGCCTGGATGGCGCGGATATTCATCGCTGGGACCGCAACGACCTGGGGCCGCACATCGGCTACTTGCCCCAGGACATCGAACTGTTCAGCGGCAGCATCGCCGACAACATCGCGCGCTTTCGCGAAGCTGATCCCGAATCAGTGGTGCGCGCCGCGCAGCAGGCGGGCGTGCATGAACTGATCCTGCGGTTGCCCCAGGGCTACGACACCGTTTTGGGCGACAACGGCGGTGGCCTGTCCGGCGGCCAGAAACAACGGGTGGCGCTGGCCCGCGCGCTGTATGGCGGGCCGCGTCTGATCGTGCTGGATGAGCCCAACTCCAACCTCGACACCGTCGGCGAAGCCGCCCTGGCCAGCGCCATCGTGCAGATGAAAGCCCAGGGCAGCAGCGTGGTGCTGGTGACCCATCGCTCTTCGGCGCTGGCCCAGGCCGATAAGCTGCTGGTGCTCAGTGAAGGGCATTTGCAGGCGTTCGGGCCGAGCCAGGAGGTGCTGCGGGCGTTGTCGGGTCAGCAGGAAGCACCGAAGGAAAAAACCGGCGTCAGTTTCAGTCGTCAGTACCAGGCCGGAAGGAATCCAGGCGCATGAGCAGCATCACTTTTGAACCGCGTTTCAAAGAGCGCGACGCCGGGTTCTTCGCCCGAATGGGCTGGTTGCTGACGGTAGTCGGTGCCGGCGGATTTTTCCTGTGGGCCAGCCTGGCCCCGTTGGACCAGGGCATTCCGGTACAGGGCACGGTGGTGGTATCCGGCAAGCGCAAAGCTGTGCAAACCCTCAGCCCTGGTGTGGTCAGCCAGATTCTGGTGAAGGAGGGTGAAACGGTTAAACAAGGCCAACCGCTGTTTCGCCTCGACCAGACCCAGCACCAGGCCGACGTGCAGTCACTGCAAGCCCAGTACCGCATGGCCTGGGCCAGCGTGGCGCGTTGGCAGAGCGAGCGTGACAACCAAACCCGCATTACCTTTCCTGCCGAGTTGGGCGCCAATCCCGACCCAGCCCTGGCGCTGGTACTGGAAGGCCAGCGCCAACTGTTCAGCAGCCGTCGCGAAGCGTTTGCCCGCGAACAGGCCGGTATCCGCGCCAATATTGAAGGTGCCACTGCGCAACTGAACGGCATGCGCCGTGCCCGCAGCGACCTGACGGCGCAGGCCCAATCCTTGCGCGAGCAACTCGGCAACCTGCAACCGTTGGCCGACAACGGTTACATCCCGCGCAACCGGCTGATGGAGTACCAGCGGCAGTTGTCCCAAGTGCAACAGGACTTGGCGCAGAACACCGGCGAAAGTGGACGCGTGGAGCAGGGCATCCTCGAATCGCGCCTGAAATTGCAGCAGCACAGCGAGGAATACCAGAAGGAAGTGCGCAGCCAATTGGCCGACGCACAACTGCGCAGCCTGACCCTGGAACAGCAACTCACCTCAGCCGGGTTCGACCTGCAACACAGCGAAATCAACGCCCCGGCGGATGGCATCGCGGTCAACCTCGGCGTGCACACCGTCGGCGCCGTGGTGCGCGCCGGCGAGACCTTGCTGGAGATCGTGCCCCAGGACACGCGCCTGGAAGTGGAAGGGCACTTGCCGGTGCACCTGGTGGACAAAGTGGGAACGCACCTGCCGGTCGACATCCTGTTCACCGCTTTCAACCAGAGCCGCACACCGCGTGTGCCGGGCGAGGTCAGCCTGATCTCCGCCGACCAAATGCTCGATGAAAAAACTGGCGCGCCGTATTACGTGCTGCGCTCCACGGTCAGCGACGCGGCACTGGAAAAACTCCACGGGTTGGTGATCAAGCCAGGCATGCCCGCCGAGATGTTCGTGCGTACCGGCGAGCGCTCGTTGCTCAATTACCTGTTCAAGCCGCTGCTCGACCGCGCCGGCTCCGCGTTGACCGAGGAATAGACATGAAAGCTGTGTTTATCGCCTTGCTGTTGACCTGCGCCAACGCCCAGGCCGCCATGGGCCCGTTCGATGTGTACGAGCAGGCCTTGCGTAACGACCCGGTGTTCCTCGGCGCTATCAAAGAGCGTGACGCCGGCCTGGAGAATCGCGCCATCGGCCGTGCGGGCTTGTTGCCCAAACTGTCGTACAACTACAACAAGGGCCGCAATAACTCCCAGGCCACCTTGCCGGACGGGCGCGGCGGCAGTTATCACGACGACCGCAACTACAACAGCTACGGTTCTACCTTCAGCCTGCAACAGCCGCTGCTCGACTACGAGGCCTACGCCAACTACCGTAAAGGCGTGGCCCAGGCGCTGTTCGCCGATGAAAGCTTTCGCGACAAGAGCCAGGCGCTGCTGGTGCGCGTGCTGACGTATTACACCGAGGCGTTGTTTGCCCAGGACCAGATCGACATCGCCCGCGCCAAGAAGAGGGCCTTCGAGCAGCAGTTCCAGCAAAACCAGCACCTGTTCCAGCAGGGCGAGGGTACTCGCACGGACATTCTGGAGGCCGAGTCGCGCTACGAACTGGCCACCGCCGAAGAAATCCAGGCGATGGATGAACAGGACGCGTCCTTGCGCGAGCTGGGTGCATTGATCGGCGTGCAAAGCGTCAACATCAATGACCTGGCCCCTTTGAACCAGGGGTTTGTCGCGTTCACCTTGACCCCGGCCAACTATGACACCTGGCATGAACTGGCGATCAGCAACAACCCCACGCTGGCGTCCCAGCGCCAGGCCCTGGAAGTGGCGCGTTATGAGGTGGAGCGCAACCGCGCCGGGCATTTGCCCAAGGTCACGGCGTACGCCAGTTCGCGCCAGCAGGAGTCCGACAGCGGCAATACCTACAACCAACGCTATGACACCAACACCATCGGCGTCGAAGTCAGCCTGCCGCTGTATGCCGGTGGCGGTATCTCGGCGTCCACCCGCCAGGCCAGCCGCGCCATGGAACAGGCCGAGTACGAGCTGGAGGGCAAGACCCGCGAAACCCTGATCGAGTTGCGTCGCCAGTTCAGTGCGTGTCTGTCGGGGGTGAGCAAGTTGCGGGCGTACCAGAAGGCGTTGGTGTCAGCCGAAGCGCTGGTGGTGTCGACCAAGCAAAGCATCCTCGGGGGGGAGCGGGTCAACCTTGATGCGCTGAACGCTGAGCAGCAGCTGTACAGCACCCGGCGTGACCTGGCGCAGGCGCGGTATGACTATTTGATGGCTTGGACCAAGTTGCATTATTACGCGGGGAATCTGCGGGATACTGATTTGGCGAAGGTGGATGAGGCGTTTGGGCCGCGATTGTAGCGCTGGTTTTTTGGGGGGAGATGGACATCAGCCGGGGCTGGAATGCAATTCACTGTGGGAGCGGGCTTGCCCGCGATGGCGGAGTGTCATGCAGCGGCTATGTACCTGAGATACCGCTATCGCAGGCAAGCCAGCTCCCACATTTGACCTGCGTTGCCTAATCTTCCTTGCGCACGGTGGCTACGTCGTCGGCTTTGACACGGATGCGTTTGCCGGCGATGTCGGTGAATTCGTAGAAGCCGTCGGCAGTCTTGGTTTTTGGGGTGTCCTTGGTCAAATACTGTGTGCCATTTTGCAGCGTTACCACGGTTTGCGTCGCGCAACCGGCCAATACCAGAAAAGTGAGTGCAACCAGTGGCAGACCCAAATTCTTCATGTTCATAACCCTTACCTTAACCCTGAAAAGTCCCACGCCAGAGGCCGCGGGCCACAAATGTTACGCCATCGACTCACCCATCTGATCACTTTTACGTAAAAAGTTGCAGGCGCCATTTATCTATTACCGATTGCAACCTGGCATCTGCGGCGGCACTCTGTATGCATAACCAGTACTTGATCACTGTGCGCCATGGCCAATCCCCTCGAAGACCCGCTCTATTACCTGCATAACTTCCGTCAGGTCCTGCACTGGCTGGAGCAGCGCTATGCGGATTTGCTTGATCCGGACGAACAGCATTTCATTCAGCAATTTGACAGGTTGCCGCAAGCGTCCCAGGCGTTGTTGGTGCGCATGGTGATGCGCAAGGGTGTGCATTTTCGTGCGGGCAAGCTCAGTTACCTCGAGATCGGTTGCCCGCACGCCGCTGCCGAGCCGTTGTTGGCACTGGGCTGGGTGAATGATCAATGCCTGCTGAGCTTTGAAGAGCTGTTCGCCTTGTTGCAGAAAGGCGAACTTCTCGCGGCGTTCAAGCCTTGGATCGACCAACCCAAAGCGAGGAAAACCGACTGGCTGGAAGGGCTGGCGGCGCAGTTTGTCGACAGCCGCAGTTTCGCCACGTGGTGCCCCGCATTGGCTGACACGCTGTACAGCCTCACCGTGATGGAATTGTGCGACCGCCTGCGCCTGATGTTCTTTGGCAACCTGCATCAGGACTGGTCAGAATTCGTGCTGGCCGACCTTGGCATCTATACCTATGAAAAAGTCGAATTCTGTGCCGAGTCCCGCGGTTTGCGCAGCCGAGACGACGTGCACGGTTTTTTGTTCCTGCACCAGTGCCAGCAGGCCTTTGAAACAGGCCAGGCGCTGGAAGAAGTGCTCGTGCGGATCGCTACCCTGAACACCGATAACCCCTGGCTGGAAAAACGCCGGGCCAAGCTATTGTTCCAAGTGGGCCAGTACTGTGAACGCAATGCGGAACTGGGCTTGGCGGAGCAGATTTACCGCGCGTGCGCCTACCCAGGTGCCCGCGCGCGACTGATCCGCGTGCTGGAGCGTCAGGAAGATTACACCCAGGCCATTGCCCTGGCTTACGCCGCTCAACAAATGCCGGAAAGCGCCGCCGAGCAGCAACACGTGTTGCGTGTGTTGCCACGCCTGCGGCGCAAATTGGGCGAACCGGCGTTGCCCAAAACCAAGCCCCGGCCGGTCACGCGACTGGATCTGGCCCTGGCGCTGCCCGAGCCGTTGATGTCGGTGGAGTACTGCGTGCAGGCTCACCTCAGCGAGCCCGATGGGCCGGTGCATTACGTTGAAAACGGACTGATCAATTCGCTGTTCGGCCTGCTGTGCTGGGACGTGATCTTTGCGCCGCTGCCAGGTTCGTTTTTCCACCCGTTCCAGCGCGGCCCCGCAGATTTGCACAGCGAAGACTTCCACCAGCGCCGCGCGCCGCTGTTCGCCGGGTGTTTCGAGCAGTTGCAGGACGAGCGCTATAAAACCACCATCCGCCAGCGTTATAGCGAAAAGTGGGGAATCCAGTCGCCGTTTGTGTTCTGGAACCTGCTCAGCGAAGAACTGCTGGAACAGGCATTGGCCTGCCTGCCCGCCGAGCACCTGCATTACTGGTTTGAACGGCTGCTGCTGGACATCCGCGCCAACCGCGCCGGCATGCCGGACCTGATCCAGTTCTGGCCCGAGCAAAAGACCTACCGCATGATCGAGGTCAAGGGCCCTGGCGATCGCCTGCAAGACAACCAGTTGCGCTGGCTGGAGTTCTGCGGCGAATACCAGATGCCAGTGACGGTCTGCTATGTGCGCTGGGCAGAGTCCGCTTGAGTTACAGCGTTGCCGTGCGTGCGTTGTGTGAGTTCACGGCCAAGGTCGGTGACCTGGACCTGCGCTTTACGCCTTCCCCCAGCGCCCAGGAAGGCATTCTCGGCCACCGCACCGTCGCGTCACGGCGCAGCAAGCACTACCAGAATGAAGTCGCGCTTGAAGGCGACTACCAACAACTCAAGGTACGGGGCAGGGCGGACGGCTATGACCCGGACGCCAACCGCCTGGAAGAAGTCAAAACCTATCGTGGCGACCTCGATGCCCAGCCCGCCAACCATCGCCAACTACATTGGGCCCAGGTCAAGGTCTACGGCTGGCTGATGTGCCAGAAACTCGGCCTTGCGGACATTGACCTGGCACTGGTGTACTTCGATATCGTCGGCGAAGGCGAGACGGTGCTGAACCAACGCTTTCAAGCGACTGAGCTGGAGGCGTTCTTCAATCAGCAATGCGCGCTGTTCCTCGGTTGGGCCCAGCAGGAAATGCAGCATCGCGTAGCGCGCAACAACGCCGCGCACACCCTGGTTTTTCCCCATGCCGGGTTTCGTCCTGGCCAGCGTTCGCTGGCCGAGTCGGTGTACAAGGCCGTCAGCACCGGGCGTTGCCTGATGGCTCAAGCGCCTACGGGTATCGGTAAGACCATCGGCACGATTTTCCCTTTGCTCAAGGCCCTGGCGCCCCAGCAACTGGACAAGCTGTTCTTCCTCACCGCCAAGACCCCCGGCCGCAAGCTCGCCCTGGATGCTGCCCAAGTGCTATACGCCAGCAGCCCCGGCCTGCCATTGCGCGTGCTGGAACTGGTGGCGCGGGACAAAGCCTGTGAACATCTGGACAAGGCCTGCCACGGCGATTCCTGCCCCCTGGCCCAAGGCTTCTATGACCGCTTGCCCGCCGCGCGCATTGCCGCGTCCAAGGTGCGCCTGCTCGATCAGCGAAACCTGCGCGACGTCGCCCTGGCCCATGACGTTTGCCCTTACTACCTGAGCCAGGAAATGGCGCGCTGGGCCGACTTGGTGGTCGCCGACTACAACTACTACTTCGACTTTGGCGCCATGCTGTTTGGCCTGGCCCAGCTCAATCAGTGGCGCGCCGCCGTATTGGTGGACGAGGCGCACAACCTGGTCGAACGTGCCCGTTCGATGTACAGCGCCAGCCTTGACCAGTACAGCCTCAAGACCCTGCGCGACACCGCGCCCGAAGCGTTGAAGAAACCCTTGCAGCGCCTCAACCGTGAGTGGAACGCGCTGCACAAGGACCAGCTCGCGCCGTACCAGGCTTATGTCGCCCGACCCGAAAAACTGATACAGGCCCTGACCCTGTGTGCCAGCGCCATGGGCGACTATTTCAACGCGCACCCCGAGTCACTCAGTGGCGACCTGCAAGCGTTTTATTTCGAGGTGCTGCAATTTGCCAAGGTTGCCGAGCTGTTCAACGAGCACTTTATTTTCGATATCAGCAAGCGCCAGTTCAGTGGCAAACGCAGCAGCTCTACCCTGTGCCTGCGCAACGTGGTGCCCGCCGAGTTCATCCGCCCGCGATTGACCGCGGCCCGCAGCAGTGTGCTGTTTTCCGCCACCCTCAGCCCTCGTCATTACTACGCCGACTTGCTGGGCCTGCCGGCGGATACCGCGTGGATCGACGTGGAGTCACCGTTCAAGGCCGAGCAATTGCAGGTGCGCATCGTCGATGCAATCTCCACACGCTTCGTCCATCGCAACGCCTCGCTGGAACCCATCGTTGAGCTGATCGCCCACCAGTACACCCAGCAGCCTGGCAACTACCTGGCGTTTTTCTCAAGCTTTGATTACCTGCAGCAGGTGGCGCAGTTGCTCGGCGAGCGACACCCGCAGATCGCGCTCTGGCAGCAGTCACGCGGCATGGCGGAGGCCGAGCGCCAGGCCTTTCTTGACCAGTTCACCGAGCACAGCCAGGGCATCGGTTTTGCCGTACTGGGTGGCGCATTCGGCGAGGGCATTGACTTGCCCGGTGCGCGCTTGATCGGTGCTTTTATTGCCACCCTCGGGCTGCCCCAACTGAACCCGGTCAACGAACAGATGAAACTGCGCATGGGCGCGATCTTCGGCGCGGGTTACGACTACACCTACCTGTACCCCGGCATTCAGAAAGTGGTGCAGGCGGCGGGCAGGGTGATCCGCAGCCAGCAGGACCGGGGTGTGGTGATGTTGATCGATGACCGGTTCGGCGAGGCGCGGGTGCGCCAATTGTTGCCGCGCTGGTGGGCACCGACGATCAGAGCGTGACGCCACACAGTCGCTCGCTCAATGCCCACAAACGCTCCGAGGTCGACGGCCCAGGGATAGACGCCGGAGCGCCTGCTTTCATCGTGAGCGGGGGCGGCTACACCGCATGCTTGACCACGCTGGTCCAGCACCACGGCGACGTCTAATCCGCTGTTGATAGGGGTTTGCTTGCTGGTCATAAGGCTCTCCACTCAGGAGGACCTATAGTGTTTTTTTGGGGCCGGACGCGGAATAGCCTAAAGTCTGTATTTCTGTCGCGATCGTCCGGAGCTTTTTTATTTATGGATACCCTGTCTGATGTGGTGGCGTTGTTACGCAGTCACCACTCGTATTTTGCAGGTTTGAAGGCGGGCGGCGACTGGGCGCTGGATTTTCCACCACCGGGTGGCATCAAGTTCAACGCGGTGGTGGAGGGGGAGTGTTGGCATGGCACCTCAGGCATATCTGACCCGCTGGCGCATGCATTTGGCGGTACAGGCGTTGAACACCTCCAGCAGCAGTGTGTCCAGCATCGGCCAGGCATTGGGTTATCAGTCGGACAGCGCATTCAGCAGTGCTTTCAAACGTTTGATGAATTGCTCACCGCGAGAGTACCGCGAGCGCAAACTACACAAGGACGCCTCTGATGAACGCTACCCGGCAGCACAGGATCCAGGTCAACGGCATTGAGTTAAGTGTGCAGGTCACGGGGGCGGACGAAGGCCCGCCGATCTGGCTGCTCCACGGTTTCCCGGAATGCTGGCACTCCTGGCGCGAGCAGATTCGCGCATTGGCGGCTGCGGGTTACCGAGTGTTCGCCCCGGAAATGCGCGGCTACGGCCAGACCAGTTCGCCCGCCGCGATCGCCGATTATGATCTGCTGACCCTGTGCGGGGATATCCAGCAGGCCATGGACCATTTTGGCCATGCGCAGGTGGTGATGGTCGGCCATGACTGGGGGGCAGTGGTGGCCTGGCACCTGGCGCTGCTCGAACCCGAGCGTGTCACGCACTTGATCACGATGTCCGTGCCATTCGCTGGGCGCGCGCGGCGGCCGGTGATCGAAATCATGCGTGAGCTGTACGCCGATCGCTTCAACTACATCCTGTATTTCCAGGAGCCTGGCGTTGCCGAGCAGGAGCTGAACGCTGACATCGAGCGCACGCTGCGCCTGTTCATGCAGGATCAGGATGTGTTTTTGCAAAAGAAACCGCCGAGCGCCAGGTTACTTGAGGGCGTTCCCGCGCCCGGCGCATTGCCGCAATGGTGTTCCCAGGCAGATCTGGACGTCTACGTAAACACCTTCGCCGACCACGGTTTTCGTGGCCCGCTGAACTGGTACCGCAACTTTGAACGCAACTGGCAACGCACCGAATGCCTGGCTGGCCAGCAGGTGTTGCAACCCACGCTATTCCTGATCGGTGACCGAGACCCGGTCGGTGTGTTCGAGGCGCACACACTCAAACGCATGCCCGATTCAGTGCCTCACCTTGAACAACACGTGCTGCCCAACTGCGGCCACTGGATCCAGAACGAACAAAGCCAGCAGGTCAACACGCTGATGCTCGCGTTCCTACGAAAACCGTAACCCCAACCCCCTCCAAATGTGGGAGCGGGCTTGCCCGCGAATGCGTCGGGTCAGCCACTCAACCGTTGACTGACCCACCGCACCGCGAGCAATCGCGCTCCCACCGCTTCAAACAACTTCCAAATACGAACTATGAATCGCCTGTGCCAACTCCCGAACCGTGTCAATAAATTCCGTCAAGCGGCTATGCAACCCATCCTCAAGAATCTCATCAATCCCCGTATACCTGAGCCGCGCCTCAAACTCCGCGGCCAACCGCTGCGCCGTGCGCCCGTAACTGCCGGGCAAGTCCGCCAGGATATGACTCAACTCCTCGATACATGCATGCAACGAACGCGGCACATCGCTGCGCAACAACAGCAACTCTGAGACCGAGCGAGCATTCAACGCATTCGGATACAACTCGGTGTACGCCTCGAACGACGACAACGCGCGGAGCAGGGCGCTCCATTGGTAATAACCGCGTGCCGACAAGTCACTGACTTCCTCCGACTCCTCGCCAAACATCTCATAGCGTGCATCCAGCAGGCGCAAGGTGTTATCCGCACGCTCTACGAAGGTGCCCAGGCGGATAAACCGATAGGCGTCATTGCGCATGATCGTCCCGGAGGTGGCCCCCCGGAAAAGGTGCGAACGCTGCTTGACCCAATCACAAAAGTGGTTGATGCCATGCCGCGCCAGGCCGCCCGCGGCGATGCTGCGCATTTCCAGCCAGGTGGCGTTGAGGTTTTCCCACATGTCGGCGGTGATCCGCCCGCGTACCGCATGGGCATTGCCACGCGCCGCGCGCAGGCAGTTATAGATGCTGGCGGGGTTCTCTTCGTCGAGGGCAAAGAAGTGCAACATGCGCTCGGCATCCAGCTGTGTATGCCGCTCAAGGTAATTGTCCAGGGTGCCGCTGCTGAGCAGCGACATGGCCAGTTCATCCAGGCCATCACTATGCCCGGCCTGGGGCATCAACGACAGGGAGTAGCTGACCTCGAGCATCCGCGCCAGGTTCTCGGCGCGCTCCAGGTAACGGGACATCCAGTACAGGTCTGCGGCGGTTCTACTCAACATACTCAGTCCTCCACCACCCAGGTGTCCTTGGTTCCGCCGCCTTGCGACGAGTTGACGATCAGTGAGCCTTCCTTCAGCGCAACACGGGTAAGACCACCCGGTACGAGGCGGGTTTCCTTGCCCGACAGCACAAAGGGCCGCAGGTCGATATGGCGCGGAGCAATGCCGTTCTCGACAAAGGTGGGGCAGGTGGACAGGCTCAGTGTGGGTTGGGCGATATACGCGTGGGGTCGGGCCTTGATGCGTTGACGGAAGTCCTCGATCTCGGCGGCGCTGGAGGCCGGGCCGACCAGCATGCCGTAGCCGCCGGAGCCTTGGGTTTCCTTGACCACCAGTTGCGGCAGGTTGGCCAGAACGTGGGACAGTTCGTCGGGTTTGCGGCACTGGAAGGTCGGCACGTTTTGCAGCACCGGTTCTTCATCCAAGTAGAAGCGGATCATCTCGGGCACGTAGGGGTAGATCGACTTGTCATCAGCCACGCCGGTGCCGATGGCATTGGCCAGCACCACGTTGCCGGCGCAATAGGCGGCCACCAGGCCGGGCACGCCAAGCATCGAATCGGGGTTGAAGGCCTTGGGGTCGAGGAAGGCGTCGTCGATACGCCGGTAAATCACGTCGACCGGCTTGGGGCCGTCGGTGGTGCGCATGAACACCTTGAGGTCCTGTACGAACAAGTCGGCGCCTTCCACCAGTTCCACGCCCATTTCCCGGGCCAGGAACGCATGTTCGAAGAATGCACTGTTAAAGCGCCCTGGCGTTAGCACCACCACGTTGGGGTTGTCCAGGCGGCTGGCGCTTTTCAGGGTCTTGAGCAGCAGGTTGGGGTAATGGTCCACCGGCGCGATACGCTGCTTGGCGAACACCTCGGGGAACAGGCGCATCATCATTTTGCGGTCTTCGAGCATGTAGCTCACGCCGCTGGGGGTGCGCAGGTTGTCTTCGAGCACGTAGTAGGTGCCGTCGCCATCGCGCACCAGGTCGACACCGGAAATATGCGAGTAGATGTCGCGGTGCAGGTCCAGGCCGACCATCGCCTTCTGATAACCCTCGTTGCCCAGCACCTGTTCCGCCGGAATGATCCCGGCCTTGATAATGCGCTGGTCGTGGTAGATGTCGGCAAGGAACATGTTCAGCGCGTTGACGCGCTGGATACAACCGCGTTCGATCAGGCTCCATTCACTGGCGGGGATGCTGCGGGGGATGATGTCGAAGGGGATCAGGCGCTCGGTGTCTTGCTCGTCGCCATACAGCGTGAACGTAATCCCGGCGCGGTGGAACAGCAAGTCGGCTTCACGGCGACGCTGGGCCAGCAGTTCCGGCGGCGTATTCGCCAGCCAGCGGGAGAAGTCTTGATAATGCGCACGGCACGCGCCGTTTGCGTCATTCATTTCATCGAAGAAAGATCGAGCCATTCCAGTACCTTGTCAGTGCCGAGGATAGCCAAGTGGCACTGCCGCTTCAAAAAACGCATTTTTATAAGGCCGTGGCTGAAGGTGCCAACCGGCCTGGTCCTTACTTTCTTATGGGGTCGGCTCTGGGTCGGTGGGTAACGAATGCTCCTGTAAGCGGGCAAGGCAGGTGAGTGATGAAAGGGTTAAGCAATGCGTGTGCCGAAACCACCAATAACCCTATTGCCGTAAGCGGGCTTGCCCCGCGCTGGGCTGCGCAGCGGCCCAAAAAAAACGGGAGCGCTACGCACGCCAGCGCGGGGCAAGCCCGCTCACTACAAAATGCGCCAGATTGGTGCGCAAACTAACTTGAACTTCGCCAGCGCCCCTTCCTTCTAAACAGACTCGATCCAAAACGGAGCACGCATGTGCCCAGAATCATCTCCCCCCAATCCCCAGAATCGACCCTGACAGATCACAGTGAACACAACGCCAAGATCTTCGGCTCACCCAAAGACCGCCTCGACTTCTATCGGCGCGAGATACAATACGAAACCTCGATCCTGGCCAACCGCACCGACGCCTACCTCACGGCGCAGTCGTTCCTGGTGATCGCCTTTGTCTCTGGCATGGGCAACCTCAACCCGGAATGGGGCAAATTGTTCACACTGTTGGTGCCGCTGTTCCTGGCGCTCCTGGGCATTCTCAGCTCACTCAACGCCTGGCCCGGCATACGCGCGGCGTATGACATCATTGACCACTGGCACTTCAAGCAAAGCGAACTGCTGCGCAGCGAGCCAGTGATGGGCATGGCCTACGACGAGTCGCCGCTGTTTTCCGAAATGGAGTCGTCCCACAAGGGCTATCGCAAGTCGTTGTTGTTCTCCATGCGCGCCCCGTGGCTGTTCATGGTGTTCTGGGTGCTGCTCGCGGCTTATGCGTTCTACATTCAGGTAGATAACCCAGGCTCTTAGGCAATTTGAACTTCATTGCCCAGGGCGTGACCTTACCTTTACGCAGGCTGCATTTTCCCAATACTGCGAACAGAAGAGGTGACCCATGAACACACACGACGATCCCCAAGTCAGCGGGCGCAACGACCCGGCCATCGACGGCGGCGAACCCGCGCCAGGTACTGGCGCCGACGCGCCAAAAGATCCGGCACCGGCCAAAGAACCCAAGGCTGAAGAAAACGACTACAGTCCAGACTTCGAGCCGGAGCCGGAGCCCAAGGCTGAAACCGATGCCGATATCGATACCCAAGGCGGTTAGTGGAGACGGTGATGTCAAAAGAACTTGATGACGAACTCAACGACCCAGGCAATGAAGACCCTGGCTCGTTGATGGATGACGCAGAAGTGCCGCTCAACGATCTGGATGAAGCGGCGGATGTGGGCAATACCGAGAATCTGGACTGAGTGCTCACCTGGCGCTTGCGGCGGCGTGTCGGATCCGTAGCGCCCTCCGGCATCCATGCACATGCAGTCAGAGGGACCTCTCAACGCTCCAGCAACAAGCGCTCCAAGGTTTCCACGGGTAACGGCCGGCTGAACAGGTAGCCTTGGATCTGATCACAACCGGCCTCCTTCAAGAACGCCAACTGCGCCTGGGTTTCCACGCCTTCAGCCACCACCCGCAGGTTGAGGCTGTGGGCCAGTTCAATGATGGTGCGGGTGATCGCCGCGTCTTGCGGGTTGGTGGTGACTTCGCGGATAAACGCAATGTCGATCTTCAACGTATGGATAGGAAAACGCCGCAGATACGCCAGGCTCGAATAGCCGGTGCCGAAGTCATCGATGGAAATCTTCACGCCCATCGCGTGCAGGCGCTGCAGGCTGGCGATGGTGTGCTGGGTGTTTTCCATCAAGGAGCCTTCGGTCAGCTCCACTTCGAGCCAATGCGGCTCGACACCTGTTTGCGCCAGGGTGCGCGCGATATCGGCAATCAGGTCGCCTTCGATCAGTTGATGGCCGGAGACGTTCACCGACACCTCCACCGCACCAATGGCGCCACGTTGCCACTCGGCAATTTGTTGGCAAACCTGCTCTATCACCCAGCGTCCCACAGGTACAATCAGCCCAAGGCGCTCCAATATCGGCACAAACACGGCCGGGGACACAGCGCCGTAGTCGGGCCTCTCCCAGCGCAGTAACGCTTCGAGGGCGCAGAGGCGGCCGCTGGCGATATCGACCTTGGGCTGGTAATGCACGGTGAAGTCTTCGCGCTCGACGGCTTGGCGCAAGGCATTTTCGAGGTCCTGAAGGGCCAGGTCATGCACGTTTATCCCCGTTTGCAGTGGCCCCAGTTCGCGCGAATGGCTTGCCAGGTCACCACGCTCTTTGAGCCGCAGCAGGTTGCGCACTCGCAACCACAACTCGACACGTTCTACCGGCTTGCTGATGAACTCCTCGGCACCGGCCTCCAGCCCACTGACACGGGCGCTCTGCTCACTGAGGGCGGATAACATGATGATCGGGATACCCGCGGTGGTTTCATCACCCTTTAATTGGCTGGCGACTTCATAGCCGTCCATGCCCGGCATCATCACGTCGAGCAGGATCAGGTCCGGGGGCTGCCGCGCCACCAACTGCAAGGCTTCTTCACCGCTGCTTGCACTCAGGGTCTGGTAGCCCTCGTGTTGCAGCAGGGTTTCCAGGAGTTTGCGCACCTGGGGTTCATCATCAACGATCAACAACGTCGCGGGTTGGCTGGCCATGGAGCGGACTCATGTGAGGGGGCTGTTGGGCGTTTGCAGCAAGGTGTCGATCACTTGGTACAGCTCTTTGTAACGCAACGGCTTGGTGATGTAGGCGTCACAACCGGCGAGCCGGGTCTTTTCGCGGTCTTCTTTCATCGCCATGGCCGTCAAGGCGATCACCGGGATGTGTGCGGTCAGCGGGTCTTGCTTGAGCAGCGCAGTGGCCGCCAGGCCGTCCATGCCGGGCAGTTGGATGTCCATCAGGATCAACGCCGGCTGTTGTTCGCGGGCCAGGGTCAGGCCGGTTTCGGCATCGGGTGCCCACAGCACCGTGTGGCTGGCATTCACTAACAACAGGCGCGCCAGGCGCATATTGGCTTCATTGTCTTCAATGATCAGGATCTCGGCCATGCTGCCTCCGGCGTGCGATGCAGCGGCAACCACGCGACAAACCGCGCGCCACAGCCTTCACGGCTGGCCACGGCTACACTGCCGCCGTGCAAATCCGTCAGCTGCTTGACCATCGCCAGCCCCAGGCCGGTGCCTTCGAATTTGCGCGCCAGGCTGCTGTCGAT
This sequence comes from Pseudomonas sp. RA_15y_Pfl1_P11, assembly GCF_963970975.1. NCBI lineage: Bacteria > Pseudomonadati > Pseudomonadota > Gammaproteobacteria > Pseudomonadales > Pseudomonadaceae > Pseudomonas > Pseudomonas sp. RA_15y_Pfl1_P11. Next base: position 56,513 of record NZ_CAXAOY010000006.1, read on the forward strand.
CTGGCTGAACGCCTTGAACAGCTTGCCCATGTCGCCTTCAGCTATACCAATCCCGGTATCGCTGACGCTCAACTCGAGGAACTGTTGATGCGCACTGTCGGGCAAGTCGAAGCGGTACACCGGCCATTCGCCGGGAATCTGCCCGACCTGCTCGCGGGCCACCTGGCGCACCATCAGCGTCACTGAGCTGCCGTGCTCGCTGAACTTCACCGCATTGGCCAGGAGGTTGTAGACGATCTGCTTGGTCTTGCGCAGGTCCAGTTCCAGACAGCCGAAGTCTTCAGGGCTTTCCAGCTTCAGTTGAATACGTTGCAGCGCGGCCTTTTCCCGCACGATCAACAGGCTGTTGGCCAACAAGCTGGAAAGCTCCGCGCTCTCCAGTTCCAGCTCCATCATGCCGGCCTCGACCTTGGACAGGTCGAGAATGTCGTTGATCAATGACAGCAAATGCTGGCCGCTGGTGAAGATATCACCGATGTACTCGCGCTGGGTCTCGCTCATTTCCCCGACCAGCCCGTCCTTGAGCGCCTCGGAAAAACCGATCACGGCATTCAGCGGCGTGCGCAGTTCGTGGGACATGGTGGCGAGGAACTCGGACTTCATGTGGCTGGCGTGCTCCAGCTCCAGGTTCTTCTCTTCCAGGGCACGCTCGAAGCCTTTGCGTTCGGCTTCTTCCTGCTTGCGCGCGGTGTTGTCGGTGCCGATCAGCAGGTAACCGATGATCGTGTCATGCCGGTTACGCAAGGCGGTCACCGACACCATGGCCGACAGGCGACTGCCATCCTTGCGGATATAGGTCAGCTCGTAGATGTCTTCTATACCCCGGGAGGCCTTGAACACCAGCGCTTCGAACCCCGGCGTGATCGGCGTATCCAGTTCCTGGCTGAGCGCGGCAGCGCGGGTGACCAGTTCGATGGGGTCGGAGATATCGGCGGGGGTGATGCGGTTGACCACATCGGCGGCGGCATAGCCGAGCATGCGTTCGGCGCCTACATTGAAGATTTGGATCACGCCTTTCTCATCGGTGGCGATGCTCGAGAAATAGGCGCTGTTGAAGATGGCGTCTTGCAGTGCGCCGGTCTTGAGCAGGGTTTTCTGGCGTTTGAACTCGACGATTTTTTCGGCGCGCGATTGCGGCTGTTCGGGGAGCGGTGTGTCCATCGCAGGGCGTTCCGTGGTGTCCAGGCCCGCCATCGTCAATCGGCGATGGCGCAGTGCATGCTCACAGCAGATCGCTTGGCGGCGACGAGGAGGAGATGAGGTCCTTGGACAATAGCAGAATTGTGGCGTTTTGATGGCTGATTGAGGAGGAAATACCTTCGAATGGATACCTCTGCACCAAAGCCGACGCTTTCTGAACTTAAGCGTGATGAAACGTTTCACCTGTCGACAAACGGTCAACGCAAGCGCTTGCGTAAGAAAATGTATCTGCATTAGAGTCGACCCACTCGATTACAAAAATAATAATCCCAGGAGCTCATTCATGAGCCTTGAACCCTTGCTTGAGATGCAGGGCATCAGCAAAACCTTCAATGGTCTGCGCGTGCTCAAGAATGTCGGCCTGAAGGTCTACCTCGGCGAAATCCACGCCTTGATGGGGGAGAACGGCGCCGGCAAATCCACCTTGATGAAAATCCTTTCCGGCGCCTATCAAGCCGACCCCGGCGGTGAAATCCGCATTGCCGGCCAGCCCATCCCCACCTTCGACCCCGCCACCGCCAAAGCCCTCGGCATCGCCGTGATCTATCAGGAACTGAGCCTGTGCCCGAACCTGAGCGTGGCCGAGAACATCTACCTGGGTCGCGAGCTGCGGCGTGGCTGGACCATCGACCGCAAAGGCATGGAGGCCGGGTGCATCGAAGTGCTGCAACGCCTTGGCGCGGAGTTCACCCCGTCAACGCGGGTCAGCAGCCTGTCGATTGCCGAGCGCCAACTGGTGGAAATCGCCCGCGCCTTGCATGGCCACGCCAAGATCCTGGTGATGGACGAACCCACCACACCCTTGTCGTCCCGCGAGACCGATCGTTTGTTCGCGCTGATCAAACAGTTGCGCAGCCAAGGTTTGGCGATCATCTATATCAGCCACCGCATGGCCGAGATCTACGAGCTGTCGGACCGCGTCTCGGTGCTGCGTGACGGCCAATACATCGGCGAGCTGACCCGCGAGGCGCTGTCGGCCGACGTGCTCGTGAAAATGATGGTGGGCCGCGACCTGTCGGGGTTCTACAAGAAGGAACACGCCGCGTATAACCCCGGCAACGTGGTGATGCGCGTGCGCGACATGGCTGATGGCAAACGCGTGCGCAACTGTAGTTTCGACCTGCATGCCGGCGAAGTGCTCGGGATTGCCGGCCTGGTCGGGGCAGGGCGCACCGAACTGGCACGGCTGATCTTTGCCGCCGACCCACGCACCTCCGGTACCTTGGAAGTGGTCGGCAAAACCATCACCCAACTGCGCACCCCGGCGGATGCGATCCGCGCCGGTGTCGTTTACCTCACCGAAGACCGCAAGGCTCAGGGCCTGTTCCTGGACATGAGCGTGGCCGACAACATCAATGTCTGCGCCTGCGTACCGGATGCCCATGCCGGTGGTGTGCTCGATCGTGGCCACGCGGCGCAGCGCGCCAGGGACGCGATCAAGTCACTGTCGATTCGCGTGGCGTCGGGCAAGGTCAATGTCGGTGCGCTGTCCGGCGGCAATCAGCAAAAGGTGCTGCTGGCGCGGCTGTTGGAGGTCAAGCCGCATGTGCTGATCCTCGACGAACCCACACGCGGCGTGGACATCGGTTCCAAGTCCGAGATCTACCGCATCATCAATCAACTGGCGCAAGCCGGTGTCGGCATTGTGGTGATTTCCAGCGAGTTGCCGGAAATCATCGGCACCTGCGACCGCGTGCTGATCATGCGCGAAGGCCAGTTGGTGGCTGAAGTCGGCGGGGCGTCGGGCCAGGTTATTTCCCAAGAACGTATTATTGACCTCGCCACCGGTGGCGATCAGGTGGTTGCCCATGGCTGAATTGAACGTTGCAACGATAGGTAAAGCTGAACGCGCACGCGAGTTGATGCGCACCGTCGGCATGTTGCCGGTACTGATCCTGTTGTTGGTGGGCTTTGCCCTGGCCAGCGAGAACTTCCTGACAGTGCAGAACCTGTCGATCATCTCTCAGCAGGCCTCAGTGAACGTGGTGCTGGCGGCCGGCATGACCTTTGTGATCCTCACGGCGGGTATCGACCTGTCGGTGGGCGCGATCCTGGCCGCGTCGGCGGTGGTGGCGTTGCAAGCGTCGATGTCGCCGCAGTTCGGCATGTTCGGGATTGCTGCCGGTATTGGCTTCGGGCTGTTGCTGGGCCTGGTCAACGGCGGATTGATCGCCTTTATGCGCCTGCCGCCGTTTATCGTCACCCTCGGCGCACTCACCGCCATGCGCGGTTTGGCGCGCCTGCTGGCCGATGACAAGACCGTTTTCAACCCCGACCTGCCGTTTGCGTTTATCGGCAATGACTCGGTGCTCGGCGTGCCCTGGCTGGTGATCATTGCCGTCGCGGTGGTAGCGCTGTCGTGGTTCATCCTGCGCCGGACGGTGATGGGCGTGCAGATCTACTCGGTGGGCGGTAACCCGGAAGCGGCGCGATTGTCGGGGATCAAGGTGTGGAAGGTGCTGCTATTCGTCTACGCCATGTCCGGTGCGTTGGCCGGGCTGGGCGCGGTGATGAGCGCTTCGCGTCTGTTCGCGGCCAACGGCCTGCAACTGGGACAATCCTATGAGCTGGACGCGATTGCCGCGGTGATCCTCGGTGGCACCAGCTTTACCGGCGGCGTCGGCACCATCGGCGGCACGCTGATTGGTGCGCTGATTATCGCGGTACTCACCAACGGCCTGGTGCTGCTGGGCGTGTCGGATATCTGGCAGTACATCATCAAGGGCATCGTGATCATTGGCGCAGTCGCGCTGGATCGTTATCGCCAGTCCGGTGCTCGGACCTGATTTCACTCATACAACAATCACAAGAGAGACCCGCATGAACGTCAAACGTATCTTTCCCGTTATTGCCTTGGCTGCCTTGATGTCCCAAGCCGTCGAAGCGCGCGAACTCAAAGCCCTCGGCATCAGCATGGGCTCGCTGGGCAACCCGTATTTCGTGACCCTGGCCGATGGCGCCACCGCGCGGGCCAAGGCGTTAAACCCCAACGTCAAGGTGACCTCGGTGTCGGCCGACTATGACTTGAGCAAGCAGTTTTCGCAGATCGACAACTTTATCTCGTCCAAGGTCGACCTGATCCTGATCAACGCGGTAGACCCGTCCGCCATGGCCTCGGCCATCAAAAAAGCCCGCGACGCGGGCATTGTCGTGGTCGCCGTGGATGTCGACGCCAAGGGCGTGAACGCCACCGTGCAGACCGACAACGTCGAGGCCGGCAAGCTGGCCTGCCAGTACCTGGTGGATAAGCTCAGCGGCAAGGGCAATGTGATCATCCAGAACGGCCCGCAAGTCACTGCCGTGACCGACCGCGTCAAAGGGTGTAAGGCGGCACTCGCCAGCGCGCCGCAGATCAAGGTGCTGTCCGATGACCAGGACGCCAAGGGCTCCCGTGAAGGCGGCTTGAACGCCATGCAGGGTTACCTGACACGCTTCCCGAAAATCGACGGTCTGTTCGCGATCAACGACCCGCAAGCCATCGGCAGCGACCTGGCGGCCAAGCAGCTCAAGCGCAGCGGCATCGTTATTACCTCGGTGGACGGCGCGCCGGATATCGAAAATGCGCTGAAGACCGACACGCAAATCCAGGCGTCCGCCAGCCAGGACCCTTGGGCCATGGCGCAGACAGCGGTGGACGTGGGCAATGACATTCTCAACGACAAAGCCCCAGCCGAAGCGGTTACCCTGCTCACGCCAAAACTGATCACCCGTGACAACATCGGTACGTACAGCGGTTGGTCGAGTAAACGTTGAATCAGTGAGAGGAACAGCGCCGTGGTCACCATGGATGACGTCGCAAGCAGGGCGGGGGTGTCGACATCAACGGTGTCCCATGTGTTGAACGGTACCCGCAAGGTCAGCCCGGCCACGGTGCAGGCGGTGCAGCAGGCTATCCAGGCGCTGGGGTACATCCCCAACACCCTGGCGCGCTCGCTGGCCCGGTCAAGTACCAGCACGATTGGCGTGGCGATCTCGGCGCTGTCCAACCATTACTTCAGTGAAACGGTGCACGCGATTGAAACCGAATGCGCCAAGCACGGTTACATGATGCTGTTTGTCGACACCCACGACGACCCGGAGCAGGAGCTGCGGGTGGTCACGGCGCTGCATCATCGGCGGGTCGACGGGATTGTGCTGGCCCCCTCGAGCGGCTCAAAAGCGCTGGAATACCTGCGGGCCAACGAGATTCCAGCGGTGCTGGTGGACCGCATGATGAGCGAGCAGTTTGACCAGGTCGGGGTGGACAACGCCGAGCCCACCCAGGCCCTTATTGAACATTTGATCGCCCATGGTCACCGCCGCATTGGCTTTATCGCCGGGCGCGAGGGGTTCAGCACCACCGATGAGCGAGTGGCCGGTTACCGCGCAGCGTTGCACGTGGCGGGGCTGGCGTTTGATCCACAACTGTTGGTCAATGGCGGCTCCAACACCGAGCCGGCACGCCTGGCCACGGCGCAGTTGCTGGGCCTGGCCGCGCCGCCCACGGCAATCATGGCCGGCAACAACCTGATGACCCTTGGTGCCATGCACGCGCTGCGTGACGCACATATCGCCGTGCCGGGGCAGATGGCCTTGGTCGGCTTTGATGATTTTGACTGGGCGGACTTTTTTGTGCCGCGCCTGACCTTGATCGCTCAACCGGTCAAGGCACTCGGCGCTCGCGCTGTCGGCCTGTTGTTGCAGCGCATGGCTTCGCCCACGGCACCGCCCCAGCGCGTGCGCCTGGCGCCAACCCTGCAATTGCGTGACTCATGTGGCGGTAGTTGATTGGACAATTACGTATGAACCTGCCTGTTTCCCTCGGAATAGACCTCGGCACCTCTGAACTCAAGGCCATCCTGATGGACCTTGACGGTAGGGTGCTGGCCCACGCTGGCGTGCGTTTGAGTGTGTCGCGGCGCCACTGCGGCTGGTCCGAGCAAGCGCCGGAAGATTGGTGGCAGGCGTGTGTTAAGGCGTTGGGGCAACTGCGTGCGCACGAGGCGTTTGCGCGTGTGGCGTGTATCGGCCTGTCCGGGCAAATGCACGGTGCTGTGTTGTTGGGGGATGACAACCGCGTGTTGTATCCCGCCATCCTGTGGGACGATTCCCGCGCGATCGCTGAGGCTGAACAGTTGGGGGCGGGGTTTGCCGACGTCACGGGCAGCCTGCCCATGGCCGGGCTCACGGCGCCGAAAGTGCTGTGGTTGCAACAGCATGAGCCTGAGGTATTCAAAGCCATCGACTGCGTGTTATCACCCAAGGACTACCTGCGTTTGCGCCTGAGTGGCGAGCGTATCAGCGAGATGTCCGACGCTGCCGGGACGTTGTGGCTGGATGTGGCACAGCGTGAGTGGTTCGCCCCGATGCTGCGCGCTACGGGCCTTGGGCCGGAACAGATGCCCAGGTTGGTCGAAGGCGGCGCCGCGAGTGCGGGGTTGACGGCGACCGAGCTGGGGCTGTCGACTGACGTAGTGATTGCGGGCGGCGGTGGCGATAACCCGGTGGCCGCCGTGGGTATCGGTGCGATCAACGCAGGCGATGGCTTCATCACCCTCGGCACCAGCGCGGCGATTGTCGCAATCACTGCCCACGCTGCCGGCAACCCGGCCAGTGCCGTGCACAGCTTCTGCCATGCGTTACCCAACCGTTGGTACACCATGGGCGCGATGCTGGCCGGTGCCAGTTGCTTGCGCTGGGTGACGCGGCTGACCGGCACGGCGGATGAGCAAACGTTGTTGGGCCAGGTGCAACTGCAGTTGCCAATAGGGCAGCCTGTGCCTTTGAACACACCGCTGTTTCTACCGTACCTCGCCGGTGAACGTACCCCCCATAACGATCCGTTGCTGCGCGGTGGATTCATGAGCCTGGGCCATGACTGCACGCCCGCCATGCTCGGCTACGCGGTGATGGAGGGTGTGGGCTTCGGTTTGCTCGATGCCTTGCACGCCGTGCAATCGGCGGGTGCGAATGTGGGTGCATGCGCCCTGGTGGGGGGCGGGGCGCGCAGTGAATACTGGGCGCAGTTGCTGGCGAATATCCTGCAGCGAGAAATCTTCACCTTGCACGGCAGTGAGTTGAGTGCGTGTATCGGCGCGGCGAAGCTGGGGTTCCTGGCGATTGGGCAGGGGGAGGCGTTGTTGCAGGCAGGGATGCCCGTGAAGGCGAGGTATTTGCCAGATGCAAATCAACGGTCAGTGCTGGATGCGCGTTATCGTAAGTTCCGAGGCTTATTGGCAGCAGCCAAAATACTGCACGAATAAACGAAACAGTTCTAATTGTGGGAGCTGCCCCGTTAATCCCCCAGTGGCGGCAATCGCCGTTTCACCGGGGTCTTCTTGACGATCGCCGTGTTGGTTTCGGCATACGCGTTAAGCCGGTCAAGCAAACTGTCCAGATGATCCATGGTGCGAACATGCAGCCGCGCAATAAAACAATCCTCGCCCGTGACCTTGTCGCACTCCGTGAACTCGGGGATCGCCTGGATCTGGCGCTCCACCTCCTGCAATTTGCCGGGTAACGGGCGGATACGCACGATGGCCTGCAACAGGTAGCCAAAATGCTTGGGGTCGATATCCACGGTGTAGTGGGTCAACACGCCGCGCTCTTCAAGACGCCGCAAACGCTCGCCAACACTGGGCGAGGACAGCCCGGTAATGCCGGCCAGGGCCTTGAGCGACAAGCGTGAGTCGTCCATCAAAGCGGCGATCAGTTGCTGGTCGATGGTGTCAATCATGGGATCCGCCTAATAAGTAAAGGCCATCCAGGTGTTTGACCTATTTTAGTCACTGGAGCCGCTCTCAAGCAGATTGCCATAATTGAGCCTCACTTGAGGAGCCTTAATCATGGACACATCCATTCGTCGCGGGTCGTGGGAAATGGTCGCCGCCATGCTGATCTCGGGGACCATTGGCTGGTTTGTATTGGTCTCTGGCGTGTCGGTGATCGAAGTGGTGTTCTGGCGCTGCGTGATCGGCGGGCTGACACTGTTGCTGGTGTGCGCGATGCTCGGGTACTTGCGTCTGGACCTGCTCAGTTGGGCCAAGGTCGGGCTGGCGATGCTCAGTGGGGTGGCGATTGTCGGTAATTGGTTGTTGCTGTTTGAGTCCTATTCCCACGCGTCAATTGCCATCAGTACGGCGGTGTACAACGTGCAGCCGTTCATGTTGGTGATGTTGGCGGCGGTGTTCCTGGGTGAAAAAATCACCGTGCAGAAGCTCGCGTGGCTGAGCGTGGCGTTTCTCGGGATGTTGGCGATTGTTACCGCCCATGGCGATCAGCAGAGCAGCGGCGGGGATTACCTGGCGGGGATCGCGCTAGCGTTGGGCGCAGCGTTTTTGTATGCGATTGCAGCGTTGATCATCAAGCGTTTGAAAGACGTACCGCCGCATTTGATGGCGTTGATCCAAGTTGCAACCGGGGCGGTGCTGCTGGCGCCTTTGGTGCCCTGGAACGGCCTGCCAACTGCGCCAAACGCCTGGGCCGCACTGGTAACGCTTGGCGTGGTGCACACTGGTTTGATGTATGTGTTGTTGTATGGCGCGATCCAGAAGTTGCCGACGGCCATCACCGGAGCACTGTCGTTTATCTACCCGATCGCGGCGATCTTCGTCGACTGGATTGCCTTCGGGCATCGCCTCGGCTGGCTGCAATGGCTGGGGGTAGCGGCGATTCTGCTGGCGGCTGCGGGGTTGCAGCGGGGCTGGTGGTGGCCCCGCTCCCACAGGGTTAGTGCGTGCCCTGAAAGATGATGTTTTGCGGGTTGAAATGCTCCACCGCGCTGCCCGGTTGCGGCAAGCCAAGGATATGCCCCTTGATCTTGCCCACCACGTGCATCTCGCACGGCTTGCAGTCGAACTTCAAGGTGAGCACTTCATCGCCATGGATCAACTGCATCGGCGCTACCTTGGTCTTCACGCCGGTGACACCCTTGGCCTGTTTAGGGCACAGGTTGAACGAGAAACGCAGGCAGTGCTTGGTGATCATCACCGGCACTTCGCCGGTTTCTTCGTGGGCTTCGAAGGCGGCGTCGATCAGCTTCACACCGTGACGGTGGTAGAAGTCGCGGGCTTTCTGGTTGTAGACGTTGGCCAGGAACGACAGGTGTGCTTCCGGGTACACCGGCGGCGGCGAGGTCTCGGCTTTGCGGCCACCGCGCGGGTGAGCGGCGATGCGGGCGGCGGTCAGCGCTTCAATCACTTCGCGGCGCAGCGCCTTGAGCTGTGAGTTGGGGATGAAGAACGCTTGCGGTGCATCCAGCTGGACGTCCGTCGCGTGGTATTCAGTAGTGCCCAACTGGCCGAGCAGGTCGCGCAGGGTGTCCAGCGCCTGTTCCGGCTTGTTGGCCACGCCGAACGGGCCGGGCAGGGTGACGCTGGCACTGATGCCTTCTTCGCTGGTGGCGGTGACTTCCAGTTGGTCTTCACGCAGGCGAGCGGCCCACGCCAGGCCGATACGGCGCTCGGCAGAGGTCTTTTGCAAGGCCTGCTGCCAGTTATGATCCAGGTTGCGGTTCAGTGGATGGTTCGAGCGTAGTTGATGCAGGCCGGCCGGCATTTCATTCGGCTCGACGCGATAGCGGTAGCGTTTCTCGCCGTCTTCCTCGAACTCGCCTTTAGGCTCGGCGATGTTGGCGCGGAAACCCACGACTTCACGCTTGACGAGCACATTGAGGCCGTCGCCGTTGGACAATGGCTCATGGGTAACAACCTGCAAGTCGCGCTTGCCGGCTTTTTCCACCACACCCACCGGCAAGCCGGTAAACGTCGGGGTGTCGAAGGCGCCGATGTCGATCTTGCGGTCGCTGACGAAATAGTCGGTGCTGCCACGGTGGAAGGTTTTTTCCGGGTCGGGCAGGAAGAAATGCGCCGTACGGCCGCTGGAAGCGCGAGCCAGGTCCGGGCGGTCTTCAAGAATCTCGTCGAGGCGCTGGCGGTAATAGGCGGTGATATTCTTCACATAGCCCATGTCTTTGTAGCGGCCTTCGATCTTGAACGAGCGCACGCCGGCTTCGACCAGGGCGCGCAGGTTGGCGCTCTGGTTGTTGTCTTTCATCGACAGCAGGTGCTTTTCAAAAGCCACGACGCGGCCCTGGTCATCCTTCAAGGTGTATGGCAGGCGGCAGGCCTGGGAGCAGTCGCCACGGTTGGCGCTGCGGCCATTTTGCGCGTGGGAAATGTTGCACTGCCCAGAGAACGCTACGCACAGGGCGCCGTGGATAAAGAACTCAATGGCCGCATCGGTTTCATCAGCGATGGCGCGGATTTCCTGCAGGTTCAGCTCACGGGCCAATACCAGCTGCGAGAAACCGGCCTGGTCGAGGAACTTGGCACGGCCGAGGGTACGAATGTCGGTCTGGGTGCTGGCGTGCAGCTCGATGGGCGGAATATCCAGTTCCATCACGCCCAGGTCTTGCACGATCAACGCATCGACGCCGGCGTCGTAGAGCTGATGGATCAGCTTGCGCGCGGGTTCCAGCTCGTTGTCATGCAGGATGGTGTTGATAGTGGTGAACACCCGCGCGTGGTAGCGGCGTGCGAACTCCACCAGGGAAGCGATCTCGCTCACTTCGTTACAGGCGTTATGGCGCGCGCCGAAGCTCGGGCCGCCGATGTAGATGGCGTCGGCGCCATGCAGGATGGCCTCGCGCGCGATAGCGACATCGCGGGCAGGGCTGAGCAATTCGAGGTGATGCTTGGGCAAGGACATAGTTTTTTTAGTCAGGCTTGTCACGGTTGAGGCGCGCATTGTAGCTGTGAAACGCTGGGCAGGCACCTACCGCAGGGCCGACCGCCGGTGCTCCCCATGCTTTGAGGGGGCAAACCCCATCAACTGTGGGAGCGGGCTTGCTCGCTCCCACATTGTTGACCGAGTGCGGCTTAGGCCTTGGCAGCCATCGCGGTGACTTCCACACGCATGCCTTCTACCGCCAACGCCGCCACACCCACCGCCGCGCGCACGGGCCAGGGCTTGGCGAAGAAGCGTTTGTAGACTTCATTAAAAGCGGCGCGATCGGCCATGTCGGTGAGGTAGATGGTCAAGTGCATCACCCGGTCCATCGAGCTGCCAGCCTTTTCCAGCGCGACCTTCAAGGCTTCTAGCGTGCATTCGCTTTGCAGGGTGATGTCGCCCAGTTCCAGGCTGCCATCGGCGCGGGTCGGGATCTGGGTGGACACCAGGATGCCGTTGAAGCCGATCACATCCGATGAAATCGAGTCGGCATCTGGATCAGGGGTGTAGTGCAGGTCGTGGTTGGCCATGGGTGCCTCGCGTTGGCAGGTTCAGAAAGGCACCCATGGTCCTCGAAAACGACAGCAGGGGCAAACTACGCCCAGCGGCGGAACAGCACACTGGCATTGACGCCGCCAAAACCGAAGCCGTTGGACAGCGCGTATTCAATCGCCATTGGCGGGGCTTCGATCTGGCGCCAGAAAATAAAAGTTTTTGCCCCGTCAAGTCGCGTATTACGCAGCCGATAGCCATTCAAGAGATCAGTTTTTCCGCACGGCTGAGGGTACGTCATGTTCAACAAAACACTCAAAACAGAACTGGCGGCCAAGACGGCCGAATCCACTGAGTACAAAGGACTGATCGTCGCATTGGAACGCTCCATGGCCGTGGCGGAATTTGACCTCAATGGCAAGGTGCTGCTGGCCAATGATAACTTTCTCAAGACCATGGGCTACAGCGCTGCTCAATTGAGCGGCAAATCCCACCGCGACTTTTGCTTGCCGGCGCTGACCAGCAGTTCGGCCTACAGCCAATTCTGGAGTGATTTGAAGGCGGGCAAATTTGTGTCAGGCACCTTCAAGCGGGTCGATGCCAACGGCAAGACGGTCTGGCTGGAAGCGAGCTACAACCCGGTCCTGGATGAACGCGGCCAGGTACTGAAAGTGGTCAAGTACGCCTTGGACGTCACCGCCAAAGTGGAACAGGAAGCGGCCGCTTCCAGCAAACTGGTCGCGCTGGACCGGGCGATGGCCGTGATCGAGTTTGACCTCGGCGGCCACGTATTGGACGCGAACGCCAACTTCTTGAGCGTGATGGGTTATTCGCTGGCGGAACTCAAAGGCAAACACCACCGCCTGTTTTGCGAACCGACCCTGGTCAACAGCGGTGAATATGCCGACTTCTGGGGGCGCCTGAACAATGGCGAATTTTTCACCGGGCAATTCAAGCGCCTGGGCAAACATGGCCGGGTGGTATGGCTGGAGGCCAGTTACAACCCGGTTTACGATGGCGACGGCAAGTTGACCAAGATCGTCAAGTTCGCCAGCGATATCACCGAGCGTGTTGAGAAGTTCGAGGAAGACTCCCGTGGCGCTTCACGTGCCTACCATATCTCGTCCGAGACCGAGCGTTTTGCCGAACATGGCACCCAGGTGATCCAGGAGACCGCCAGTGAGATGCGCCGCATCGCCGACAACATTGGCGCCTCTGCGCGACTGGTCGGGCAACTGGGCGATCGTTCGGAGCAGATCACCGCTATCGTCAACACCATTCGCGGTATCGCCGACCAGACCAACTTGTTGGCGCTGAACGCTGCTATTGAGGCGGCGCGTGCGGGCGATCAAGGGCGTGGCTTTGCGGTAGTGGCCGATGAAGTGCGGCAACTGGCCGGGCGCACCAGCCGTTCCACGGCGGAAATCGCCGAGATGATCGGCATGATCCTCGCGGAAACCCGCGACGCCGTCACCAGCATGAACGCCACCCAGGAAGGCGCCCAACGCGGTGTCAACCTGGCTGATCAGGCGGGCTCGGTCATCCTGCAGATTCGCACCAGCACCAGCGACGCGGTGGAGGCCGTGAGCATGTTTGCGTCGAAGCTGGATGAGTCGGAAGTGATTCCGAAGACCGCGGTGGGCTGGGTGGGCTGATAGCGGTAACCCTGTGAAGAGGGAGGAGGGGAACCCCCTCGTTCCGGCTTGGGGATTACTCTTTGACGTCCATGAACTCTTCCGCCCACGCCACATAGCTTTCCGGCAGCGTGTAGGTGTGCGTCAGCTCGGTGGCACTGAGGTTTGACGTACTGTGAGTCAGTTGGCGTTGGGCACGAAGGCTGTCGTAGGTAGCCTTGATCGCTGCAAAGTAAGCGCCGTGACCGGCCACCACTACGCGTACACCCAGGCTCGCCAGACGCTGGGCATCGTTGAGTTTGGGATTGGCGTAGGTTACCAGCATCAGAGGTACGGTGAGGTTCTCGGCGATCTTTTCCAGGTGTTCGAAGTCACTGACACCCACCATGCAAATCCCATCGGCACCGGCTTTCTGATAAGCCAGGGTCCGCTCGATAACCGCTTCGGTCGGCAACACGCCCGCGTTGGTTCGGGCAATGATCGACAGCTCTGGATCAACCCGTGCCTCCAGCGCAGCCCGCACCTTGCCGATGCCTTCTTCAATGGAGATCAGGTCAGTGGACTTACGCCCGAATTGCGCCGGCAGCAACGTGTCTTCAATCGTCAACGCGGCCACACCGGCGCGCTCAAGTTCTTCGACAGTACGCATTACGTTCAGCGCGTTACCATAGCCGTGGTCAGCGTCGGCGATGAACGGCAACTGGGCCACGCGACCGATGCGGGTGGCCTGTTCAACGAACTCACTCAGGGTGATCAGCGCGAAATCGGGTGCGGCCAGTACCTGCAACGAAGCGACCGAGCCCCCGAGGATGCCGACTTCGAAACCCAGGTCGGCGGCGATACGCGCCGACATTGGGTCGAATACGGAGGCGGTTTCAACGCACGCTGGGGTGGCTAGCAATTCACGGAATTTGCGGCGCAAGGCTGAGTGAGAGAGTTTCGGCATGTTCTTTCCTGGTTCTGGTCATCGTCGAGTGACGATCAATGTCTATTCGTGGTGGTGCGAGATTAACACGCCAGGAAACAGGGGATTATGACGTTTAAGGAAGCCGTATGCGTTTAACGCATACGGCTTCCTTAAATGGTCCATAGACGCGTTAATGAATATGGACAGGTTCGAAGTTGCCGGTGTCACTGTGATTACGGAGTTTTGATCAACCGGAGCGCCCATCCAGCCCGATAAACGCACAGGCAAGAGGAGGGCGCCTTCGCTGCATCGCCGACACCTGCCAAAGGTTCGGCATTCAAGCAGGTGTCAACAGGCGTCGTACTTCGGCGATGATCAAATCAATCTTGAAGGGCTTATCCAGCACTGCATCAAACAAGTCTGATCTTTCCATGCCGACATGGGCTTGCGCACCACTCACCAGAATAATAGGCAAGTGATTGAGCGACGGCAGCGCACGTACGGCCGTGGCGAACTCGAGGCCGTCCATAACGGGCATCATGAAGTCGGTAATGATCAACGCTGGCCGCTCGCGCTCCAGCACTTCAAGGCCTTTGCGACCATTACCGGCCTTAACGACCATGAATCCTTCATCCTCCAGCGCATAGCCGAGAATATCGGCGATCAAGTATTCGTCGTCGACGACAAGGATGGTGGACATGTCAATTCAACCTACCCAAGTACTTATAAGGCTGAGCCTGGCAGCGCAGAGTGTGCGAGAACTGAGGATGCATGTCGGAAAACCTTTCTCAGTTCAACGGTTTGGTCACGGATGACGACCTCCAGCAATGAGGTGTCGTAGCAGCTGTCTCTCACTTTAAGAATGGAAAGCGTCCTCTTAAGTTCAGATTGAATTTCCTGGAAGCGCATCAACATCAGGTTGTCGGCAATGCTGGACAGTTCAGAGGCCGGCGCGCTGACCTCGGAGCCGACAAGGTCGTGGACCTCGATGGATGCAAATACCGTGACGCCCCTGCAACGCAGCTCATTCATCAGCGCGCTATAAAAGTCGGTGATGCGCGCGGGGTTATTCGACACACGGGTCATCCCGCTCAAACTGTCAATGAACAGACGCTTGATCCCTTTCTCCTCGACGACACGCAACACACGTGCACCCAGCCCGTCGAGCAAACCTTCGGTTGTCGGTTGCCAGGCGATCGTCAGCGCTCCACTGTGTTCCAGCTGTTTGATATCGATGCCCAACGACTCACCCTTCAGACGCAAGCGCTGAGGGCTTTCATAGAAACCAAAATGCAGGCCGGGCGACTCCACCGTTGACTCAGCCAGAAACTTGAGGCCCAGGGTGGTCTTGCCGATCCCTGATGGCCCCATCACCAGCGTGACGCTAGAACGGTGCAGGCCGCCATGCAGGATCTCATCCAACGACCCGATGCCACTGGGGATACGCGTGAGGTCGGCGTCGTCGTGTGAAGAAGGGTAGCTATAGAGGCTTTCCAGACGCGGATAGACCATCAGGCCGTCGTCAGTGATTTCACACTCATGCAGGCCGGTCAGCGCGCCGCTGCCTCGGGTCTTGCGCAATTGAATACGCCGGACCGAACGCGTACCGAACAACGCCTCACCCATTTCGATTACACCGTCGACCATCGTGTGCTCGGGGCTACCGTCATCCAATCGCGAGCTGGTCAGGAACAGGACGGTGCAACCGGCAAAGGCGGCGTGACCTTGCAGTTCAGAAATGAATTTCTTGGTATCGATCGGGGAGTCGGCTTTGGAGCGCGCGTTGAGTAAACCGTCTACCACCAAGACCGTTGCCTTCTGCCGGCTGATTTCGCGCCGTAGCAGCTTGACCACTTCATCAAGACCTTCGTTTTCCAGTGTGTCAAACGCGCTGACGAACTGAATTTCTGCGCCCACCCGGGCTGCGTCAAAGAAGCTCAAGGTCGACAGGAACTGGAACAGCCGGTCATGGGATTCGGCCAGCAGCGTGGCAACCAAGACACGCCCGCCGTTGCGCGCATGGTGGAACCCAAGCTGGTTGGCCAGAATGGTTTTGCCGGACCCAGGGCGCCCCTGAATGATATAAGAGGCCCCAGCGACCAGTCCGCCCTTGAGCAGGACATCCAACCCTTCGATTCCGCTTTGAAGGCGATTTAGCTTTTCCACAGTACGACCCTGATCGTTAAACCCAATGGGCAGGATGCTAACGCCATTCGAGCGTTGGGGCTATTCAGGATTTGCATAGTGCCGCCGTGGCGTCTAGCTACCAACCGATGTGAAGTGCAAAAAAACACTCGTCGTAACGGCTTCAACTACGTTTTCGGTACGCCTGGCACATCCATATTTATCGTGCGCCAAAACGCTTCAGAAAAACTGTAAACCGAGAAAGCAATCAGCCCCAAGGCCATCACCATCAAAATCAACCATCCACCCGGGAGGTTCTGGAGCGCGTCGAGCGCTTCCTTCATACCAGGTGGGTCCATGGCTTGATAGGATGAACCGCTGACTGCCAGTAGTAACGCAATCTCTATAAACACGACGCCACGAGCTATGAGACCGAACCGAGACACTGGCCGTACGTAGCGCATGACGTCTTCATCGGCGTTAAAGTATTTCTCGAATGACGCTTTCCATCCCTTGATGATGTGAGCCACTCCAACGCCAAGTGGAATGAGGGCGATCACGTACACCAACACGTTCGAGTATTCCCAAGACAACAGATGCGCCAGCCAATCTTGGGTTTGCCCTCCGGAATTGCCCGAGCTTCGAATGCCGCTCATGAGGAGGCCGAGTGCAAAAAACGCTAAAGCACCGTTGAAGACACCTGCGGAAAACAGGCCCGCTCGAATAACCAAACCTTTGAGTTCTGTGCCGTGATGATCGACATCACGCGTCGCTTGCAGGACGCGCCAACCAGCAAAAGCGAGCAGACCTGTCACCACAAGCCCAACCAAAAAATAGCCGAATGGCTGGCCAAGCAAGGCTTCCAGGCTCTTATGGCTGTCCTTCGGCTTTGTCGAATCCTGTGCTGCCAGGAGCGCGAAGATACCGATGATCAAATAAAGCACGCCTCGAGCGGCGTATCCGCCGCGAGCGAGTACTACTAGGCTGTGTTGCGTGGACATTGGATCTATTCCCGAGAGTGATACAAGAGCAGACCCATCTTGCCGGGAGGGGTTCGATTGAGGCGAAGCCTGTTTCGATGCTCATCAACTTTGAACGGATCAAGGTGCTCATCGTGTTCGAATATGACGTCGATGCGTCGCGTCTCGGCCCGATGCGCGCTCATCCCGCACGCCTGCGCGCTGAAAGAGATTTCTACAGATATCCGTTTTTTTGACGATACAGATGATGAGCCGCTCGAAATAGCTGCCGATACGCTGCGGACAGGTGTTGAAATGTACAGAATTTTCTTTTTTTTTCATGATGTGAGCATATTTTTGCAGCTTATTTGCAGCGATGCTGAAGTAGCAGCGATCCATACCAATCGCGTCGCTTTCTATGTGCGGTCAGCTTTTAGCGATAACCTCAAATGAGTACTTACCCAGTCAGTGATAATGATGAAGAGCGCATTCAGATTTTGAATGCTTTCGAGCTGATGGATACGCCACCTGAGCACGAATTTGATCAGATCGTCCAAATGGCATCTCGGATTTTTGATGTACCCATCGTCCTGATTTCTTTGGTACACCGCGACCGACAATTCTTCAAAGCACGTGTTGGCCTCGCTGTGTGTGAAACAGGTCGTGACGTCTCATTTTGTAATTATGCGATCATGGGTCGTGACGTTTTTTTGATACTTGATGCATTGCAGGATGAGCGGTTTAGATCAAACGCCCTGGTTGTCGGAGCTCCCCATATTCGCTTTTACGCGGGGGCGCCACTGGTAACGGCCACGGGGCATATGCTGGGTAGCTTATGCCTGATCGACAATAAGCCAAGAGAGATATTTTCAGAACGTGACCAGCTTGTTCTTCAGGACTTGGCCGTCATCGTTATTGAAAAAATGGAGTTACGTCGGCTCGAACTCAAGAACGAGGATAGCCTCACTCGGTTCATGAATATCACGTCGACTTCACCCGATGCCATTATTTGCTCAAACAGCAAAAATCAAATCACCTCGTGGAATAATTCGGCCGAGCTTATTTTCGGGCATAGATCCGAAGACGCAGTTGGAAAGACTCTCGACATCATTATTCCGCAAGAGATGCGCTCCAGACATCATGCAGGTTTTTCGAGGGTAGTCTCAGGCGGCCCAACCAGCATCATCGGAAAATCCGTCAACTTGACGGCCCTGCATCGTGACGGCCATAAAATACCCATCGAGCTCTCTCTCTCACAATGGACTGAAGCCGGCGAGGCACAAGTTGGGGCGATCATCCGTGACGTCACAAAACGTGTAGCGGCGGAAAAGCTACTGAAGCACGCTGCTGAGTACGATCATCTGACAGGCCTCGCTAATCGATCAACACTTAAGCAGCGGATTAAGGAGGCGTGTGACGCGCAGATAGCAGCGGCAATTCTTCTGATCGACCTGGATGGTTTCAAGGATGTTAACGACACGTTAGGCCACGCGGCTGGTGATTTTGTCCTCAGGGTGACTTCAAGTCGTCTTCGCAAACGCGTACCGACGTGTCATATGGTGGCCCGTCTGGGTGGGGACGAATTTGTAGTGTTCATGGCAGAGATTGCCGACGAGCACAAAGCGATTGAGCTTGGTTTGGCGCTCATCGCACTTATTGAGGAACCTATAGAGTTTCAAGATAATTCTATTTATATCGGAGCCAGTATTGGCGTGTCGATGAGATCAGGCTCTGATTACGATGGGGAGCAAATGCTAGGCAACGCGGATTTGGCGCTCTATCAAGCCAAGTCTGACGGGCGATCCCTTGTTCGTATGTTCACCTCCGAGCATCGACACACCGCGTCAAAGAGAGGAGCGCTCAGCTCATCAATGCGTCAGGCATGGGCGAACAAAGAATTTGAACTGTACTACCAGCCCCAGGTACGCCTTGCAGATGGCGTTATTACTGGGGCCGAAGCTCTTATACGATGGAACCATCCAACACTGGGTGTCATGTCTCCAGCGGTTTTTTTACCTGTACTAGAAGCAGGCCTTCTAGCGGTACCGGTGGGCGAGTGGATATTGCGCTCAGCCTGTGAACAGGCAGCTCATTGGCGAAATATCGGCTGTGACGGCTTCAGGATCGGCGTCAACTTGTTCGCAGCTCAGTTTCGTACGCGCGACTTTGCTGAAACGGTTGAAAGTGCGCTTAACGACTTTTCTTTACCGGCGAGCGCACTCGAACTGGAGATTACAGAAAATATAATTTTGCGAAACGAACAGCGAATTATGGAGCCCCTACGCTACCTTCGCTCGTTGGGTGTAGGCATTGCGTTTGATGATTTTGGCACAGGCTATGCTTCTTTGAGCCTTCTGAAAGACTACCCGGTCACACGGCTTAAGATTGACCGTTCGTTTGTCAGTGGCGTCGAACGTAGTAAAAAAGATGAAGTCATCATCGAGGCTGTTGTCAGGCTGGCTGCCGGCTTTAATCTTCAAGTCACTGCGGAAGGCATAGAAACACGCGAACAGGAAAGTCTGATGCGGCATTATTTATGCGAAGAGGGCCAAGGCTACCTCTATGGTCGTCCTATGACGGCTCATGAGTTCACTGAGCGTTATGTCTCAATGACTGACGACAATTTGACGTACCCAATTATTAACAACCCGCAACTACCTGAGCAGGGCTTTTGAAGCCAGACTGACCTCTTAGTGGAATAAATAATCCGTTGCACCGTCGCCCGACAGCGTGCACTCACTGCGCAACGACTGTCGCAATTCTAGGCGATGGGCATGAGGATAAACCGCGATCAAATGGTGATCGAGAAGCTGTCATTTCTATCTCCTCAGCGAGTCGCAATCATTTGGTGGTCCCGATTTTGTTGCCTTTATACAGCCGGCGAAGCAGCGGGTCGGAGGTGCTGCGAGGGCCTGCGCCGCCGGACCACGCAGCATGGCCGTTTTCTTACGCTACGGACACATGGTCTTATTCCGTCAGAGCATGCGGCGCAAGACGTCGTTGCGTGGGTCCCGGTCGTAGAAGCGATGCTTGAGGGCGCCCGCCACATGCAGCACGATCAGCACCAGCAAGCTATAGGCGAGGACTTTGTGCAGCCATTGGAACACCGCGAACCAATCGTCATTCTTTGGCAACAGCTCCGGCAGGTTAACCCCAAAAAAGAACACCCCATCGCTCATCGTGTAGGTGCTCGACATGGAGTAGCCCATCAACGGCACGATCACCAGCAGCACGTACATCATGCGCTGCGTCAGGCGTGACAGAAACCGTTCATACCCCGCCAGGGTTTCCAGCGGCTGCGGCAAATGGAGGGTGCGAAAACGCACGGCGAGCTGAGTCAGGACCACCAGGAACGTCAACACCCCGAAGGACTTGTGCCACGGGTAGTAGAGCTCGTATTTGCTCGCCACTTCATCATTCATGCCGGTCATGTGCCAGCCGACCCACAGCAGGCCCAGGACGAGCACGGCACGCACCCAGTGCAACACGCGCAGGGAGGTCGGGTACCGATCGATTGTCGGTTGATCTATTGGGTTCATATCAGGCTCTCCACGGAGCGATGCACGGTTGAATGGCCACCCTCAACGTTGGAGGGTGGCTCGGTCAGGACAGGGGCTGCGCTCAGACCGGCAGCAGCACGGTGATGACTTTCTCCTCGGTGTAGGCCAGTGCGCCGCTGAACCCACCTTCACGCCCGATACCGCTGGTCTTGACGCCGCCCCAAGGCAGGTTGGCGTCCAATGGGCTCCAGCAGTTGATACCCACGGCGCCGGCTTTCACCGCCGCCGCGACACGGTGCGCTCTGGCCAGGTCGCTGGTCCAGACCGTGGCCGCGAGGCCGTAGCTGCTGTCGTTGGCCAGGGCGATCGCTTCGTCTTCGCTGTCGAACGTGATCAGCGTGCCGACGGGACCGAAGATCTCGTCCCGGGCTATTTCCATGTCGTTGCGGGCGTTGGCGAAGATCGTCGGACGCACGAACCAGCCCTGCTTAGGGGCCGAGACGCCGCCGGCCAGCAGCGTTGCGCCTTGGTCGATGCCCAGCTGGATGTAGCGGTTGACGCGATCCAATTGCGCCTTCTTGGCCACCGGACCCATCTGTACGCCGGGCTCGCGAGGATCGCCCACGTTCACCGCCTGTGCAGCCTCGGCCAGCGCGGCGCCGAAACGTTCGGCGAGGCTGCGCTGCACCAGGATCCGCGAACCGGCCGCACACACCTGGCCCTGGTTGGCGAACAGACCGAGCGTACAGCCGCGCAGGGCGTCGTCGAAGGAGGCATCGTCGAACACAATCTGCGGGCTCTTGCCGCCCAGTTCCAAGGCCACGCGCTTGAACAACACACCAGCCGTGCGCTGGATCTCACGCCCGGCCTCGGGACTGCCGGTGAAGCTGATCTTGGCGACATCCGGATGCTCGCACAGGGCGCGACCGACTTCGTTGCCGTAGCCGGTGACCACGTTGATCACGCCGTCCGGGAAGCCGGCTTCCTGCGCCAGCAGCCCCAGGTGCAGGGCCGACTGCGGGGTTTCTTCCGAAGGCTTGACCACCACGGTACAGCCAGCCGCGAGCAACGCCGCGAGCTTCCACACGGTGATCATCAGCGGCGAGTTCCAGGGCACGATGGCACCGACTACGCCCACGGGCTCGCGTACCGTGTACGACAGGGTCTTGGTGCCAAAGTAGCCACCGGTGGGAATGGTCCGACCTTCGAGCTGGTTGGCCCAGCCGGCGGCGGCGCGCAGGTTGGCAATCGCGTTGGGCAGGTCCATTCGACGTGGTTCGATCGGCGAGCGTCCAATGGCGTCGGCATCCATATCGGCCAGCAATTCGCTGTCGCGTTCGACCAGGTCGGCCAGTTTCGACAGCAGTCGCCCCCGCTTGGCGCCGTCGAGTTGGCTCCACTCGCCGCCTTCAAGTTGTCGGCGTGCAGCCGCCACGGCAAGGTCCACGTCCTCGCTGGTGCCACGCGCGGAGCTGCCGTAAACCTGCTCAGTCACGGGGTTGACCAGGTCTATGCGACGACGGTCGAAGGCTTCGCAGGACGCACCTTCGATGAAATGATTCAAGTGCTCAGTCATTTTGCGGTCCTCGAGTAGTGGGCAAGATCATGCTTTGAGGGAAGCCAGGGCGTCGCCGAAGATGTCCAGTGCCTTGAAGAACAGCTCTCGCGAGATCGTCAGTGAGGGCATTACGCGCATCACGTTGCTGTAGCGGCCACAGGGAATCATCAGCACGCCGTGGTTGAGCAGATAGCCCATCAGTTGGCCGATCTTCTCGCCCGCCAGGGGCGCCTTGGTGAGCGGGTCTTCGATCAGTTCGATGCCGATCATCAGGCCGCGACCGCGCACTTCACCGACCAACGGGCTGTTGAAGCCGCGAATATGCGCCTGTGCCTCTAGCCCCAAGGTGTGCGCGCGGTTGAGCAGGTCGAGTTCAGGATCCTGGAGGATGCTGATGTTGGTCAGTGCCACGGCGGCCGACAACGAGTTGGCGGCGAACGTATTGGGCATGGAGCCGTCGGGAATCTGCGCCGCCAAGTCCGAGCGCATGATCAGGCCGGCCATGGGCAGGTCGCTGCCGATGCCTTTGCCGAAGGTGAGCATGTCGGGCTTCACGCCGGAATGCTCGACCGCCCACATCTTGCCGGTGCGCCCCGCGCCGGACTGCACTTCATCGACGATCAGCAATGTGCCGCTGCGGTCGCAGGCCTTGCGCAGCAGTTGCAGGAATTGCGGCGACGGGGGCACGTAGCCGCCTTCGCCCTGTACCGGCTCCACAATCACGGCAGCCACGTCATCGGCGGCGGTGTACGGGGTGTTCAACAGGTAGTCGATGTACTCGCCGGCGATCTGCTCGGCACTTTTGTGGGTGGTGTCGAAGGGGAAGCGGTAGGCGTAAGGGTAGGGCGCGTGAATTACGCCCCCCATCTGGGCGCCAAAACCCTTGCGGTAGGCCGTGCCGGTGGTCAGCGAACCCGAAGCGTTCCACACGCCGTGGTAGCCGCCGTGAAAGGCGATGATCTGGTGCCGCCCGGTGATGCGCTTGGCGAACTTGATCGCCGCCTCCAGTGCATCACTGCCGCTTTGCGTGAAGAAGGTGATGCAGTCGCCACGCAAACCCTCGGGCGCGATTTCGGACAGCTTGGCAGCCAGCTCGGTACGCCGGGTGCTGTTGATTTCCAGGGCATGCATCAGCACTTCGGACTGTTCGCGAATCGCCTGCACCACTTTGGGGTGGCAGCGGCCCACGCTGCTGACACCGACGCCGGCGGACAGGTCGATATAGGTGTTGCCGTCCGGGTCTTTGAAGGTCGCACCGAAGGCGCGGTCCATGGCGATCGGCATGCGCCCGCCGCCGCGTGCCATGGACTCGGTACGCGCCGAAAGCGCCAGGGCCTCGCACGTTTTGGGGCCGGGGAGCGTGCTGGAGGTGATGCGCGGTGCATCGGCGAAATGCAAGGCTGCAAGCTTGGCTTCACTCATGACGGATTCTCTGCGATGTTGATTGATGTGGCCTGATCATCTGCGTGACGCGGGTCAGGCTGGTAGCCCGAATCGGCACATGGGTGCGCCGACGCAGGTGAGGTCGAATGAGCTGAACCTGTCGCGAAATTTGCATTAATTGCTTTATGTGAGAATATCGCCAAATAAAGCGACCTTAGAATAAAAAATATCCGAGGATATTGCTCATTATGAGAAATACCAGCATCGGTCATTTTAAGGATGTTCACGTTCATGCGGCCAACGTGCAGCAGTGGAACCAGGACTACAGCCAGTTAACCGCAGGCTCGACCGAGAGTTCGCTGATGCAGTTGACCACCGGCGGGTGCCACGTTTTCCTTGAGCAGATCAATCAGCGTGTCGTGCAGCACGGCGTTGCACCGCGCGGCAAGATGTGCTTCGCGGTGCCGATCAACGTGCCTGGTTCGATGCGGATGCAGGGGCGGGAGGTGGACGACAGCAGCCTGTTTTTTCTGCGCGGTGGCGAAGAGTTCATGTTTCATATGCCGATGGGCATGCAACTGCTGTCCATCACGTTCGAGCGTGAATTGTTCGAGCAGGCGCTGGCGCAAACCGCTTCGGCCAAGGATGTGAGCCTGTTGCTGCGTCAGCCGGTGATCCGGGTTTCCAGCCAGCGTTTCGCCGATGCCCGTCGGCGCTTGCTCACGGTATTCGCCCAGGCCATGGCCAGCGAGACTCACGACAGCCTTCAGGAGCGACAACACGACGAGGCGCTGGAGCAGGCCATGCTCGGCGAGTTGGTGCAGCTCATGACCGATCCGGCCTGCGATAAGCAGCAGCGCACGAGCAGCTCCACGCGCAGTTTTATCGTCGAGAAATGCCATCGCATGGCGACCACCGGGCAGTTCGACGTGCCGAGTGTGTTCGAACTGTGCGAACGCCTCCAGGTCAGCCGGCGCACGGTGCAGAACAGCTTTCGCGCCGTGGCCGAGACCACGCCGCTGAACTACCTGCGCTGTGTGCGGCTCAATGGCGTACGCCGCACCTTGATGTCCACTCAGGCCGCGCATCTCTCGATTGGCGATGCCGCAGCCCAGTGGGGCTTCTACCACCTCAGCCATTTCGCGGCTGAGTACCATGCGCTGTTCGCCGAATTACCGTCCCAGACATCACGCGCCGCCATACCGCCATGTGTTACACGCGGAACTGGTCCATCAGCTTCATCTGTTGATTGGCCCGTGCGTTGAGCTGACTGCTGATCTGCGCCGACTCTGCGGCCTGTTCCGTCAAGGTCTCAGTCACACCACGGATGGTCGAGACGTTGCGATTGACCTCTTCGGCCACCGCACTTTGCTCCTCTGCGGCACTTGCAATCTGCAGGTTCATGTCGCTGATCACCGTTACCGCGTCGCTGATCTTGCCAAGCGCCTGCACGGCCTGATGGATCTGCCCGGCGTTGTCCTGGGCGAGCGTCTGGCTGGAATGCATGGTCGCCACCACGCCCCGCGTGCCGGTTTGGATACGTTCGATGACCATGCGGATTTCCTCGACGGAATCCTGGGTGCGCTTGGCCAGGTTGCGGACTTCATCGGCCACCACCGCAAAACCTCGGCCACTTTCGCCGGCGCGCGCCGCTTCGATCGCGGCGTTGAGTGCCAGCAGGTTGGTTTGCTCGGCAATGCTGCGGATCACTTCCAACACCGAACCGATCTGCTCGCTGTTGACCGCCAGGGCTTCGACTTCCGTCACGGCCTTGCTGACCTCGCGGGCCAACGCATTGATGTCCTGGGTGCTGCGCTCGATAAGGGTGATGCCCTCCCTGGACGCCTGGTCGGCACCGCGTGCTGCCTGGGCGGCACTCGAGGCGCTATGGGCGACTTCATGGGCGGTGGCGCTCATTTCGTTGGAGGCGGTTGCCAGTTGATCGATCTCGCGAAATTGCACCTGCATCCCTTCACTGGTCAGCCGCGCAATTTCCGAAGACTGGTCGGCGGTGCCGCGCGCATCGGTAATGCTCTGCTTGATCTGCGCGACGGTGGGCTGCAGTTTGTCGAGGAAACGGTTGAACCCGTTCACCAGTTCGCCCAGTTCATCTTTCTTGCGGTAGTGCAGGCGTTGGGTCAGGTCACCGTCGCCGCTGGCAATCGCCTTGAGCATCTGCGCGACACTGTTGATTGGGCGCGTCACCCCGGAGGCAGTGAACCAGATGAGCAGCAGGCCCAGCAGCCCGGCGCCGATGGCCACCAGCAATGACGCTAGCGTGTCGCGGGTTTGGGTCTGGTCAAGCAAGGTCTGAAGCGCTACCGAGTCAGCCAGCAATACCTGTTTGGGCAAATCAATGACCACTCCCCAAGCTGGCGCGTCGGGGATAGGCGCGACGGGGTAGACGGCGCGGATCAAATCATCCTGGGCCAGCACCAGCGGTTTTTTTTGCGTCAATGCCGCGAGTATCGCCTTGCTTTCCTTACCCAATGTGACGCTGAGCGGCGTGGCAACCTGGCCGGCATCCTTACTGTAGGCCGCGAGCACGCCGCTGTCGGACACAATCAGCATGCTTCCCGAACCGTTGAACAGCATGCGCTGGGCATCGCTTGCCGCTGCTTGCAGGGCACCGAGTGCGAGGTCCACACCCAGGGCACCGATCACCTTGCCATCGGCAATCAACGGCATCGACAGCGTGGTCATCAGTTGTACTTGCCCGGCCTGGGTGTCGGCATAAGGCGCCATCAGGCAGGTGCGCCGGGTGTCTCGCGGGCAGGTGTACCAACTGTTATAGGGGGTGCCGCTGATGCTGAGTTCGGTCTTCTGCAAATCGCTTTCGGGAATCAGGATGTTCACCGCTACGCCAGCACCCCGGTTCCAGGCACTGGCGAAGCGCCCGGTTTCGTTGGAGGCGCGCGCGGCGTCGTTGGCGAATGCGCTGTCTTGACCCTCCAGCGCGTTCGGCTCGAAAACCAGCCACAGCCCGAGTATCTGCGGATTGCGCTCGAAGGTTGCCTTGAGACTCTGGTTCAGCTCCTCACGCAACGTCGCGGCCGGCAAGCCGCGCTGGGCGGCCATGTTGCGCAAATGGGCCGCCTGGTCGGACAGGGCGGTAATGAGCAGCAGGCTGTTGCCGAAGACCCGCTGCAGGTTCCCCGTCTGCTCGGCGGCCTTGGCCAGCAGCAGCGTCTCGCCACTCTCGGTCAGCATCTTGCTGCTGGACGCACTGATCAACCGGTTGTTCTGGTTGCTCTGATAGAGGTTCAGGCTGACGATAAGGCCGATGACGCCCAGAAGGCACAAGCCGGACAGCAGGATGATTTTCAAACGGATGGAGAGGGCGTCGAGCATCGGAGTATCTCGCAGGTGAACAGCGTGCTTGTTGACCATCAGTTGGCCTGGGCCACTGACTTCTTATTGGTATGTCCTATATCGCCCGGTCTCGGGTTTTAACAAGGCCGGTTCGGTAATTCAGTGATTATCGCGGTATGCCGAACAGCGGCAGCTCCAGCAGCAAGCCGCTCACGACCGGGCCGAGCGCCGCCCCGCCGGAGGCCACAAACGACCAGATACTAAATGCCATGGCCTGTTCGCGCTCTTCGCTGAACGTCAGCGGGATCGGGGTCAGGTCGGGCAAGGCGGTGTACAGCACGGCCCTATCAATGACGATGAGCAACAATCGCTGGAGATAATGACAAGGATCAGCCAGCGGCGTTTGGAGGGCATAGGGTGGGCTCGATAATTGAATGGCCTACGCCGGCAACTTCAGGTCAGCCAGGCATAGGGCGGGTGAACGTAGCATGCACGAGCGCGCACCCGCGCCGTTATCCCAAATCGGCGGGGGAATAAGTCGGCCCTGACCTGTTTTGGGGCGCTGGCCGCGATGTTACCGATTTGGGATAGCGAGGGTTATGTGGGCGGGCATAGGATCGAATCCAGCGTGCAACCTCAAGAATAAAAGCGCTACCCGGCACCGATAGCGCCTGGATCGGGGCCACCCCACAGCGACTGCCTCATACAATAAGGTCAATAACATGAGCGTAACTCTCCCGGTCAACAGCTCTACGGAGCTCAAGCGTGGCGCCCTGGGTGTCGGCTTCATCATCTTTTTCGTGATTTCGGCGGCAAGCCCGCTCAGTGTGATTGCCGGTGGTTTCCCGATCGGCATCATGCTGGGCAACGGTGCCGGCACCCCAGCGTTACTGCTGCTGGCCTTGCTGGTGCTGTTGGCGTTCTCGGTGGGTTACACCACCATGTCCCGCCATGTCACCAACGCCGGCGGTTTCTACGCCTTCACCTCCCGTGGCCTGGGCGGCCTGGCCGGCGGCTCGGCGGCAGTGCTGGCGATGTTCGCCTACAACATCTTGCAGATCGCCCTGTATGGCATGTTCGGTGGCGTGGTCGCCGGCACCATGGAGAGCGTGGCGGGTGTGATATTGCCCTGGTGGTCCTATTCGCTGATGGCGATGGCCAGCATCGCGTTTCTCGGCTATCGCAAGATCGACCTCTCGGCACGGGTACTGTCGTTGGTGGTGATCGCCGAATACCTGGCGATCCTGATCCTCGACTTTGCCATTCTGAAAACCGGGGGTGACAGCGGCGTCAATCTCGACTCGTTCACCCGTCAGCATGTGTTCAGCGGCACTCCGTCCATTGGCCTGCTGTTCTGCTTCGCCGCCTTCATCGGCTTCGAGGCCACCACCATCTACGGGGAAGAAGCGAAAGACCCCCAGCGCACCATCCCGATCGCCACCTACAGTTCGGTGCTGCTGATCGGCGGGTTCTATGCGCTGTCGGTGTGGTCGATGGTAGTGGGTGTGGGCGCGGACAAGATCGTGCCGATGCTGCAAGCCATGCAAGACCCCACCACCTTTATCTACGGCATGTCCGATCACTTCGTCGGCCCGCACCTGACCCAGATCATTCGCGTGCTGTTCATGGTCAGCATCTACGCCGGGCTGTTGGCGTTCCATAACGCGGCGGCGCGCTACTTCTACGCCATCGGCCGTGACGGCTTGCTGCACAGCGTGCTGGGCACCACCCACCGCGTGCACCAGAGCCCGCACATGGGGTCTGCCTTGCAGAGCCTGATCGCGGCCGTGGTGGTATTGATCTTCGCCGCGATGGACGCCGACCCAATCCTGCAACTGTTCGCCTGGTTCTCCAACCTGGCAACCCTGTGCGTGATCCTGCTGATGGCGATGACCTCGTTCGCGATCTGCGTGTATTTCCATCGGCACCCCGAACTCAAGGTCGGCCCGCTGCGCGGGCGCATTCTGCCGGTATTGTCGTGCCTGGCATTGCTGTGCGTGCTGGTACTGGCGGTGGCGCATTTCGATGTGCTGACGGGGGCCAGCCAACTCTTGTCCTACAGCTTGTGCGCGGTGATTCCCGCAGCCCTTCTGGGCGGCCTGTATCTCGCCGCGCGCCTGCGCAAGGTATCGCCGCAGCGGTTCCTGGCCCTGGGCAGTCACAAGCTCTAAGGCCTGGTTCGAAACCTCTCTCCTGTGAATTGTTCGCTGCCGTTCTGCGGTAGGGCTCGTCTGCGTTAAAGGAAATTGCATATGCACCATTACAAGATGCTCATCAACGGCGTTTCGGTTGCCGGTGAAAACGGCCAGTTTGACGTGATCAATCCGGCGACCGGCGCCGCATTCGCACAATGCCCGGCCGGCTCGCTGTCCCAGTTGGACGAGGCGGTGGCCGCCGCTCAGGCCGCTTTCAAGACCTGGCGCCACAGTACCCATGGGCAGCGCTGTGAGCACCTCAATGCGATTGCCGATGCGATCGAAAAAGACGCTGATGCATTGGCCCGGCTGATCGTGCAGGAACAAGGCAAACCGCTTGAGCTGGCGTTTTCCGAAGTCATGGGCGCCGCCGCCTGGACCCGCTACGCTGCCGGGCAGGAGATCGCCGTGGAGCTGGTGGAAGAAACCCCGACCCAGCGCATCGAACTGCACCGCAAACCGTTGGGTGTGGTGGCGTCCATCACGCCGTGGAACTGGCCGTTCATGATCGCCGTATGGCACATCATGCCGGCGCTGCGCGCGGGTAACTGCGTGATCAGCAAGCCATCGAGCATGACGCCGCTGAGCACGTTGCGCCTGGTCGAAATCATCGGGCGCCATGTGCCCCACGGTGTGATCAACTGCGTGACTGGCGAGCAGGGTTTCGGCAGCGCGATCACGTCGCACCCGGGGATCCAGAAGATTGTATTCACCGGCTCCACAGCCACCGGCCAGAGCGTCATGCGCGGGGCCGCCACCAACCTCAAGCGCCTGACCCTGGAACTGGGCGGCAACGACGCGGCGATTGTATTGCCGGGTACGTCGGTGGAGGAGGTGGCCGAAGAGATCTTCCAGGCCGCCTTCCTCAACATGGGCCAGACCTGCGCCGCACTCAAGCGCTTGTACATTCACGAATCCCAGTACCAGGCGTTTGCCGAGGCCCTGACGCGGATTGCCGAGCGCCAGGTGGTCGGTAATGGGCTGGAGCCCGGCGTCAACTTCGGCCCGGTGCAGAACCTTGATCAACTGCAACTGGTGGACGCGCTGATTGCCGATGCGCGGGCACACGGTGCGCGTGTGTTGTGTGGCGGCGCACGCCTGGATCGCCCCGGGTTCTTCTACCCGCCCACGCTGGTGGCGGATGTGCGCGATGGCCAGCGTCTGGTCGACGAGGAACAGTTCGGGCCGGTATTGCCGCTGATCGCTTATCAGGATGTCGAGGATGTGTTGCGCCGCGCCAATGCCGGCGACATGGGCCTGGGCGGTTCGGTCTGGGGCCCGGACGTGGAACAGGCGCAGGCATTGGCCAGCCGTCTGGAGAGTGGCGTGGCCTGGGTCAACTGCCACGCGCGCATTCAGCCGAACACGCCGTTCGGCGGCAGCAAGATGTCTGGGTTTGGCGTCGAGTTCGGCCTTGAAGGGTTACTGGAATTCACCGGCCAGCAGTTGCTGTTCGTCAACAAGCGCGCAGCCGAATCACGCCTCGACAACTAAGACAGCCTCTCAAAGGCGCACACCAAGGAGCTTCGATCATGCGGTATCCCTCCACGTCATTTCTCAGCGGTACGTTGGCCTGTACGTTGACGCTTTGCGCCATCAGCCAGGCCCAGGCCTATGAGTTGTACAGCGATGAGAGCCGGCATCTGAATGCCGACATGACCGCCGTGTTCGGCATGTTCAACAGCCGCAAAAACTATGACGGCACGTCGGGTGGTTCCACCTGGCGCGAAGGTTTCATCAAGTATGGCTTGAGTGGCGACCAGTCCCTGGCCGGCCATGGCACAGCCTATGGCGCCTTCGCGCTGGTCAGTTCCGCGACCTGGGGTGACGGCGACCCGGCCGGTAATACGCTGGGCAGCGAACGCACCACCAAAATCGAAGATGCGTACCTGGGTTGGCGCTCAGGCGACCTGTTTCCGGCCCTGGGCAAGGACGGCGTGGACATTTCCGGCGGTCGCCAGGTGGTCAAACTCGGCAGTGGCTTCCTGATCAACGACGACGGGCCGAACCTGGGCAAGGGCCCGGCCAATGGCACGTTGAACCGTGGCGGTGCGTATTACCTGGCCGCGCGGCACGCCTTCGATCAAACCGCATTCCTGCGTCTGGGCGGCAAGGATGGCCTGCACGGCAGTCTGCTGTGGCTCAAGTCCGATAACCGCGCCCAGGCTGAAACCGAAGTGGCCGCCGGTACTCTGGATTACACCACCAAACCCGGCACACTGGGCTTGACCTGGGTGCATGGCATCGATGTGAACGAACGCTGGGCCAGTGATTTTCAGCGCCAGCGCAAGGGCATGAATGTCTACAGCGTGCGCGGCGAAGGCGACGCAGGCCTGCCGAATGTCAGCCTGGCGTTCGAGTATGCCTGGCAGGACAAGGACACCGGCCCCGAAAAAGCCTGGTACGGCGAAGCTGGCTACACCTTTGCCGATGTCGCCTGGACGCCGAAGGTCAGCTACCGCTACACCCGCTACTCACAGCAGTGGGATTCGCTGTTCACCGGCTTGAGCACCGGCTATGGCACCTGGCTGCAAGGCGAAGTCGCGGGCAACTATGCCGGGCCGTTCAACAGCAACACCAGCATCCAGCACGTGGCCCTCAAGGCCACGCCTCTGGAAAACCTGACCCTGGGTGCGCTGTACTTCGACTTCGACACCGTACGCAAGAGCAATGCGCTGAACCTCAATGCTCGGGAGCTGGATGTATACGCCGAGTGGGCCGTCAACCCGCACCTGATCGTCACGCCGCTGATCGGCCTCTACAAGCCCAAGCAGGACGCCACCACCGGCGGCAACCAGGTCGCCGGCAACGGCACCAACGTTTACAGCCAGTTGACCATCGCCGTGCCGTTCTAGCCCACCACTGCTGCGGTCGCGCCTGAACCTCAGGACGCGGCGGCGCCCGGCGGATTGCGCAGGTTCTCGGCAATCCGGCGGGTGGTGTCCATGACCATTTCAATCACGGTTTCCTGACGCAGCAGCTTGAAGCTCTGGGTGCTGCCGACGGCGGACAGGCTGCCGATCACCTCGTCGATATCTGGCTGGATGATGGGCGCGGCGATACCAGTCAGGCCGAGGTTGAGTTCATCATGGGTCATGCAGTACCCATCCTTGCGAATCTTCTTTGTGGCCTTGGCAAAGCTGGCCCAGTCGTAGGGGCTGTCCGGGTCGCTGGCCATATGCTCTTCGAACAGGCGCTGCAGGCGTCGACCTTTCTGGAAGGCGATCAATACCTTGGACTGCGCGCCGCGAAAAAAGGGCAGCGGATGCCCGCGCCCGAAGGAGAAGTGATACGTGTCGGTGGGTTCGGCGATGTAGGTGTTGATGATGCGCCCGTCGTAGAAGACGCTGGCGAACACCGCCAAGCCGGTCTGCGCCGACAGCTCGTGCATCAGCTCGCGCCCCGCCAGAAGGATGGGGTCGTACTGGCGCATCATCCAGTCCAGCTCGATCACGCGCGGCCCCAGGCCGTAGTGGCCGGCATCCACACGGGTCAGCAGGCCGGCGTCGCACAACTCCTTGACATAGCGATACGCGGTGGCGCGCGACAGGCCCATGCGCTCGGCGATGGTGTCCGGGTCGATCTTCAACGTCGCTGGACCGAACAGGTCCAGGACATTCAGCAATTTACTCAGGCTGCTCATTTCGTTCCTAGAGAAGGGATGGCACGCGGGTAAGCACTATAGGCGAAAACAGCGCAGATCCAATGTGGGAGCGGGCTTGCTCGCGAAAGCGGTGGGCCAGTGATGGAAATTACTGACAAACCGCATTCACGAGCAAGCCCGACCCTGCAGGTCGATACACTAAGCTTTCCGGATTTAAATTTCACTTAAATCTCAAAATAAGAGATTTTAAGTAAAAATAACTTGTTTGAAGTGTTCCTATGTGTGATAAATCTCACCAAAGAAAACGCTCAAGCGAGAGGGCTGACAATGAATGGCGCGCAACTGATAGTGAATGCGGCAGCGGCAAGCGGTATCGAGTACTGCTTTGCCAACCCGGGCACCACCGAGATTCCGCTGGTGGCGGCCATGGCCAGCGCACCTGCCCTCAAGCCGGTGTTGTCGTTGTTCGAAGGGGTATGTACCGGTGCGGCGGACGGCTATGGCCGCATTGCCGGCAAACCGGCGATGACCCTGACGCACCTGGGCCCGGGCTTTGCCAATGGCATCGCCAACCTGCATAACGCGCGTCGGGCCAATACACCCATCGTTAACGTCATCGGCGACCACGCCTCCTGGCATGTCAACTACGATCCACCCTTGGCGAGTGACATCCAGGCCTTGGCCGGCACCGTCTCTGGTTGGGTGCGCACCTCGCGCACGGCGGCGGGTATCGGTGAAGACTTGCAGGAAGCGGTGCGTGCGGCCTGGCAGGCCAAAGGTCAGATCGCCACTTTGATTCTGCCCATGGACCTGCAAGCCCACGCGGTGAAGCATGACGGTGTGTTCGACCCGTTGCGCGCGCCGGTGCGCCGATTTGCCGGTGACCGGGTCGAAACCGTGGCGCAGGCACTGCGTGACGGTCAGCGCCTGGTGTTTATCGTCGGCGATGAGGGCTTGTCGGTCGCGGGCCTCGAAGCAGCGGGGCGCCTGGCGCAACTGCCCGGCGTGCGCCTGTTTGCCGAGACCTTTCCGCGCCTGAGCTACCGTGGCGGTGGCTTGCCGGACCTGGATCGCCTGCCGTATTTCCCGGAAGTGGCGATTGAAATTCTTGAGCAGTACGACCTTGTCGTATGCGCAGGCGTGCCGGAGCCCATCAGTTATTTTGGCTACGAAGGCATCCCGTCGCGCCTCGCTGAACGTGAGCGTCTGCTGACGTTGGCCGAAGTCGGTGACGACGTCGCCGGCGCGCTAGCGGCGCTGGCCGATGCCCTGAATGCGCCGGCGTATGTACCGACCCCGCAGGGTATCGAACTGCCGCCCGGCCATGCCGAGCTGACACCGCAATCCATCGGCCAAGTGCTGGCCGCGTCACTGCCTCATGACAGCATTGTCTCGGTCGAGGGCGGCACCTGCGGCTACCCGTTCTTTACCGCTTCCGCCCGCGCCGCGCGTCATCGGGTATTGACCAATACCGGTGGCGCGATTGGCCAGGGGATTCCGGTGGGGTTCGGTGCAGCCTTGGCAGAACGCGGCAATAGCGTGTTTTGTCTGCAATCGGACGGCAGTGCCCAGTACACCATCCAAACCCTGTGGAGCATCGCCCGCGAGCAGTTGCCGGTGGTGATCCTGATTGCCGCCAACCATCGCTACGCGATTTTGCAAAACGAGCTGCGTCGCTTCGGCATGACTGAAATGGACCCGCAAGCCCTGCGCCTGACCGTGCTCGACAGCCCGCGTATTGACTGGAAGGCCTTGGCCAAAGGTTACGGGGTCCCGGCCTGCACGGTGCAGACCAATGCCGAACTGCAACGGGCGCTGGCCAATGCCAAGGCTGACCGTGGTCCTTGCCTGATCGAAATGGCGCTGTGAAGGAGTCGACTATGCATCAGCTCGAATTATTACCTGCCGTCCAGGCCTTCCTGGCGCAGCCCGGTCGCCTGTTCATCGGCGGTACCTGGCAGGACGCCGCCAGCGGTCGTCGCTTTGCCGTGGAAAACCCGGCCACCGAACAGACCCTGACCGAAGTCGCCCAAGGCGATGAACGCGATGTGAACGCGGCTGTCGCGGCCGCGCGCGCAGCCTTTACCGGCGCCTGGGCCTTGCAGTCCCCGGCGCAGCGCGGCTTGTTGCTGTTTCGCCTGGCCGATCTGTTGGACCAGCACCGCGAGGAACTCGCGCAACTGATCACCCTGGAGAACGGCAAGCCGATCGCCAACGCCCGCGGTGAAGCGGCCAGCGCGGCGAATATCATTCGCTACTTCGCCGGCTGGCCCACCAAGATCGAAGGCAGCACGCTGCCTGTATCACCGGCAAGCGGCGCGCCAATGCTCAACTACACCTTGCGCGAGCCGGTCGGTGTCTGCGCGCTGATCGTGCCGTGGAACTTCCCGCTGACCATGTGCGTGTGGAAGCTCGGCCCGGCGTTGGCCACCGGTTGCGTGGCGGTGCTCAAGCCCGCCGAGCAAACGCCGCTGATCGCGATCCGCCTGGTGCAACTGATCGAGGCCGCAGGCTTTCCTGCCGGCGTCGTCAACCTGATTACCGGCCTGGGCGCCGACACCGGCGCACCGCTGGCACAGCACCCGGACGTGGATAAGATCGCCTTTACCGGCTCGACCCAGGTCGGGCGCCTGATCGCACAGGCGGCCACCAGCAACATGAAAAAGGTCTCGCTGGAACTGGGCGGCAAGTCGCCGAACATCATCCTGCCCGACGCCGACATCGTGCGCGCCGCCAAGGGCGCCGCCGATGGGATTTTCTACAACCAGGGCCAGGTGTGTACGGCCGGCTCGCGCCTCTATGTGCATGCCAGCGTGCTCGACCAGGTACTCGAAGAACTCCAGCGCCATGCCGCCGCCCATGTACTTGGCAATGGCCTGGACCCCGCCAGCAGCATGGGCCCGCTGGTGTCCGCGCGGCAACTGAGCACCGTCAAGGGCTACCTGCAACGGGGCCAGGAAGAGGGCGCCGAACTGATCTGCGGCGGCGGCCGTCCCGAGCACCTCAAGCATGGGCATTTCATTGAACCGAGCGTATTCCTCGACCGTGCCGAGCGGGCCTGCGTAGCTCGCGAAGAAATCTTTGGCCCGGTACTCACCGTCATGAGCTGGACCGACATCGACGATCTGGTGCTGCGCGCCAACGATTCGCCGTATGGACTCGCCGCCGGGCTGTGGACCCGCGACCTGCGCTCGGCGCACCGCGTGGCCGCGCAGCTCAAGGCCGGTTCGGTCTGGATCAACTGTTGGAACGTGGTCGATCCGTCTTCGCCGTTTGGTGGCTACAAACAATCCGGCTGGGGCCGGGAAATGGGCAAGAACGTGATCGACGCCTACACCGAGACCAAAAGCGTGTTTGTCGATCTGGCCTGAACTGAATAATCACACGAGGTAATTGCTATGGATCTGGAATTGAAAGGCCGCGTGGCCATCGTCACCGGCGGCGGTATGGGCATCGGCAAGGAAGTCGCACGTTTTCTCTCCGAGGAAGGCTGCAAGGTGGTGATCTGCGCGCGGCGCATGGCGTTCCTGCAACTGGCGGCCGAAGAGATCAGCGCACAGACCGGCAATGAAGTACTGCCGCTGTTCTGTGACACCAATGACATGAAGGCCGTGTCGGAGATGGTCGAGGCGGCGCACAAGCACTTCGGCCGTATCGACATCCTGGTCAACGGTGCCGCAGCGCCGTCGGGTGTGGTGCGCAATGACATCGAACACGCCGGCGATGATGAACTGCTGTCGGACCTCAACACCAAGGTGATCGGCTACTTCCGGTGCGCCAAGGCCGTGACCCCGCACATGAAGGCGGGCGGTTTCGGTCGCATCATCAACATCGGCGGCCTCACCGGGCGCAGCAGCAAAGTGCTCTCGGGCATGCGCAACCTGGCGATCGCGCACATGACCAAGACCCTGTCCGACCAGCTCGGCCCTTCAGGCATCACGGTCAACCTGATTCACCCCGGCGTCGTCGATACCCCGCATATCCAGGAGCTGTACGAGCGCGAAGCAGTCAAGCAGGGCAAGACCGCCGAGCAGGTCGAGCAGGCCTACATCGACGCGACGCCGATTCGCCGTACCCTCGCACCGATTGAAATGGGCTGGCTGATTGGCTTCCTGGCTTCGCCGAAAGCTGCTGCGGTGACCGGTGAATCCATCGGCATCGACGGCGGTTTGACCCGTGGCATCTATATCTGAGGAGTATCACAGATGAGTAGTGGAACCCTTTTGGTCGCCACCGTCGGGCAAGCGGTGATCCGCAGCGCCGACGATGGCAAGACCTGGCATCGCCTTGGCCTGGGGCAGGACCTGGAGTTCGATGCGATCACCCGATCCTTGAGCCTGCACCCCGACACGCCCGAGCGGATCTATGCCGGTACCGATGTGGGCTTGTGTGTGAGCCACGATACCGGTGGGCATTGGCAGCGCATCGATTCGCCTTTCAACGGGCAGACCGTGTGGAAAGTTGCGGTTGATCCGCAGGATGCACAACGGATTTTCGTCGGCACCGGCGCGCCTTCGCGTGCCGTGTTGTGGCGCACCCTGGACGGCGGCCTGAGCTGGGATCGCGCCCCGGTGGAAATTCCCGAGTTCTGCGACGGTGTCAGTCGTCCGCGCCTGCTGGCCTTCGCCTATGACCCTACCGACCGCAAGCAGCTGTGGTTCGGCCTGGAGGAGGGCGGGTTGTTCCATTCCCGTGACGGCGGCGACAGTTGGACCCGTGTCGACGACCGGCTGCTGTGGGACTACAACTCGGACATCCACAACATTGTGGTACTGCCCAATCACGGCGAAAAAGTCATCGTGGTGGTCTGCGTGAATGCGGTCTACCGCAGCCTGGACGAGGGTCTGACCTGGACCGGCATTGTCGGTCGCGAAGCCTTCGGCCTTTACTACTTGCGCGCCATGAATGCGCCGCTGGGCACGCAGGACGAGCTGTACCTGAGCATTTCCGATGGTACACCGGGCACCACCAGCAAGATCCTCGTCTCCCGTGATGCTGCACTCAGCTGGAACGTGCTGCCGTTGCCGCAGCAACCCAATTCCTGCGTCTGGGCGATTGCCTTTAACCCGGCCAACCCGCGCCAGATTGTGGCGGGGACCAAGTATGGGCACTTGTTTACGTCCGACAACGGCGGTGATGGCTGGCAGAAGCACTGGCGCGAATTCAGCGAGATCGCCGATGTGCTGTGGACGCCTGCCGTGGCGCAAATCAAGGCCGGGCATCAATCCATCGTCAAGAAAAACTGAGGTAAACAGTGATGAAAGTCGAAATCCTTCGAACTCACTTATCGCTCTGGGTGAGTGATCCTGATGTGTCGGCACGCTGGTACGCCGACATTCTGGGCATGCACGAAAGTGCCCGTGGCGAGAGCTGGGTGATGATGGCGTTTGGCACCAAGCATCACGACATCGCGTTGCTTCGCGCAGAACCCGGCGCCCACCAGGGCGGGCTGGGGCTGCAGCACTACGGATTGGAAATCGCCGGTGACATGACCACCTTGCGCCAGCTCTACGGCATGCTGCTGAAGAAGGGCGTCGAGGTGGTGAAAATTACCGATCATGAAATCGGCAACGGCCTGTATTTCAACGATCCCGATTGCAATCGCATGGAATTTTTTCTCGAAACCGAGCATGACGACGCGTGCGGCAAGGCCCGCTTCAAGGCCGCCGGTGCGCCGAGTCGCAACATCACGCTTGACCCACTCGACCCCCTTTGAACAGAGGCAGACCCGATGAAAACCACAAATTTCGCCAGCTATCACATCCGCAAGTGGTACAGCTTCGTTGAAGAGACGCTGGCCAATGAAACCGGCCAGTTGGCCGATGGCGAACCGGTGTTCAAATACGCCATCGCTGCGGTGATCGCCAACCCGTATGCCGGCCGCTACAGCGAAGACCTTTCGCAATTGATCGAGCCGTCCCCGCTGTTGGGCGAAGAATTCGGCCGACGTATCCAGGCCCTGGCCGGCTCGCGTCAGATTGAAAGTTACGGCAAGGCCATTCTGGTGGGCAGCGCAGGCGAGTACGAGCACGGTAATGCGTTTCTGACCAACCCGGCCGCCGATCCGATTCGCGTCGCCCTGGGCGGTGGCCAGTCGTGGGTGCCGTCCACCGGCAAGCGAGGTGGCCCAGGTTCGACCATCGACGTGCCGCTGGCGCACAAGGACGCCCTGTACGTGCGTTCGCACTACGACAGTTTCTCGGTGACCTTCGGCGACGGCCCTTCGCCGGATGAGATCGTCGTGATCTGGGCCTTCGCTACACGCGGACGCCTGCATGCGCGGTTGGGCGGGCTGAAAGCCGAAGACGTAAAAGGCCTTGACGGTCTGCACTGATAAACGCGCAGGATCAAGCGGTGCTGGACTCAAACCACAACAAGAAAAGCGGTGAATAGCGATGAAGCAGGAGAAGACCCAAGTTGTCATCGTGGGCGGGGGCCCCAACGGCATTACGGCCGGGCACTCTATGGGAATGTACGGTGTCGACTGCGTCGTCCTTGAGCTGGCCGACGGCATCCTGCCTTATCCCCGTGCAGTAGGCATGGACGATGAGGCGTTGCGTGTGCTGCAGGGCATCGGCATCGCCGAGCTGGCGGTGCGCGACATGATCTGCGACGTACCGCTGCGCTATTACAATGCGCGCGGCGTGTGCTTCGCCGAGGTCAAGCCAAGCACTGCGCATTACGGCTGGCCGATGCGCAATATCTTCATGCAGCAGTTGCTCGAAGGTACCCTGCGTGAACACCTCGGCCAGCATGCCAGCGTTGAGTTGCGTCAGGGCCACGAATTGCTGGAACTCGATCAGGATGCCGAGGGTGTGACCCTGCAGGTGCGCGATGCCGACGGCGAGATCTACCAGCTCCAGGCTGACTATGTGATCGGTGCCGACGGCGGACGCTCCACCGTGCGCAAAAAGCTCGGCATCGAACTGCTCGGGCTGACCCATCCGCGCAAGTGGGTGGTGGTCGACACCGCCAACGACACACTTGATGCGCCTTACACAGCGCTGCATGCCGACCCGCAGCGGCCCTTCGTGTGCATCTACCTGCCTTACCAGCAGCGACGCTGGGAATTCATGCTGATGGAGGGCGAGGACGAAGCGAAAATGTGCGAAGAGGCGACGATTCGCAAACTGATACACGGGCATATCGGCGATGCCGTGAACAACCTCAACGTCATCCGCATCCGAGCCTATACCCACCACTCGCGGGTCGCCGCGCGCTTTGTCGAAGGGCGTGTGGCACTGGTGGGCGACGCCGCGCATATCTCCCCGCCGTGGGCCGGGCAGGGTCTCAACTCGGGCCTGCGCGACGTGGCCAACGTGGCCTGGAAACTGGCAGCGATCATCCAGGGCCGCGCGGCGCCGTCGATCCTCGCTACCTACGACCAGGAGCGGCGTGGTCACGCGACCGAACTGGTGGCGCTGGCCGACAACATGGGTGCGGTCCTCGGCTTGACTAACCCGCTGATGGCCGGCGTACGCGACTGGCTGTTCCAGGCGGTCAACAGCGTGGATAACCTGCGCTCGCACTTGCTGGAATTCAAGTTCAAACCCAAGGCCACCATCACCAAGGGGCTGGTGTATCACGAGCGGGCCGAGTTGCGTGAGGATGATCTGGTCGGGCAGTTGTTCATCCAGCCGAATATCGAAGACGACCAGGGCCAGCGTCGGCGCCTGGACGAGGTGCTCGGCAATGGTTATGCCGTGCTGGGTTATCGCGTGAACCCGCGTGAGCATCTCAGTGAGGCGATGGCCGAGTATTGGACGCGCTGGGATACACGTTTCATCCAGGTCAATCGTTCGCGCAGCGGCGTTGGGCGTAACCAGCCCTTGACAGCCAATGATGCATTGAGTGTGGAGGACGTGGATAACCGCCTGGGCGAATGGTTCTCCAAGGTGCGTGACTGCATCGTTGTAGTGCGTCCGGACCGCTTCGTCGCCGCCATCACCACGCCTGAGCGGCTTGACGGCGTGCTGCGCAAGCTGGCGGAGCAACTGTCATGAGTGGCGCTGACGAGTTGCTCGTTCAACTGCACGAGGCCGGGCATAGCGCGCGCGCCATTGCACCGTTGCCGCCCGAGGCGCTGGACAAGCAGCAAGGTTACACGCTGTTGCGCCAGGGCCTGGCACAGCGCCTGGCAGGTGGTGAGCGCCTGAGCGGTTGGAAGGTGGCCTTTGCCGGCCGGGCGGCGCAGGCGCGTTTTGGCCTTGATGAACCAGTGTATGGCGCGCTCACGTCGGCCATGGCAGTCGAGCCGGGCAGCACGGTGTCGTTCGCGCGGCTGATCCAGCCCAAGCTGGAGGTTGAACTGGCGCTGGTGTTCGGGCGGCCCCTGGCGCCAGGCGATTACCGTGACGAGGAGATTCTGGCGGCAATTGCCGAGGTGGCCCCGGCCTTCGAAATCGCCGACTGCCGCTGGCAGGGCTGGGCTTTCGGGCTTGGCGCGTTCCTGGCCGATAACGCCGCCGCAGGGCTTTACTGTGTCGGGCCGCGCGTGCCGTTCGATGCGGTGCGGCATGCTTGCGTGGCGTATCGCCTGGAGCATGAGGGCGCATTGCTCGGCAGCGGTGATACCCAGGCGCGCGAAGACAGCCCTCTGTTCAACCTGTGCTGGCTGGTGCGGCGTCTGCTCGCGGACGGTCATCCCGTAGGCGTCGGGCAGGTCGTGTTGTCCGGTGCGTTGCTGGCACCGCTGGGTATACAACCGGGCGCTTATCGTTTGCGCATGCTTGGCACGGAACTGGCTTTGGATTTCCGCACAGGCCTCGTGCCTGCGCAATCGCCAGCGACTGTTATGGATGACTGAGCCCGCCTTCAGGCCAAAAAAAACAATCTGGCCGCCGAGGAATCACGCATATGCTCGCCGAAGTCCGTACCTTCAATGACTCTCAACAGCACGCCGGCTCGATCCAGGGTTGGCAGCAGGTCTATGACCAGCTCGGTCGCGGTTGCCTGACCAGCGAACTGTGGCAGTTGTCCGGCGATCGTTTCCAGATATTCCAGGAGGTGCTGGATAAACGTGTGGTGCAGCATGGCCGCTCGCCCAAGGGTCGCTTGTGTGCGGCCATGTCACTGGGCAGCCCGCCGGTGGTTCAAGGCCAGCAGGTGAGCGCGCAAAGCGTGGTGCTGTTGCGTGACGGCGAAGAGTTCGTGTTGCATGCGCCGCAAGGCACGCACTTTTTCGCACTCAATGTCGATGCCGTGCGCTTTGCCAAACTGGCCGCCTTCGAACTCTCCAACGACCAGCTCAAACGCTTGACCAGCGTGTCTGCGCTCAGCGTGGATGAAACGTTACTGTTGCGCATTCGCCAGCGCATCCACCCGCTGTTTCGTCACTTTTTGGAACATGCAGGCGCTATAAACCCGGCCTCGGAAAAGATGCTGGAAGATGAATTGCTTGGCGCGTTCCTCGATCTGTTCAGCCACGCCAGCGACGAGGTGCGTTGCCGACGTGGCAATTTCGCCGTCAGTGCCTACCTGGTCCGGCGCAGCCAGGAATTGATCATTGCCAGCGGCGATACGCCGTTGAGCATTCTTGATCTGTGTGAGCAGCTGCACGTCAGTCGCAGGACCCTGCAAAATAGTTTCCAGGCCGTCACCGATATGCGACCGGTCGAGTACCTGCGCAATTTGCGCCTCAACGCCGTCAGGCGACAGTTGATCGCAACCCCTGCGAGCGAGAAAAACATCGGTGAGATTGCCGTGGCGATGGGTTTTTTTCACCTGAGCCATTTCGCCACGCATTACCGTGAGTTGTTCGGCGAATCGCCGTCCGAAACGCGCCGAGCGTCGTACTGACACGACAAAGCGCGCGCCAATGCGGGAAGATCTTCAACGTTGCCAGGATGACGCAAGGAAACACACAGGGGTGCAACGTGCATCGCCCATCTGCCAAGGCTTTAAGCCAGCCCCGGGTCCACGCGCTTGCCGATATCCTTGAGCCGCGCCAGTTGGTCGATCGTCGACGGCGCTTCATCCAGGCAACTGACGAAGGTCCACAAGTAGGTCATCACTGCATAGATATGCCCGGCCTTTACCTGCGGCGCCAAGGCCAGTTGGCTGATGGCAACCACGAACAGCAGCGCCGCCAGCAAGCCAATGGACAGGAAGGCGACGGCCTCGCGGTCGGACAGCCCGATTCGCAATCGCGACAGCACGTGGTAGTGACGGCGCAGGGTGTTGGCGCCGACTTTTTCCACCAGACCGATTTCCTTTTCCAGGCGGTTGTTCAAGCGCTCATGCAAGCGCTGGTTGCGCCGCGCGAAGCCCGGCATAAGGGTAACGCACAGCAGCAGTGCGAGCAGGCAGGCCAGGCCGACCCAGGGCTCGATCACCAACAGCATGCCCGCCGCGCCGACAACCGACACCAGCGCAGTGGCGATGGTGGGCACATGCTTTTCGAAAAAATCGACGAAATCCCGCGCCAGTACCACTCGCGCCGCCGCCCTGGAGGTGCTGTGACGTTGCAGGCGCTGGTTGAGAATCACCGGCACCGCGAGGTCGGCATAGATGCGCGTGAACGTGCGCGTATCCAGGGCCCGGCGAGCCGCGCCGACCACCCAGAAACCGAGGACTACGGCGGCGTACCACACGGCACTGCCGACATCGCCACGGATGATCGAGTCGACGGAAAACCCGGCGAACAACGGGTAGGCCAGCAGCAAAGCATTCTCCAACGCGACCAGCGACAAGGTGCCGAACAGTTTGCCGGGATAGGCTTTGGCGATCGCCTTGAGGGTCTGGCTGGCGGATTGCTGACCCAGTTTTTTACTCTCTTCGAGCAGAATCGGCGGCGTTACGGGCTGCATGGGGCGCCTGCGGCGCGCGTAGTGCGCTGATAGAGGCCACGGGTGACATCGAGCAGATATCGCGCTTCATCGGTCATCAATAAAAGATCGATCTGTACTTCTTCGATAATGATTTCCACGGTGATCAACAGACAAATAGCGGGGGCGATGACCAG
Source organism: Pseudomonas sp. RA_15y_Pfl1_P11 (assembly GCF_963970975.1). Classification (NCBI taxonomy): domain Bacteria; kingdom Pseudomonadati; phylum Pseudomonadota; class Gammaproteobacteria; order Pseudomonadales; family Pseudomonadaceae; genus Pseudomonas; species Pseudomonas sp. RA_15y_Pfl1_P11. Next base: position 100,052 of record NZ_CAXAOY010000006.1, read on the forward strand.
CCAGTGGTAATACGACAGCGTCACTAAAGACACGCACACGCCGATCAGCCACAACGCCAATACACACTGCGGCGCGTACTTCTGCAGGGGAATCCAGAAACGTTGCAACTTTCTCAATTTAAACGTGTAGAGCGTCAGTGACGCTTCCACTTGTTTAAGGTCGATAGTGTTCCGAACTGAAGGCTGTGTCGGCATAACAGTTATCCACGTAATAATGTTAAACATCAGAGACAGGCGGCAGGCGATGCGGCTATTCGAGGCCCCGGCGCTCCTGGCCTGGCAGCGTTTGGCTGAGCCAGGCGAGATTGACTTCGTTGACTTCCACCCATTCACCCTTGGCAGGAATCCCTTCGCAACTCATGAAAGCAACGCAACGTCCGTGTATGTCCAGTAAGGCAAAGTGGCGATATTTTATTGCTCTCTTGAACAGGCCAATAGAGAGACGCATGCCATCACCTTAGAGGGTATTAATTGTTGATTGATTGTCAGGCTTGAGTAGTAAACAAGGCGCCGCATGGCAAACTCAGTTCAAACACCGTGCCGCTGTTTATCGCTGTTCGACAGGTCACTGCGCCGCCATGGGCGAGGGCAATTGCCCGCACCACGGCCAGGCCCAGCCCACTGCCGCCTTGGGCACGCGAGCGTGAGCTTTCGCCACGCTGAAACGCATCGAAAATGTGTGTGGCGAATGCTGCGTCGACCCCTGGGCCCTCATCCGCGACCCTCAGGAAGTGGCCTCGCTCGTCACCGCCCAGTTCAATGCTGACGGTGCCCGGTGTGGCGTGCTGGCGAATATTGTCCAGCAGCGCGAGCAAAGCCTGGCAGATGCGATCGGGGTCGCAGTACACCGGGCCCTTGCGCAGGTTTAATTGCAGCGCAAAACCGGCGCTGTTCAGGCTGGGCTCGAACAAGCGCGCTTCAGCCTCCAGTGCATCGGCCAGCTCCACCTCCTTGAGCGCCAATTCCAGGTGGCCGTTGTCGCCCATGCCGACCACGCGAAGGTCTTCGACCAGGCGGGTCAAGCCTTCGACCTGGCCCAGAAGGCTGTAGAACTGCGCGGTGTCCGGTTCGAATACACCCTCGGCCAGCCCCTGCAAACGACCGCGCAGGATGGTCAGCGGGGTGCGCAGTTCATGGGCAATCGCGGCATTCCAGAAGGCTTGTTCCTCGGCCATGCGTTTGAGTCGGTTCGCCATGCTATTGAAGTCATCCACCAACAGGGCAGCTTCGCCCAGGGAAAGATCAGGCGCCACGGCGCGGGCATCCAGGTCACCGTCGGCCAGGCTGCGCAGGCTCACGGCGACCGAGTTGAGCGGTGTCAGAATACGTTTGGACAATTTGACGGCCACCGCCACGCCGACGCCCAGGCTGACGCAGGTAATCAAGCCCATCCACACCCATTCCACGCTGCTGGGCAGCCACTCATCCGACTGCATCTCCAACTCCGTCGGCGGCGAAAAGGTCCAGAGCAATGCATAGAAGATGTAGGAGCCGACCAGCGCAAGCGCGATCACGCACATCACCACGGCCGACATCGACACGATAATCTGCCGGCTCAAACTGTTGGCGACTTTCATGCCTGGCTCCCAAACCGGTAGCCGACGCCACGGATGCTGGCCGGTACGCCATGCAGGCCAAGGTCTTCGATCTTGCGACGCAACTTGCTGATATGGCTGTCGACGGTTCGCTCCAGGCTGTCGCTCTCCGGCGAGCAGAGCACCAGCAGTTCGGCACGGCTGAACACGCGGCGTGGCGCCTTGGCCAGCTGTGCGAGCAACTTGAATTCGGTCACCGTCAGGTGCAGCGGCAATTTTTGCGTGCCGATGTGTACGTTCACCTCATGGCTGTCGATGTCGATTTCAAAGGCGTCGACGCGCAGCACCCGGTGGTCGGCGCCACGGCCTTGATCGCTGCAGCGGCGCAGCACGGCCTGGATCCTGGCGATGACTTCTGCCGGGTTGAAGGGTTTGACGATGTAGTCGTCCGCACCAATGCGCAGGCCCATGAGTTTGTCCATGTCCTGGTCGTGTGCAGTCAGCATGATCACCGGCGTGATACCGCGATGACGCAACTCCGCCAGCACCATCCAGCCATCCAGCTTGGGCATCATCACATCGAGCAGCACCAGGTCTGGCTTGAGCAGTTGATGCAGTTCGAGCGCACGACGCCCATCCTGCGCATGGGCGGTACGAAAACCTGCACGCTTGAGGTAGGCCGTGAGGATGTCGGCGATTTCCGGCTCGTCTTCGGCGATCAGCACCAGCGCCTGGTTGGAGGGCGATGCAAGGAGTGGTTCAGTCATGGTCTGCTCGGTGGGTGCACTGCTTTTCAGCAACGGATTGAATGATGCACCGCAAGCATGCACGTTCGGCGAAGGTTTTATGGAGAAATGATGGAGAGGGGAATTAATTTTTCGCTGAACGGGGGGAGGGCACTCAGGCGAAGCGGATGCGCTCGGCGTAGGCGCTCTGCAGCATTTTGCGCTGGTAATCGCAGGGCGTCGTACTGACCAGCTTCTTGAAGTCGCGCAGGAAATGCGACTGATCGGAAAAGCCCAGGTCCAGGGCCAGGTCTGAGAACGACACATCGTGCCGGGTGTTCAGGGTTTCCAGCGCCGCCTGGCAGCGAATGATCCGGCAGAACGTCTTGGGCGACAGGCCGGTGTCCTGGCTGAACTGGCGATGAATCGTGCGGCTGGTGTACCCGCTGAGTTCTTCCAGTTGCTGGATACGCAGGTCACCGCGATGCGCAAGCGCCTGTTGGATGACCATGGTCGTGAGTTTGGAGCTTCGGCCGATGAGGCGCGGGGCCAGGTAATCGCTGAACAGCTTTATCTGCTCCTGCAACTGCGGGGCCTGGACGATGCTTTCGAAAATGCGCTGGGCAAACGTAGACACTTCCAGCAGATCCCATTCCTGTTCGGTCAGGTCCTCGGCCACAACGTTGATGAAACCTGGGATAACCCCCGGCGCAAAGCGCACGCCGAAGTAATGATGACCCTGCAGCAGTTCGACCTGCTGCGCCTCCAGCGGGGTACCACAAATCCTCACACTTGGGCGCGTGGCGTCACAGTCGAACACGATATCCACGCAGCCGTCCGGCACCGCCAGCAGATCCGCCGAGTGAGCGACATCGAAGGCGTAGAAATGCGAAATCGCCGGGTGCTCGGAGGGCATTACCGAATACCGTGAAGAGTTGAGTACGAACCAGGGTTGTTCGTAAGCGGTTTGCCGCAGCGGCGGTGAACACAGGTTGGGCATGGCCGGACCTTGGCGTGGGATATGCGGGAATATTCACGCATTTATCGCGCCAACTCTGCGGACGGAGACGAACCTTGATGTCCGAAATTTACAATACCGCCCTGAAACACTCACTGATACTCGACCTCGATAGCGTGGGAGCAGCGCCTACCGCAGCGACTTCATCTTCCGTCGAGAATAATAATGTCCACTACCACAAAAATTGACTTCATCTATCTGTCCGAGCAGGACATGATCCGCGCAGGCGTAACCGACATGCTTGCCTGTGTGAATACCATGGAGGAGATGTTCGGCCTGCTCTATAGCGGTGACTACCGCATGGCCGGACCAAACAACGATTCTCACGGCGCGATGGTGGTGTTTCCGAAGGATTCGCCTTTCCCGAACATGCCCAAGCCCACCGCTGACCGCCGCATGATGGCAATGCCGGCCTACCTGGGCGGCAGCTTCTGCACCGCAGGCGTCAAATGGTACGGCTCCAATATCGCCAACCGCGAAAAAGGCCTGCCACGTTCGATCCTGATGTTCACCCTCAACGACCCCGACACCGGCGCACCGTTGGCGCATATGTCTGCCAACCTGCTGTCGGCGTATCGCACCGGTGCGATCCCCGGCGTGGGCGCACGGCACTTGGCCCGCAAGGACTCGAAAGTGGTCGGCCTGCTCGGCCCTGGCGTGATGGGCAAGACCACGCTCGCCGCTTTCATCGCCGTTTGCCCGCATATCGATACCTTGAAGATCAAGGGTCGTGGCGAGAAAAGCCTGAATGATTTTATTGGCTGGGTGAAAGACACCTACCCACAGGTGACCACGATCACCGTGGTCGACAGCCTCGAAGAGGTGGTCCGTGGTTCCGACCTTGTTACTTATTGTAGCTCCGGTGAGACAGGTGACCCCTCAAACTACCCAATTGTGAAGCGCGAGTGGGTCAAGCCGGGTTGTTTCATGGCCATGCCGGCATCCTGCTCGTTGGACGAGGGGATGGAGCGCGCCGACGTGCGCAAGGTGCTGGACAACACCGGCCTCTACGAAGCCTGGTTCGAAGAATTGCCCAAGCCTGCGCACCACTGCGTGCCGGTCATCGGTGTGCGGTTCATGGACATGATCGCCGAAGGCACGATGCAGCCCGAAGAGCTCGAAGACATTGGCAAGATCGTCGCCGGTGATGCCCAGGGCCGTAGCAATGATGAAGAGATCATCATCATGTCGGTGGGCGGCATGCCTGTGGAAGACGTGGCCTGGGGCACCGTGGTGTATCGCAATGCCGTGGAAAAAGGCATCGGCGTGAAGCTTAACCTGTGGGAAACCCCCGTCCTGCGCTAAGCCATCCTTTAACCCACTGACGAGACTTACGACATGACCAAAATCATCAAGCTAAAGACCGGCTCACCCTTTGAAGACCAGGCCAGCTATTCGCGCCTGGTGGTGGTGGACAACTGGATCTATGTGTCCAATACCGCCGGGCGCCACCCGCAGACGAAACTGATCCCGGAGGACATCCTTGAGCAGACGCATCAGGTGTTCGCCAACATCGAAACCGCGCTGGCCGCCGTCGATGCAAGCCTGGCCGATGTGGTGTGCTCGCGGGTATTTATCCAGGACCCCAAGGACGTGCCAGCGGTGATGGGCCTGATCGGCGAGAAGTTCCGTGGTGTCGACCCGGCCAGTACCGTCACCTGCCCGCCGCTGGGTTCGACGGTATACAAGGTGGAGCTGGAAGTGACGGCGTATCGCAACGCCTCCAAGGCCCAGGTCGAAGTGATTCGCCTGTCGCAGTGACCCGTTATGCGGCCGCGTCCTCGCGCGGCCGACCTCTATTGTTTTGCGAGTCTTGATCATGGCCCCGACTATTGCGCCCGTGAATACGTCCACCGAATTTCCCTCCACGACCGCCGTCGTCATCATCGGCGGCGGCATCATTGGCTTGACTGCCGCACTGACACTGGCCGAACGCAATATCCCGGTGGTGGTCCTGGAAAAAGGCCGTATCGCCGGCGAGCAGTCCTCACGCAACCTGGGCTGGGTACGCAAGACCAGTCGTCACGCCCACGATATTCCGCTGGCCCTGGCCGCTGACCGCTTATGGGCGCAAATGCCCGATCGCGTCGGTGCGGATGTGGGTTATCGCCAGGAAGGCATCATGTTCGTCGCCCGCAACGAGGCGCAAATGGCGATGCATGAAGGTTGGCTCAAATCGGTCGAGCACCTGTCACTGGATTCTCGGCTGCTGAGCAACCGCGAAATCGCACAAAAAGTGCCGGGCGGCGCCGGTGAGTGGGCCGGCGGCATCTACACACCCTCCGACGCGCGCGCCGAACCGACCCTGGCCAGCAGCGCGATCGCCAAGGCCGCCATGGCCCTGGGCGTGGTGATCATCGAGCAGTGTGCAGTGCGTACGCTGCAGATGTCCGCTGGCAAAGTCAGCGGCGTGGTCACTGAAAAAGGCGAGATCCGCTGCGACCAGGTGTTACTGGCTGGCGGCATGTGGTCGCGACGCTTCCTGGGCAACCTCGGCGTATCGTTGCCGACCCTGGCCCTGACCTGTTCGGTGTTGCGCACCCATCCGATGCAGGGCCCCACCGAGATTGCCGTGGGCGCGCCGGACTTTTCGTTTCGCAAGCACACGGACGGCGGCTTCATCATCACCCAGCGCGGTAAACTGGATGCTTTCCTGACCCTCGATCACCTGTTGCTGGCCAGGCAATACATGCCGCAGTTTCGCGCGCAGCGCAGCGTATTGAACGTGTCACTGGGCACGTATTTCTTCAATGACCTGGTGCTTTCGCGACGTTGGTCGGCCGACAGTGTCAGCCCGTTCGAACGCGTGCGCGTACAGGACCCGGCGGTCAACCCGCGGCTCAATAACGATGCGATGAACAACCTAAAGGCGGCCTGGCCGGTGTTCGAACACGCCAGGATTGCCCAGGCCTGGGCCGGCACGATCGACGTCACCCCGGATTCTAATCCGGTGATTGGTCCGGTCGCGCAAATCCCCGGCCTGACCGTGGCCACCGGTTTCTCCGGGCACGGCTTCGGCACCTCGCCGGCGGCGGGCCACTTGGCCGCCGATATCGTCAGCGGGCATACCCCGATCATCGACCCGAGCCCTTATCGGTTTGATCGTTTCTAGGTCACATGCACCGCAACAGTCCCAGAAAAACGGTGTTTCTCCTTTACTGAGCGGCGGAACCAGGCAATGTCCCCAGACAGCATTTTTTTCACCAATCGCGCAGGCTTGCGTCTGCATTTTCTACGCTGGGGCAAGCCGGGCGGCGTGCCGCTGGTGCTGCTGCATGGTTTGCGCGCTTACGCCCAGACCTGGGAGTCGCTGGTAGAAGCGCTGGGCGATGGCTATTGCATCTATGCCCTGGACCAGCGCGGACGCGGGCTGAGTGACTGGGCACCGGCCGCCAGTTATCACACGCAGTCCTATGTGGAAGACCTGCAGGACTTTGTCGCCTATGTCGGCTTGCAGCGGTTCGTGTTGCTGGGCCACTCGCTGGGGGGCGCCAACGCATTGGAATACGCACGGCAGCAGCCGGGGCGCTTGATTGGCCTGATCATCGAAGACATCGGGCCTGGTTCCTCCAGCCAGGGCGACGGTGCTGCGCGCATTCGTCGCGAGATGAACCAGACCCCGTTGCGTTTCGACAATTGGGACGCCGCCCGTGCGTTCTGGCAGGCGTCGCGTCCTGGCTTGTCGGCGCAGGGCCTGACGTCGCGGCTGGCGCACTCGATGAAGGACAGCGCGGGCGCGATCACCTGGCGCCACGATCAACAAGGCATCGCCGAGGCGCGCCTGAGCATTGAGCCTACCGATCTGTGGCCGGCGGTACGCGCGCTGGATTGTCCGACATTGTTCATTCGCGGTATGCGCTCGGACTTTTTGCCGGCGGCGACGCTGCAAGCCATGCGCGACAGCAATGCGCACGTGCGCACGGCCGAAGTCGCGGACGCCAGCCACTATGTGCACGACGACCAGGGCGAGACGTTCAACCGGCTGGTCATCGCATTTCTTGACAGCCTCGCGATTCCCGGCCGATGAAACCGCGGGCACGTCTGATTGTATTGCTCTCATCCCTGACGGCCTTTGGGCCGTTTTCGATTGATACTTACCTGCCCAGTTTTCCGCAAATCGCCGATGACTTGTCGACCAGCACCGCGCAGGTGCAGCACACCATCAGCGCGTTTCTCGCCGGGCTGTGCCTGGGCATGCTGTGCTACGGCCCGCTGTCCGACCGCTATGGCCGGCGCCCGTTGCTGCTCGGCAGTCTGGTGCTGTACGCGACTGCGACCCTGGGTTGCCTGTTTGCCGGTAGCGTCGAGCAACTGATTGCCTGGCGCTTCTTCCAGGCGTTGGGTGGCGCGGGCGCGCTGGTGCTGGCACGCGCCGTCGCCCGGGACAGGGTAGGCCTGGCGGAGGCAGCCAAAGTGCTGTCGTGGATGCACGTGCTGACGATGATGGCGACACTGGTCGCGCCGATGATCGGGACCTGGCTGGTGCTGATCCAGGGTTGGCGCACGATCTTTGCCACCTTGTTCATCCTGTCCAGCCTGTGCCTGTTGCTGGTGGCCCTGACCCTGAAGGAAAGCCTGCCGGTACAGGATCGCGGGGCGTCCGTTGGGGCGGCCTTCGCGGCGTACCTGACCATCGCCCGGCAACCCAGGGCGATGGCGCTGATCCTGTGCATGTCCCTGGGGTTTGGCGGCATGTTCGCCTTTATCACGGCTTCGCCTTTTGTGTACGTCGTGTATTTCGGTGTCTCGCCCCGGGTGTTCAGCGCTTTGTTCGCCCTGAACATCCTCGGCATCATCCTGGTGACCTTCATCAACGCGCGTTGGGTGGGTCGTTTTGGGCCGCAACGCATGCTCGGCGTCGGTGCGGTGCTGGTGAGCGGGGCAGGGCTGGCGCTGATGCTGGTCGGGTATACCGAATGGGGTGGGCTGGCGAGCATCGTGTGTTGCATGGTGCTGTACATGGGCGTGACCGGTTTGATCGGCGCCAATTGCATGGCCAGCCTGATGATGCTGTTTCCACGCCAGGCCGGCGCGAGCGTGGCGCTGGGAATTTCGGTGCAATTTGCCACTGGGGCGTTGGCCAGCCTGTGGGTCAGTCATTTGGCTGATGGCAGCGCCTGGCCGATGTGTTGGGTGGTGGGGTGTTGCGGGCTGGGCTCGCTGGTCGCTTATTGCGTGACCCTTCGCACGCCTGCCCGCGCTAGCGCGGTGACTGCCGTCGTTAAGTAAGCGTGAGCTTCTGTTTAAAAAAACCGGGATACCTGGATGAAAACTACAAAAATAAATTCGATCGATAAGACCTCTGTCTATGTGTGTGCAGGCTTGGTTTCGGGTGCAGGTGCCTTGTTATTGAACGTGCTGCCCGTTCTGTTTGGCGCGTTTGCCGAGCGTTTCGGGCTCGGCGAGCACCAACTGGGCAACTTGGCCATGGCCATGAACCTGGGGTTTGGCGCGTTCGGGCTGGCGTCCCTGCTGTGGATTCACCGGCTCAGTTGGCGGGTCATTTCGGCACTCTCGTCAGCGCTGGTGGTGGGCGCGATCTTGTTTGTGCTGCGAGATCCTAGCTATGAAGCGCTGTTGGCGATCATGGCTCTGGCGGGCGCCGGGACAGGCGCCTTGTATGCCTTGGCGATGACGATCTTCGGTGACAGTTCGCAGCCTGAGCGTGCGTTTGGTTTCAAGCTGGGTATCGAGACCGTGCCGGGCGCCTTCCTGCTCATCGTGCTACCCGTGGCGGTGGCGCCGGTGTGGGGCTTTGAAGGCATGCTGATCACCATCGCCATTGCCATGGCGGTGATGGGCATCCTGCCGCTGCCCTGGGTACCGCGCCGTAGCGAGCGACAGCTGGAGGTGCCCGGGAACGCCGGGCGGATTGCGACCGCCGAGAGTCGCATCATCGTATGGTTGAGCCTGGTGGCCAGCCTGATTTTCCTGACCGGCATCATGTCGGTGTGGGCATTCCTGGAGCTTATGGGGAAAAAGACCGGCCTGGCCTCCGACACCATCGGCATGGTGCTGGCGCTGGGTTTCTTGATCAATGCCGGCGGCGGCTTCATCGCGTCGGCGATCGGCCTGAAGGTGGGGCGCTTCATGCCGGTGGCTGTGGTTATCCTCGCCGAGTTACTGGGCCTGGTGGCACTGTCGCAGTTTTCTTCCCTGACGACCTACGTCGTAGGCGTTATTTGCTTTCTCTTTTCGATCGGCTTCGTGCTGGCTTACACCTTCGGCGTCATGGCTGAGTTCGACCTGTCGGGCAAGCTTGTCGCGCTGGGCGCGCTGTGCCTGTCCCTCGGTGCGGCATTCGGGCCGGCCATCGGTGGTTTTCTGATCGAGGCATTCGGCTACTCGGCGGTGTTGGTGTTCTCGGGTGCCTGTTCGGTGGCGGTGCTGGCCATCTATGGCGCGGCGGTGTTGAGAGCCCAGTTGGCGTTCCAGCGCATCCGGGCTTCGGGTACCGCCGTGATGTCCGGATTGTGAGCGAGTGAAGAGGGGGAATACCCATGCGTGGTCAAGCATTGTCGACCTGGAACGAATGTGTGCGCGCGACCTGCGGTCGTTTCGACACGCGCTATGACCATTGCCAGAGCCTTTTCATCGGGGAAATGCAACAGACGCTGGTGGGCACCACGGCGGTCGCCCACATTCGCAGCAATGCCAGTGTGATTGCCAAGGCCGCTCGCTCAAGCGGGCGCAGCTCATCGGCCCGGTGTTTTCTTGTATTGCAGCAGCAGGGCTCGATGGTCATTGAGCTGGGCGACAAGGTGCTTGACCTTCACGCAGGTGACTTGGCTTTGCTGGACTTTTCCGGCGCGGTGAAAATGACCCCCAAAGGGTTGTTCGCCCATGTGTCGATCCCGTTGCCGTGTGAGTTGCTCAAGGGGCTGGACCGTAGCCGCTTCGGCAAGCTGTCGACCACGGGGGGCTGTGGCCAACTGCTCGGCACGCTGGTACGGCAGGTCGCTGCGGGTAAGCTGGCTCAGTGGTCTTGCCCGCAGGATGGTGATGGTCTGCAAAGGGCGTTGGTTGCGTTGCTGGCCTCGGTGTTGGAGTACCGTGCGAGCGACCATTGCCCTGGGTGGCAGCTGCATGAAGTGCAATCCGTCATCCAGCAGCGGCTTGACTCACCCCGGCTGTCGCCGGCGTCGCTGGCCGAAGAGCTGGGCATCTCCAGCCGCCAGCTCTACAGGTTGTTTGAGGTGAGTGGCGACAGCGTCTGCCGCTATATTCTGCGTGAGCGGCTGTTGAAGGCCGCGCAGGACCTTCGCGATCCCGTTTGCGCACATCGCTCGATCACCGAGATCGGCAGCTATTGGGGCTTCGCCGATTCGGCGCATTTTTCCAAGACGTTCAAGAATCAGACGGGGCTGACACCCAGCAGCTATAGGCGCCGCGGGCACTGAGCCTGGTTGCGGCGTGGGAGCAAGCTCCCTCGCCACAGGTCCGGTGTGGTCAATAGCGCATGATCACGGATTTCAGCTCGGTGTAGTCGTCGATAAACGCACTGCCGAATTCACGCCCCATGCCCGACGCCTTCATCCCGCCAAATGGCACGCTCGGGTCGACAAATGTGTGCATGTTGACCCACACCGTCCCCGCCTCGATTCGCGGGATCAGGCGCAAGGCCCTGGACAAGTCGTTGGTCCAGATACTGGCTGTGAGGCCGAACGGGCTGTCGTTCATCAAGGTGACCAGTTCTTCTTCATCGTCGAACGCCAGCACGCATACCACCGGGCCGAAGGTTTCCTCATGCAGCAGCGGATCGTCCTTGCCGTTGGCGATGATCAGCGTCGGTTCCACGTAGTAACCGGAACGGTCCACGGCACGCGCACCGCATATCACTTGGTTGCTCTGCAGGGCACGGTCGAAAAAGCCGAGGATCTTGTCGAAGTGCGGCTTGTTCGACAGCGGGCCGAACTGAGCCTGTTCATCCAGAGGCGAGCCTATGACCATCTGCGACAACATCGCCGCCATCTTCTGCGTCACCTGCTCGACGATGGAGCGGTGCACGAACAAACGCTCGGGGGCCGCGCACACCTGGCCCTGGTGCACATAGGCCGATTGCACGAAGCGCGCTACGGCGTCATCGACATTGGCATCGGCCAGCAGCGCGGCGGCATTCTTGCCGCCCAGCTCCAGGGTGACGCGGGTCAGGTCGGCCGCCATGGCGGCCTTGCCCACCGCGATGCCGGTGGGCACCGAACCGGTGAACGACACCTTGCGCACGGCCGGGTGTTCGATCAACTGCTGGCCCACTTGGCCGCGCCCGTTTACCACGTTGATCACGCCCGGCGCAATTCCCGCCTCGATCGCCAGTTCCGCCAGGCGCAGCAGGGACAGCGGTGTGTATTCGCTGGGTTTGAGCACCACCGTGCAGCCGGTGGTCAGCGCGGCGCCCAGTTTCCACACGCCGATCATCAGCGAGAAGTTCCACGGCACAATGGCCGCCACCACGCCCACCGGCTCGCGCAGGGTGTAGGCGCTGTACTGCTCACCCGCCATTGAAGGGAACGACGGGGTCATTGTCTGGCCGCCGATCTTGGTCGCCCAGCCGGCGAAGTAGCGCAGGAACACGGCGCTCTGGCCCACTTCGATATGCCGCGACAGGTTGATCGATTTGCCGGAACTCAGGGTTTCCAGTTGCGCCAGCTCTTCGCCGTTGGCCTCTATCAGATCGGCCAGGCGGTTGAGCAGCACGCCGCGCTGGTAGGGGGTGACTTGCGCCCAGGCGCCCTTGAAGGCAGCGGTGGCGCCGTCGACGGCCAGGTTCACATCCTCGGCGAGACCGTCACGCAGCTGCGCGACGGTCTCGCCGGTTCCGGGATCGACCACGCCGATGCGCTGGGGGGAGGCGCTGGTGTGCGCGGCGCCATTGATGAAGTTGGAATGGTCGCGACCCAGGAAGGCAACGACTGAGGGCAGCAGGGCAATGTGCATGGTGGCGCTCCAATGAAGGATTCGTCGCGCGCTGGGGCGCTCGAAAGACCTTTGCATTAAAAACCGATGCCCGCGTGCCTGCTTGTTCGAGCCTGCCAGGAATTTGGTTATGCCTGACAGGTTGTGTCGCCGCTGATCTAGGGTTCGCCGAGGTTGTCGAACACCGTTTCGAGCATGCGGTTCAGGCGCTGGATCTGCGCTTCGGTCATGCCGGTGAAACTGCGCTTGAACACGTCACCCGTGGCGACCTGGATACGTTCAATCGCCTCACGCCCTTGTTCGGTGATGCGCACCTGCGTCACGCGGCCGTCGTCCTCGCAGGGCGCGGTGTCCACCAAGCCGTCTTCCTTCATGCGATACACCGTCTTGGTGATGGTCGAGAGCTTGGCGATGGCGTGGGTGGAAATTTCGGAAATGCTCGACTGGCCGTTCTCCTTGAGAATGAACAGCACCCGCCAGCGCCGGATATCCAAGCCGATTTTCTTCAGCGCTTTTTCCATGTACTGGCTGTAGCGACCATGCACCATGGCCAGCCAGTAGAACGGAAAATCCTCTTTGTGAAAGTCTTCACTGCCGGGGTCGTAGCGGCCTGCGTGTTTTTTGGGTGCGCTCATGGTCTGCTCATGTCGGGGGCGGCGAGCAATCATAGACTTTTCTCGTGAATTCGGCACGGCTTTTGACCGGACAGCAGACCGCTTTGCACCGGGAAATTTAGTTGACAATTCACGTAATATTCGGTGAGTGTGAAAAAAGGAAAGGGCGCATCGGGCGCCCCCATTCCGCATTTCACAGTGAAGGTAACCCGACATGACCCTGGTGATTGAACAGCTTTTCCTTGGTGGCGATGGGCCGACCGTGATGGTCAAGGACACAATCGATCTGGCTGGCCTGCCCACTCGTGCATCGAGCCAGGCCTTGGAGGATGCCGCACCTGCCACGGTCCACGCCGATGTGGTGCAGGCGCTGCTGGAGAAGGGCTGTCGCCTGGTGGGGAAGACCAGCCTGCATGAACTGGCGTTTGGCACCACGGGCATCAATCACTGGACCGGCACCGCGCCCAACCCGCGTTTCCCGGGGCGTATTCCGGGCGGCTCCTCCAGTGGCTCGGCCGCTGCCGTGGCGGCTGGGCTGGCGGATTTTTCCCTGGGAACCGACACCGGCGGCTCTGTGCGCATCCCGGCGTGTTGCTGTGGGGTGTTCGGCTTCAAGCCGACGTTCGGGCGGGTCAGCCGCCGTGGCGTCATGCCGGCGCACAGCAGCCTCGACTGCGTCGGTCCGTTTGCCGCAAGCCTGCCGATGCTGGTCACGGCGATGCAGGCGATCGACGCCAGCTTCACGTCAGTGGCGCCGCCGGATGCGCCGCGCCTGGGCATCGTCACGGTGCAGGCTAGCGCCGCCGTACAGCGTGTGATTGATGCCGCCATCGCGGTGATCCGTCTACCCGGTGAACGTCTCACGCTGCCCAGCCTCAAGGCGGCCTATGACGCTGGCATGGTGGTCATCAACCGCGAAACCTTCGATGCGTGCGGTCACTTGCTGGAAACCGGCAAGGTGGGTGCCGACATCGCTGCGCGCCTGGCCGCCGCCGGCAATACCACGGCGGCCGCGCTGGCCGAAGCCGAGCGGGTGCGCACGCAGTTCACGGCCGAAGTCGACGCCGCCTTGCAGCACGTCGATGTGCTGGTACTGCCGACCATGCCGGACTTCCCCTTGACCCTGACCGAGGCAACTGACACCCAGGCAGTGCTCGGAATGACCGCCTTCGTGCGCCCGTTCAATCTGTCGGGACACCCGGCGCTGAGCATGCCGCTGGCCAGCGCCGAAGGACTTCCGGTGGGCCTGCAACTGGTGGGGGCCAAGGGCGCCGATGAGCAACTGCTGGCCATTGCCGGCCGCGTACTCGAGCGTCTGTACGCCGGGGGAGAGGTCTGAAATGAACGCGACCATCCCGCGAGCGGACCTGGAGCGACGCCTGCGCCGGTTTGAAATCGAAGCCAGCGCCCGTGCCTGCATGAACCGCTACATGGTGCTGTGTGATGCACTCGATGCACGCACGCCACTGCACGAACTGGCCGGTCTGTTCACCCTTGATGCGGTGTGGGAGGGCAAAGGCGCGAAGTACGCCCAGAGCTTCGGTGGTTATCGTGGACGCGAAGCGATTGCCGCGATGTTCGCCGGTTACATGAAAACCCCGGCGCACTTTGCCCTCAACGTGCACTTCCTCACCAGCGAGCTGATCGAGGTGCAGGACGATACCGTGCTTGGCAGTTGGGTGATGTTGCAGACGTCCACCTTCGCCAGCGGCGCCTCCCACCTTAACGCCGCGCGCCTGAACGTGCGCTTTGCCGAGGAAGACGGGCAGTGGCGCATTGCGCATTTCCAGACCGAAAACCTGTTCAGTCGCCCGGTTGAGGCCTGGAACAGCGACGCCGAGTTACCGGTGCCTCGCCAATAGCGCTCACTCCCCCCGCCCGTTTTGCACGCTCCCGCGACTGCCCGACAAGGGCAGTCGCGCCGTGCCTCAAGCCTTGCCGCGTCTGGAGCGGAGCTTGCGCGAGGCGGGCGAGGGCTAGCTTTTAGCCGGCTGGCACCGACGTTGCGCGGTTGGTGCAAGGCCATAGAGCGTTGCACCAGGGCGGATTATTCCCGGGTATACGCGCCGTGGTCGACGGCGCCTGGCCACCTGAAGATTCGGCGCCGCAGCTCAAGCAGATGCATTCCACGGTTTACCTACCGGCGCCGTTCTCACCGTTGCGCTAAAAGCACGACGCTAAAAAATATTCATATTTGCCGATAATCGCACAGTTTTAATTTGAATGAATCTCAAGAAATAAACACCTATAAAAATAATTTTAAATTAATAAATACAGTGACTTAATCATTTTATCCTATGAGTTTATCGCTGTGTTATTACGTGATTAGTGTTGTTTTTAATCGCGATTAATCAATTGACAATTCACGTATTCGGGCTCAGATTCACCCCAACGGCACCCACAAAAACAAAGGTAACCACTATGCCGATCCATCGCCTCCGTTCCGTCTCCCGTCCCATCTCGACATTGCCTTCCTGCTCAGCCCAATACCGTTCCTGACAACGGAGTAAATGTATGCATTCGCTAAAAAAACCAGCGGTTGATACCGTGAGCTCGCTTGCGAGTGGCCCGACCTTCGACGCCTTGCTTGTCGATGTGCGTGAGCGTGCCAGGGCCGGTGAATTCGACCGCCAGCGCCACATCTCGCGGGATGTGATCGAGTCCTTCAAACAGCACGGCGTTTACCGGGCGCTGGTGCCCAAGCGCTTCGGTGGCCTGGAGTGTTCGCCGGCCGAGTTCTGCCAGTTGATCGAGCGTATTGCTCAGGCCGATGGCTCCGCCGGCTGGGTTGCCAGCTTCGGCATGAGCCCGGTCTACCTTGCCGCACTGCCGCTGGACAGCATCGCCAAGGTGTATGCCGATGGCCCTGACCGGGTATTCGCCGGTGGCATCTTTCCGCCGCAACCGGCGGAAGTGGTCGAAGGCGGCTTTGTGGTCAATGGTCGTTGGAAATACTCCAGCGGCTCCCTGGGCGCCGACATTGTCGGCGTCGGCATTGCCCCGAAGAGCGGCGACACCTTCGGCCTGCCACGCATTGCCGTGATGCCGCGCAGTGAGATACGCATCGACGAAACCTGGGACACCGTCGGCCTGCTCGGCACCGGCAGCCATGACCTGGTGGTGGAAAACGTGCGGGTCTGCGAGGAGTGGACCTTCGTGCGCGGCGGCCTGCCGAACCTGGACGAGCCGTTCTTTCGTTACCCGTCGCTGTCGTTCGCCACCCAAGTGCTTTCGGTCGTCGGCCTTGGCGTCGCCCGCGCGGCACTGGATGCCCTTTCGGACATGGCCAGCGGGCGCGTCTCGGTCACCGGCGCCCCGGCGATTGCCGACCGGCCCCTGGCCCAGGTCGATATTGCGCGGGCGGAAGCCGAGTTGCGTGCCGCGCGAGCGTTCTTCTACGAGTCCATCGACCGCGCCTGGGATTATGTGCTGGCCGGCGATGCGGTGCCGGTGGCCGCAACCAACCTGCTGCGCCTGTCGTCGACCCATGCCACCCGCGTCGCTGCCGATGTGGCGCGCACCGCGCAGATGCTCTCGGGCATGAGCGGTGTGTACAACGACAGCCCGCTGGCACGCTGCGTCAACGACGCCCAGGTGGTGACCCAGCACGCTTTCATGGGCGACATCACCTATCAAAATGCCGGAGCCATGTTCTTCGGCAAACAGCCTTTGCCTGGCTACCTCTAACCGTCGAGGAAATGAAATGAGCGATAAGAAGACCTTGCGCGTGCTGTTCTGCATGGGCATCAACCAGAATTTTTTCGATGCCCCGCGCGACGAACAATTGCAGGTGTGGGCAGCGTTCAGTGCAATGTGGAACGGTATCCACGACCTGGCCGGGGTCAAGGTGCTGGGCAATATGGATGACGACCAGAGCATGGTCGGGCCGTCCGATGGCTTCCCCTGGACCACCTACCTGTTGGCCGACGTGCCGGACATCGAGACCGTGCATGCCGCGTGCAACCTGTTTCGTAGCACCCCGGTGGGCGATGGCCCTTACAAGCTGTGGCGCTACACCAAGGTTGAAGCCCGGGTTGGGCGCGAGCTGATTATTCAGCGCACTTGATGCCGACGAGGACACTCCCATGAGCAAGCTGATTCCCGCTGTAAACCTCGACGTCGACCCTGCCGACCTGGTGCAGGCAGACCGCGTCCACACCTCGATGTACACCGACGCACAATTGTTCAACGCCGAGCTGGAGAAGATTTTCTACAGCACCTGGATCTGGGTCGCCCACGAAAGCGAGATCCCCGACAACGGCAGCTACAAGACCACCTATATCGGCAAGCAGCCGGTGATCGTGGTGCGTGACCGCAAGAAAGACGTGCACGTGTTGCTCAACCGCTGTCGCCACCGTGGCGCCACCGTGTGCGAACACAAGAAAGGCAAGACCAACAGCTTCGTCTGCCCGTACCACGGCTGGGGTTACGCACTCGATGGCTCGCTGCGTGGCATTCCACACCCGGAAAGCTACGGCGACTGCATCGACAAGGCCGAACTGCCGCTGGTCAGCCTGCGCACCGAAAGCTATGCCGGCATGATCTTCGCCACCTTCAAGGACGACATCGAGCCGCTTGAGGACTATCTCGGCGCAGCGAAGAAATGGATGGACCTGTTCATGAAGCAGGGCGCCGGCTATGGCATCAAGGTGCCGGGCGAGCACCGTTTCCGCTTCCCCGGCAACTGGAAGATCCAGCTGGAAAACACCACCGACGCCTACCACTTCCCGTTGGTGCATAAGAGCTTCCTGTCGTCGGTGGACGAGCAAACCCTGGCGCTGTTCGACTTCGTCAAGGGGCCCGGCTACGTCGAGGACCTGGGCAACGGTCACAGCGTGATGGTGATGATTCCCGACTTGATCGACCTTGAGGCAGACCTCTACAAGCCGATCCCCGAGCGTTTCGAAGGGCTGGCAGCCGAGCTGCGTGACGAAGGCATCGAGGAGCAGCAAGTACGCCGTATTGTGCGTGCGGTCGGCGGTACCGGCTTCAACCTCAACCTGTTCCCCAACGTCGCGTGCTCGATGGCGTTTTTCCGGGTATTGCAGCCGATCTCGGTGACCGAAACCGAAATCCACCACTCGGTGATCACCATGGACGGCGGCCCGGCCGTGGCCAACCGTTATCGCCTGCGTCTGCACGAGCACTTCCAGGGCCCGATGGGTTTCGGCACCCCGGACGATTCCGAGGCCTGGGAGCGGGTACAGAAGGGCGCCAGCGCCGGTGACGACCTGTGGATCATGCTCAACCGTGGCTTGCCCGGCGAGCAGGCCAGTGCAGACGGCCTGGTATCCGATGTGAGTGCCGAAACCGGCATGCGCGCCGCCTACCAGCAGTGGAAAAAGATGATGTCGGCCTGACCGTGGAGAACCTTATGAACCTGCAACTACTGCAAGAAGTGACCGCTTTCATCTGGCAGGAAGGCGACATGCTCGACCACGGAGAATACGACGGCTGGTTGAAGATGTGGACCGAGAAGGGCACCTACATCATCCCCATCGACCCGAGGGAAACCGACTTCGAGAACACCCTTAACTACGCCTACGACGACCATCATATGCGTGAACTGCGGGTGCAGCGCCTGACCGGCGGCGAATCGATCTCCACCAGCCCGCAACCGCGCACGGTGCGCATGCAGTCGCGGTTCCGGGTGTTGGCCGATGACGGCGTGCAGGTGACTGTGCGCTGCGCGCAGAACATCCGTGAGTTCCGCAAGGAAAGCCTGAAGTTCTACAGCGCCGACCTTACCTACCAACTGATCCGCAGCGAGGGTGGTTTCAAGATTCAGCGCAAAGTGGTGAGCCTGATCAACAGTGACGATGCCCTTGCCGGTATCGGCTACATCCTTTGAGGAGCACCGACATGAGCCATATCGCATTGGTGACGGGCGCGGGGCAGGGGCTAGGGCAGCATTTCTGCGCCAGCCTCCTGCGGGCCGGGTACTCGGTGGCGATCACCGACCTCAACCTTGAAGCCGCACAGGCGTGCGCCCACCAGTTGGACCCGGGGGGGGAGCGCACGCTTGCGCTGCAACTGGACGCCGGGAGCAAAGCCGATTTCGAAGCGGGCCTGGACCAGGTGCTGGTGCGCTTCGGCGCGCTGCACGTGGTGGTCAATAACGCTGCCGTCACCAAGACCACGCCGCTGATGCAGATCAGCCCCGAGGAATTCGACGCCGTGGTAGGTCTGAACCTGCGCAGCGTGTTCCTCGGCTGCCAGGTGCTGGGCGCGTACATGGCCGAAACCGGCTATGGGCGGATCATCAACATGGCGTCCCTGGCCGGACAGAACGGCGGCACTGCGACCGGCGCGCACTATGCCGCGAGCAAAGGCGGCATCGTGACGCTGACCAAGATCTTCGCCAAAGAGTTCGCCGCGCGTGGGGTGACGGTCAATGCCATCGCCCCAGGCCCTATCGAGTCGGCGGCGGTGCGCGCAGCCATACCGGTCGAACGCCTGCCGGGACTGCTCGCCAATATCCCGGTGCAGCGCCTGGGAGACGCGGATTTTCTCGGCGACCTGATTGTGCAGTTGGCCCGGCCCGAAGCCTATTTCACCACCGGGGCGACCTGGGATGTGAATGGCGGCTTGTTCATGCGCTGACTGATAGCGGCCGCCACGGCGGCCTTTGCGAACTCCATGGAATAACGGCCATGACTGAAGAACTGTTGGACGTAGTCGTGCGCAAGCGCGAGCTGCAAGGGGGCGGCGTTGTCGTTCTGGACCTGACCCGTCGCGACGGCGCGCCGCTGCCGGTGTTCGACGCCGGTGCGCACGTGGAGATCCATATCGGCCCGGGGCTGGTACGTCAGTATTCCTTGTGCAGCAACCCCGCCGATCCGAGCCTGTATCGCCTGGGCGTGCTCAAGGATCCGGCCTCGCGTGGTGGCTCGGTCGGGGTGCATGACACCCTGCTCGAAGGCCGTGAGTTGCAGATCAGCGTACCGCGCAATCTGTTCCCGCTGGCCGTCGAGGCGCGTCGCTCGGTGCTGCTGGGTGGCGGGATCGGCATCACACCGATGATCGCCATGGCCTATGCACTGCACGCGGCGGGCAACACCTTCGAACTGCATTACTGCGGGCGTGAGCGCGGCCGCAGCGCGTTCCTGGCAGAGCTGGCCAACGCACCGTTTGCCGCGCAAGTGTTCACTCACTTCGATGATGAGGGGCCTGAACAGAAGCTCGACCTGGCCAAGGTGTTAGGCAAAGGCGAGGCCGGCGTGCACATGTATACCTGCGGCCCCTCAGGTTTCATGGACTGGGTGATCCAGGGCGCACGCGACCAGGGCTACACCGAAACGCACATCCATAAGGAATATTTCCAAGTGGAAGTGGACAGCTCAGGTGGCAGCTTCGAAGTGGTGGCAGCCCGCAGCGGCAAGACCGTGCAGGTGGCAGAAGGGCAGAGCATTCTCGCCGCACTGGCGCAGGTCGGGATCAAGATCGAAATTTCCTGCGAGCAGGGTGTCTGCGGTACCTGCCTGTGCGATGTGCTCGAAGGCGAGCCGGACCATCGGGACGTGTACCTCACGGACGACGAAAAGGCCGGCAATGACCAAATTCTAGTGTGCTGTTCACGAGCCAAATCCAAAAAACTCGTGCTGGATATCTAAGGGGAACGATCATGGTAGACGTAGGCAGCTTTCGCAATGCAATGGCCATGTTGGGCGGTGCCGTGTCGGTCATCACCACCGATGGCGTGGCAGGCCGGTTCGGTTTTACCGCCTCGGCGGTGTGCAGCGTGACCGATTCACCGCCCACCCTGTTGGTGTGCATGAACCGTTCCTCTCATTCCAACGAGCATTTCAAGCGCAACGGCACAGTGTGTGTGAACACCCTGTGCGGCGACCATCAGCATTTGTCCGGTGCCTTTGCCGACCGCACGTTGAGCATGGATGAGCGCTTTGCCGTCACAGGCTGGACCACGCTTGAAAGCGGTGCGCCGGTGATGCTGCAAGCGCTGGTGAATTTCGACTGCCGGATCGTGCAGGTCCATGAAGTGGGCTCCCACAGTATCTTCTACTGTGAGGTCCAGACCATTCGCCAAAGCGGCGCGGACGAGGGCCTGGTTTATTTCAACCGTGCTTACCACCGCTTGGGCGAGGCATCGAAGGCCTGCTGAGCCTCAGAGGCGCCCAGCACGGACGGGCGGCAAAACCCGTCTGATATCGGAATGTTCATAAATTAATGTTCATGTTCGGGCCGCAGCAGCGCGTTCAGATTGAACGCGCCTGCTCTTGATACCCTTTGCGCAGTTTCTCCGCGATCAGCTTCTCTGCTTCGCGCAACGCGCGTTCAGGACTCTCTAGGGATTTGATCAGAGTCTGGCCCTTGGTACCGATGCGGCCGAAACTCACCACCACCTCAGCCTCCGTGACGCCGATACGCCAGAATTTGTTGGAGTGGCCTTCGCCATAGGTGAACTCGCGCATTGACGGTGCCGCTTCAGGGAGGGGCGGTGGCTCGGCTTCGACCTCGACAGTTTCCACGGCCTGTTCCGGCGCCGGCAGTGCAGACGCTTCCTCACCCCGAAGCAGCGCTTCGATGCGATTGAGTACTTCCTCCGGGTCGCGCAACCAGTCATGGCTGAGCACATCGATGATCTTCCAGCCAAAGCTGCGCAAAACCGTCGGGCGGAAGATGTAACGCTCACGCACGTCAGCCGCGGCCGACGTGTCGCTTTCCAGCAGCACCCCCAGACTGAAGTGTTCACCGCTGGCATCGCTGATCGCCAGGTCACAGCGGAACTGTGAACGCCCGACATATTCCTGGACCGAATGGCCGCGCTTGCGCAACGCGGCGGCGAGGGCACTGCGCAGGTGGTCCTTGGGCAGGCTGACGGCAAAGGACTGCTTGGCGCCTGGATTGAGGTTGGCGAGGATACCCTGGGAGCGCGGCGCATCCCCGCTGGCACTGGCCTGGGCGAACTGCAGGAACGCACGCAGTGCGGCGGCACCATCGTTGTGGGTGTTGGTGATGGCTTCGGACTCAATGCTGGAGACAATCGCCATGCGCTTGCGCGCACGACTGAAGATCACGTTAAGGCGTTTTTCCCCGCCGCGCTGGTTGATCGGGCCGAAGTTCATCAACATCTTGCCGTTCGGTCCCGGCGCGTAGCAGATGCTCAGGATGATCACATCGCGCTCATCACCCTGGACGTTCTCCAGGTTCTTGACGAACAGGCCATTGAACTGCCCGGCATCTTCACGCAGATACTCGCGCTCAAGGCGTGTGGCAAAGGCCGGGTCGTTGCTGGCCAGGTCTTCCAGGGCTTGCTCGATGGCACCTTGCTGGGCCTCGGAAAAGGCCACAATGCCCAGGCTCAGGCCGGTCTCGCGTTGCAGCAGTTCACGCACCAGGTTGGCGATGTAGCGGGCTTCGGTCAGGTTGCTGCGGCTGAGGTAGACGCCATCGCTCATCTTCAAAAAGCTGATCGGGCTGTCGAGCAGCGTGTTGGCACCCTGAATCACCGCCTGGGCATCGGTGGAGTCCAGGGCGGCGTGGGCTGGGGCAGGGCGCTCGATACGCCGGTCAGGAATGGTGATCAGCCGCCCTTCGTAGAACGCTGCGTTGGAGAAACTGATCAACGCTTCGTGCCGGCTGCGGTAGTGCCAGGCCAGGAGGGTCGCCGGCAAGTTGCGTGCGGCCTGGCTCAGCAGGCTGTCGGCATCGAGGTTGATTGCGATCTGTTCCCCGTCCTCCATGGCAATCAGGTCGTTATCGTCCTGGTCGCCGGCACTGGAGAAGAAGTTGGTCGGTGGCAACTGCATCTCGTCACCCACCACAATCACCTGCTGCGCGCGGCTCAGGGCTGGCACGGCTTCCTCGCTGGGGATCTGGCTGGCTTCGTCAAAAATCACCACATCAAACAGGTCTGGGGTCAACGGCAGGGTGTCGGACACCGACAACGGGCTCATCAGCCAGATGGGCTTGAGGTCGTTGATCACCCGACCGCTGTCGCCACTGGCCATTTCGCGAATGGAGCGATAGCGCATGGTCTTGCCCAGCTCATGTTCCAGTTCGCGACGGCCCTTGGCATAGGCTTTCTTGAACTCGCGGGCCGGCGCGTCCAATTGTGTCACCGACATCGCCGATTGCTTTACATGCTCCAAAAAACGCTGGTGCAGCGTAGCGCTGAGCACGTGAGCATTGCTCTTGAGCAGGTTACTTTCAGCCTGGCTGACCTGACGCGCGGCCAGGCTCAAGGCCGGGCCATCGAAGCGTGCCAACTGCGGGTTGGCGCGGTACAGGCGGGTCAGGTTTTCCTGGGCAATCAACCCGTCCAGCGCGTGCTGTGGCAAAGCATACTGCTGCACGACCGCAAGGCAGACGGGATCGGCCTGGTGCAGCTCGTTGAGCAGGGGGAGGGTGTCGGGCAGTTCGTCGAGTTCTTCACGCAGGTCGCGCAGGTATTCGGCCAGCTCGGCCAGGCTTGGCGCCGGGTCGAACACGCAATGCTGGGCAACCAGCTTGTCCAGGCGCGCTATGGGCTGGCGCAGGCTGGCTTCCTGGCGTACACCGGGCAAGGTGCTCGGGTTGCCACGCAGACCTTCGACCCACTTTCGCAACAACGGTGATGCGCTCAGTTGCTGTAGCAGGGCGTTCAGATTGTGCACGAACAAGTCGATATCCTGGATGCCATAGCGACTTTGCAGGCGTTGCTGTTCGACGTGCAGCTCGGCAGTGGCGCGGTGTTCGCCGGCCAGGTTGTCGAGCACACTGCGCAGGCTGGGGCGAATAGCGTGCTGACTGAAGTCGTAGCGGCGTTGAAGTTCGCCACGCAGGCGCCACCAGGCGGGTTGCAACCAACGCAGCAGTGAACCTTCCTGGCGCAGTACCTGCTCCAGGGCCGCTTTGGTATCTTGAGGCTCAAGTTTTTCGCGCCAATGGCGCGTGGTTTCACTGGCGTTGTGCAGTTGCACGATCAGTGCCTGCAAGGCGGCCTGTTCGGCGTGCAGCGTTTGGGAACCCGCTGAACCAGGCTCCAGCAGGTCGAGGTGCGCCGCCAGGTTGGCCCCGGTCAGTTGCTCGGCGGCCTGGGTCAGCAAGCATGCATCCGTCAGGTGGGTGTCACCGGACAGCAGGGTGGACGATGACTCCAGGAAAGACTCGACGCTGTCCATCAGCCCACTGGCTTCCTCCAGAAACGCCTTGAGCTGGCCGTAGGCATGCTCGTGGGCGATCAGGCCTGAGGCCAGACGACTGAAGGGGTGACGCGCAAAGCTGTCGAGGCCGAAGCGTTCCTTGATGGCCTGATACAACCGGCCGGTCAGCTCGTGTTGTGCCTGCCAGTGACGCCATTCGGGAAGGCGCTCCAGGGCTTCGGGCGGTAGCGATGCAGTAACGGGTGGCAGCTCGATCACATGACGGACCAACTCACGCACCGAGCAGGCCAAGGACTCCGGCACCCCGACCATCGCCTGCTCAAAGCGCTCAATCAGGCCCAGTTGTTGGCTCAGGGTGGCCAGTGTGGCGTCGCGCCGTGCTTGCAACTGCGGCGATTGAGCATCGCCGGCAATCCAGCGCTCATAACACTCGCGCAGGTTGCCCACGAAGGCTTTCTTGTCCGTCTGGGAGTCGTGAATCAGGCAGCACAATTCGCCCAGTTCACTCTGTTGCAGGCGATGGAACACCACGTCCAACGCCGCGCGCTTTTCACACACAAACAACACCCGCAGGCCCCGCGCGGCATAGTCGGCGATCAGGTTGGTGATGGTCTGTGACTTGCCGGTGCCCGGAGGCCCTTGAATGATGAAGTGACGACCGGTCCTGGCCAGACTGACGGCGGCGTTCTGCGTCGCGTCGCCGGCCACCACGTTCCACTGGTCGGGTAGCGGGATCGGGTCCGAGGACTGTACTTCGACGTCTCGAGGCTCGATCGAGAACATCCGGTCAAACGCTTCATTTTGCGCCGGCTCGTCGATCAGCTGTGCGTAGTCACGCACCAGCGACATCTTGCGATAGTTGAAGTTGGCCAGGGTTACCTGGGTGAGGTCGATGTCCCAGGCGTAGCGATGCCCCTGGTTCTCGGGCATGGCGAAGGTGCTGTTTTCGGCGCTGCTGGCAACCATCTGAGGATGTTGATTGCGCAGCACGGGTTTGGCGCCTACGGCCAGGCGCAGCGGCAACTCGCTGGGCAGGACCTTCTGCTGGAACAATTGCAGGCCCAGCGGACGGAAATCTTCGCGGTCGTAGCTGAAATCCGGTTTCACCAAAGGCGTCGACAAGCGCTGGCGGGCACGACGGCGCTGGAAGTGCTGCAGATGCTGCACGGCCTTCTGGTGGATCAGCTCGATTTGCGGCTTGCTTTGCAGGCGCAACTCGACGCCGGGCTCGGTCAGTTTGATCTGGCGCGCAATATCGGCGTGGATGGCTTCCAGGGAGGTCTTTTGCAGGTCAACGGTTTCCGGCAACTGGATATTGTAGAGCTGACGCAATTGATGACGCAGTACCGGGTTGAACTCCGCTTCGGTCTCATCGCACTGCAACATGAACTGGTCGCGCACGCCCTTTTTGCGACTCAGTTCCACCGGTAGCCAGAGCAGGGGAGTGACGATGCGCTCTTGCGGCGTGTCCTTGAGGTTGTGCCAGCGCATGAAGGCTACGACCAGGCGCAGGTTGCTGAAACCGAACTCTGCGCGGTCGCGGCGGGTTTCCTGAATGATGCGTTCGAGCGACGCCTGCAACCAGGTTTGGTCTTCAAACCGCAACCATTGTTGCAGGCCAACCGATTTGCCGCTCAACACCTGCTCGGAGAAGCCACCGAAGGTGGGCTGCCAGGTGCACAAGGCTTCGGGCCGGATACTTTCAACACGCATCACCAAGGGGACGCTGGCTACGGTCAAGTTGACGTTGGCTTGTGTCGGTCTGAAGTACAACAGGCGGTTGCGTCGTGAAAGGTCAAACAACCGGTTGCGCAGATGCTCCAGCACCACGGTGCGCCGTGAAGCCGGGCCTTCGGCCTGGGCCAACACACGCTCGACATCCAGGCTGGCCGGCTGCTCGCGCCAGGATTCCAGGCGTCGAATCAGCGAACTGACATCCCTGGAGCGCTCATGGCGGTTCAGCTCCGTCATTTCGACGATCAGATTGGCCAGCACCGGGTTGAGCCGACCGTTGAGCTGAAACAGGTTACGGCGGTGACGGGCAAAGGCCTTGAGGTCGTTGATATCGGCGAAATCCAACCCGCACGCCAGGCAGGCCAGCAATTGGCCGAGCTGGAAAATATCGGTGATTTCGTCGTGGTGCCCGAGGCGATGCTCCCAACTGTGCAGGTCAGTGAGGAAAACCGGGTGATCAATCGTCTCATGCGGGTCTTCCTGGACTTGCAGGTCGGTCACGGCCACACCACTTTCCGAATCCCGGATCAGGCGGACCTTGCCGACGACATTCAGCGCCGACTCGGGATTAGGTTGCACCTGCTTGATCGCTTCCAACGCCAGCCGTGGCGTAACGCCCTCGGGATTGCGCAGTTGCAGCGTGCGTTCCGGCCCTTGCAGCACATCGAGATAACTGAGCTGGGCGACACGTCCCAGTTCATGCAAGTGCGCGACCTGGCGCAGTAGCGGCAGCGCCAGGAACAGCACATCGTCAATGGGGACGGCGACGCCATCATGGGTCTGCAGCAATTGAGTGAAGTTGATAGGTTGGGTTATCGGGTCCATGTGTCGACCTCCGCTTTGAGCGCGCGAACGATCGGGTCGAGCTCACGTTTGGGTAATTTGATATCGCGCTTGAGCACGCTGATAAAGTCGTCGGCACTGCCGAGTTTCTTCGCGGTGCGCGCCGCGTGCAACAAGGCCTCATCACGCAGGTCGCGGTCCACCAGGCTCAGGTCGAGCATGATGAAGTGCAGGTATTCGTGGATGCTCGCGTCGACAAGCTCGGCATTTAGCGTGCCCAGGTCCAGCGTCGCTTCATTGTCTTTCCAGTCGGGAAAGAAACCACGCACCTGATTGAGCACCACCTCCGATTGCAGCACAGAGGTGCCGATGAAGCCGGCGATAAACCTGCGGGTGAGGGCGGTCAGCTCGACTTGGCCGGTTACATCCAAGCGATTGAGCGACAACGGCCCACGCAACCGGCCATATAGCCAATTGTCGGTATCCGGCACCTGCCGCCACCAGTTGTCCACCGCCTGGGAGCGCAGAAACGTCTCCGGGTGCGAAACGCCTTGGGAGACCTGTGCCTCATTACCATCCAGTTCCTGAGCCTGCTTCAGATAACTGGCGGCATCGACGCTGACAATCCCGGTGTGAATCTTGACCAGCGAGGTAATCGACGCTTTCGGTCCGCTAGCCACCAGGGCCGCGCCTCGGTCGGCGTAGATTTCGGTGTGCAGGCTATATAAACGTGCGGTCTGTTCCAGGCTGGGAGGCGTATTCATATCGGCCATGGCGTGATTGAGAATCCGCTCGGCGGTGAGATAGTCGCCACCGTGCTCAGACCATAAGCGGTAATGGGCCAGCTCATGCCCCAGCAGCGCCAGTAACTCCTGAGCGTCCAGTCGCTCAAGAACCGGCCCGTAGAACACCACGTGCACTTCACCGGCCAGGTAATACAGGCTGGCATTCATCGTGCCATCGCCGGCTTGATAAAGGGTCGCGGGCGCCTGGATCTGCAAGCATTGCAGCGCCGTCTCACACGCCTGATAGGCCTGCGGGTGGGTCTCTGGGCTCAGGCGATACGTGTTTCTTAGCAACTGCGCGCGTACATCCTGGGCATGTTCCTGCTGAACACCCAGAGACGAGGCCCATTCCCACACGACAGGTTCATGGGCTTTCAGGTAATCGACCACACGCTGATGGTAAGGCAAGGGGGTCAGGCTGCTGATGTCCAGCGCGGGGGTGCTCATCTTTCAAACGTCCTTGAGAGGATACGGCTCCATAGACTGCGACTGTGCAGCAGAGACTTGGGCTGGCATCCCGGTATCAGTGATCGGCAATAGACGCGGAGCATACCTAGGGGGTGGGAAAATTACTTGTGAAAGTGCATGGGTGCGTGGGCAGCATGAAAATGCAGTTAGAGTGGTCATCTTTGTCCTGATAACTGTGTGACAAATGAATATTCCGTTTTTTGTTTCTCTGGATGGGCCCAAAGGCACCGGCAAAACCACGCTGTTGGAGGCCGTAACGGCAACACTGAGGGCGGACAACAAGAAAGTCATCCGACTTTGCGAGAGAAAAAGCGATCCCTACAGAAGGGAAACCATGGCCCTGGTTAATGAGCTTGCCAGAAATCCCTCACGGAATCTGGAATGGGCTGTGTGCGAGCGCTTTGCCGACAGTCGCAGCTGGATATCCCGGAACGTGCTGACTCAGCAGCCGTTGGACAGCATTATCCTGATTGATCGCTGGTATCCGTCCGATGCTGCGTTTCGACACACCGTCTCGTTTGCAGAGATTCTCCAGTTGAACCAGGAGCGAGACGTGCGAGTACCGGATGTGCATGTCGGCGTTGTCACCGCGCCGGATATTTCGTGGGCGAGGGCAACTGCACGGTCGCGAGGATTGGGCGGTACAGTGATCCAGAAGTATGCAGAGCATGTTACATGCACAGAGATGTTCGAGCAGGCGGTTGCGGATCACGGCTGGGTGATGTGCCGTAATGAAGGTGCGATCGAAGACGCAGTGAAGCATGTGGTGGCTGAGATCCAAAAAGTAGCTGGGTGACACGTATAGCGTAGGATCAGTTTCAAGCGAATTCGTCGAATCATTGAATTACGTGGCTTATGAACATATCTGACATAGCACATCGTTTAACATAATATACATTATGCGAACCGCCATATACGGGACTGGGGGGCTCTGGAGGCTGCTTTTCACCAGGTGATCAGCGTTAAGGTGTTGCTACTAGCAACACACGTTCAAGACGATGACTCCTAGGCTTGGCCATCTGCCTCGATACGAATCTTGGCGCGTGCAACAACGGCTATGGCTTCGGTAATGAAAGCCGCGTCACCGGTGTCGTGTGCATCAGCCAAAAATACAGCTACGGCCTCTAAATCAACCAGCGAGTCTGCTGGGTCATAATCATAAATTGGCTCTGTCATCTGATCACCCGGAGAAAATAATGAACCCGAAGCCCAAGGCTAAAAATACGAGCTGGAAAGTCAAATGCCAGGATGCAGCTGATGGCACTGGCGATTTAATCATACCGCTGACTGACGATCTCCTGTCGGCCATAAAGTTGGCCAGCGGAGACAAACTCGACCTGGAAGTTAAACCTAACGGCACGATAATCCTGACGCCAGTTCGTGCGTAGGACTGATTCAGCCATCTACGCGCCTGATGGCTGCAGCCCATAAAGCACGGGGTTGTTACCGATTACACGTGATTTCACTGGGTGCTAATTTCCTTTCCTTGAGAGATAACGTTCAAATTTGGAAGATAACGAGCAAGTATGAGCTCCCCCTAGTTCATCTGTTGAGCTACCCTCCTCCTTTTAATAGCCGTTAAGAATAACTAAACTAAATGACTATTTAGTTTAGTTAAATCAATAGCTTACATATTTATAAGCGAAACCGATCAACTGACTGCGACAGCTTGCCCGCCAACGACGACAACTCGTCCGTGGTCGACGCCGTCGTTGCGATCACCCGGCTGTTACTCTCCGACATACCCGCAATCATCTCGACCTGATGCGCAATTTCATTGCTGGCCAGGCTTTGTTCCCCGATCGTACGGGAGATATCGTTGACCATTTCCGTGGTGTTCAAGGTGGCCTGGAGAATTTCGCGAATCGCCCGCTCCACCTCGGCGGTCACCGCCATGCCTTTATCCACTTGGGCGACGCCCTCCTCCATGCTGGTCACCGCTTCCCGCGTGCTTTGCTGAATACGCCCGACCATGCTGGCAATCTCTTGGGTCGAAGCACTGGTGCGTCCGGCAAGGTTGCGCACTTCATCGGCGACAACAGCAAAACCACGCCCCTGCTCACCGGCGCGTGCGGCCTCGATTGCGGCATTCAGGGCGAGCAGGTTGGTTTGATCGGCGATCCCTTTGATCACCTGGATAATGCTGAAAATCGCCTCGGACTCCTTGTCCAGCGTGCGGATAACCTGGGCGGATTGCTGTGCGGAACGGGCAATACCGTCCATGTCACTGACCACCTGATGAATCACCCGGCCACCGTCCTTGGACAAGGTCTCAGCCTGGTTAGCCATGTCCAATGCGCGCTCGGCGTGACGAGTGATTTCTTCGATGCTCGCGGTCATTTCACTCGCTGCAGCGGCCATGGTGCTCGCGGCTGTGCTTTGTTGCTGGCTGCTGCCAGCCACTTCATGACAGCCGTGGCTCAATTGCTCGCTCATGACATTGACACCATGAGCGTTGCTGCGCACCACTTCGATCATGCCGCGCAAATCCCGCTGCATGGTGGCGAGGCTGCGAATCAATGAACTGGCTTCATCCTTGCGTTTGGGCTCGACAATCGGCTCGCTCAGGTTGCCACTGGCAATGCTCGCAGCAATGCGGCTGGCCGTCTGCAGCGGGCCCATAATGCTGAGGATGACCCAGCGGCCCTGGGCCAATAGCAATAAAAGGCTGGCGATCAACACGGCGCCCTGGGTGAAATTGGCGTTGCTGATGGTCTGGTGAGTACCAACGCTGGTCTGTTGGGTGTTGGATTCAATCAGTTCACTCAGGGTTGCCATTTGTTCTTCAAGCCGGGTGAAAGCGGTGTTGAACGTATCCAGTTCCCCGCGAGCGGCTTCCGGATTGTCCAGCGCCAGGGCGACGATTCGCTCGCCTGCACCTATATAGCTATCGAGGCTCGGGCGGATTTTTTCCAGGTTTGCCTTGAGCGTATCGTCCAGCGGCAGCTTCAGGTTGTCCGCCAACACTTGGCGAAAATGCTCGGCGTGTTCCTGCAGCGAACTGTTGACCTCGGCCTTGGTGCTGGTGCTTTTACCCAAGCCCACTAGCATGGCCGATAACACATCGGCGCGCAGGGCATCGTGCATCATGTCGGCTTCCATGTGGTTGCGCAGCACGGTCATGCTGACTTCATTGTCCTGCACGGCGTCGCCCATCCGGCTATTTCCCAGGTAACTGACAAAGCTCATGATCAAGGCAGTGAGCAATCCGGTCACAATCAACAGAATCAAGCGTAATTTGATCGTCATGCAGGTATCCCCGTGCCTGGTGAGCCGGTTGGAAAGCCAACCGCTGAAGCGCCACTCGTCATGTTATCGGCGGCACCTACTGGTTATTGAAGCCCACATTTGCGGTTTTGTGCGGATCCCTTAAGCTGACCGACCTTTGCTTCGCCCAAAACTGCCCCATGCCTCAACGTATCGCCCACCTTGCCTTGCTGCTTCGTCATCAGATGATTACCGCCGCGCTGTCCATGACCCTGATCGGCGTGTTTGCCGATCACACGCCCGCGCCGATGTTGGTTGGCATCGCACTGTGTGCCATCGCGGCAATGCTCACCACGTTGTGGACGTTGCGACGCTTTCCCGCGCACCTGGCAAGCGCCCCGCCCTGCGCCTGACAGGTTCAGGCCCGGCGCAAACCATTCGTCGGGCCCAACCGGCATCCATTACAACTATCGCCGGCCTGCTCATTACTAATCCCATAGCACTTTTAGAAATCTATGGAGATTGAAATGACTGACTACCCTCGCCCGCCCTTCACCCCGCAGGCTCAATCCGTGCCCGGCGCCCAGAAAAAAATGGATCCGTACCCCGATTGCGGCGAGCAGAGTTACAAGGGGGCTGGCCGCTTGGCCAACAAGATCGCCCTGATTACCGGCGCCGATAGCGGTATCGGCCGTGCGGTCGCCATCGCGTTTGCTCGCGAAGGCGCCGATGTGGCCATCGCTTACCTGGACGAGCACGAAGA
Organism: Pseudomonas sp. RA_15y_Pfl1_P11; assembly: GCF_963970975.1. Taxonomy (NCBI): domain Bacteria; kingdom Pseudomonadati; phylum Pseudomonadota; class Gammaproteobacteria; order Pseudomonadales; family Pseudomonadaceae; genus Pseudomonas; species Pseudomonas sp. RA_15y_Pfl1_P11. Next base: position 131,702 of record NZ_CAXAOY010000006.1, read on the forward strand.
CGCCAAGGAAACAGCACGCTGGGTCGAAGAAGCCGGTCGCCAGTGCCTATTGCTGCCCGGCGACATCGCGCAACGAAGCGTCTGCCAGGCGTTGGTGGACAAGACGGTGGAGCAATTCGGCCGCATCGATGTGTTGGTCAACAATGCTGCGTTCCAGATGAGCCATGAAACGCTCGAGGACATCTCGGACGAGGAATGGGTCAAGACCTTCGATATCAACATCACCGCGATGTTTCGTCTCTGCAAGGCGGCGGTGCCGCATATGAAGGCCGGCAGCTCGATCATCAACACCTCGTCCGTAAACTCCGACATGCCCAAGCCAACGCTGATGCCTTACGCCGCCACCAAAGGCGCGATTGCCAACTTCACCGGTGGTCTGGCGCAATTGCTCGGCAGTAAAGGGATTCGCGTCAATAGCGTTGCGCCCGGCCCGATCTGGACGCCGTTGATTGTGGCGACGATGACCGATGAAGACGTGAAGAGCTTTGGTAGCGAAACGCCGCTAGGTCGGCCTGGGCAGCCCGTGGAAGTGGCGCCGATTTACGTGTTGCTGGCCTCGGATGAGGCCAGCTATATCTCCGGCTCGCGCTACGCGGTGACCGGCGGCAAACCCATTCTCTGAATCCTGCCCAATACCCTTGTGGGAGGCGGGCTTGCCCGGAGCCCACAGGGGACCCCATTCACCGGTTCTACAAATCAAACCGATCCACCGCCCGCCGCCGCTCATTGTCATCGCGCACGTCATAGCTGGCAGTGGTCTGGATATTGGTGTGATGCGCCAGTTTTTGCGCGATCGACAGGTCATGCTCCTCGATCACCCGCGTAATAAACGAGCGACGGAAGTCATGGGGCATAATCTTCACCCCCACCTGCTCGCCGCGCTGGCGCGCGATGTAGTAAATCGCATGTTTGGTGATGCGCTCGCGGGTGATATGGCTGCCGCGGCGAATGCGGTTGAACAGGAAGCTGTCGTCCTGCTCACCCTCCTTGAGCTGCTCACGTCGAAACGCCAGCCACGCCTGCAACTTAGCGAACGCCCAGTCCGGCGCGTACTTGATCAACTCTTTGTTGCCCTTGCCGATCACCCGCAGGCTGCGCTCTTCGAAGTTGATCTGCGCCAAATCGAGGTTGACCGACTCCGACTTGCGCATGCCGGAGCCATACAGAATGCCGATCACGGCTGCGTCCCGCAGGCCTTGCGGGCGTGGGTCGGCCGCGCAGACGTCCATCATTTCGCGAATCAAGCTGCGCCGCAGGTTGCGGCCCTGGCTCAGGCGAGTGCCGGGTGTGGCCTTAACGGTGCGCATGCGCAGCAGGTGTTCCTGGCTGATCAGGTTCATACGCCAGGCTTCGTTCATCACGCCACGCACTGCGTTCACGTAAAGCGACGAGGTATTGGGAGCATAGCCATCCTCGCGCAAAGCAGCGACCAGGGCGATGACGTGTTCGGGTTGCAGCAGGTGCCAGTCGATGTCTTCGAGGTTAATGTCCTCGAAGCCCAAGCGGTCGGCCGCGTCTTGCAGCACGTAGCGCATGGTCAGTTGGCTGGAGGGGGCCAAGCGGGTGAGGTAGAGGGTCAGCGGGTTGCGGATAGACTCAGTCAAAGTAAATCAGCCTTTGGATTAAATACCTCGAGCAAGCCTTTGTTTAATCAAGGTATTTAGTGAATTGGCGAAGGCTGAGTCTAACTCAGGACAGGCCCTGGCACAAAGTCACGGGGCGGTGTCCTCCTCCTCGGTGGGTTCCTGCGGCTGGACCAGGGTCTGACTCCAGTCGCTGTCCTGCTTCTGCATCAGCGCGAACCAGTGCTGGCGCATGAACGCCAGGTACAATTCCGGCGCCTTGGCAAAGTCCTTCTCGTCGCCATAACACCCCGGCAATGGCAATTCGGTGCCCTGCTCCTTGTATTGGCTGACCAGCGCCTGCTGCCCGGCCACGCTGCAATCCTTGGGCAACGGCATGCCGCGCAAGGCGCCAGCCTCTTCGTCCCACCAGGCCGCGCCAACCCGGTCGACACCGCGCAGACGGTACTTCTGCGACTTGCCGACATGCATGATCAGCTTGAATTCGTTAGGGCTGACGTCACTGGTGCAGGTGCGCGAATACCCCACGGTAGCCTGCGTGATGCCGTCGCCGGTCAGGTCGGTGACCTTGGTGGCGGCCCGGTCGAAGCGCAGAGACGCGTCGAACTCGCAATGCTGCACATCGTCGTACAGCATCCACACGCGTTTTGGGCGGTTGCCGTCGATCAGGTACTGGGCCGCGTACACAAAGGCGGACTGGGTGCCGTCGTCGTCACGCTCGCTGACTTGCTCGGCGAGCACCAGCAGGTTCTTGCCTTGTTTATCGTCCCAGGTATAGGCGGCGATCTGCTTACCACGCACTTCCACACCTTCCGGCACTTGGTCGATGCTGTTGAGCGCCACCCCGTCATCAGCCTGCACGGTCGTGACACACGCCACGCTCATCAACAACCCCATCAACACTGGCCGCAACTGGCCGCGTAAAAGCTGCACGCTATTCATCCGATCACCCTGGCAAGAGACGGCTTACTTTACCGGCACTTGGGGTGCATTGCAGAGAAGATTCTTCACTAACATTCGGTGGCTGAGCGTGCACGCCCAAGTTGAACCACAGGCACCAGAAACAGTTCCTATTTCGCCAACCAACTAAAGCCCTAAGCCCCTTAGTTGTTTAGCTGAACCCTAGCTGTCTACCTGTCAAATAAACGAGTTTTTCATCTGCCTTTCATATCTGTTCCACATATTTACGCTTAATCTTAAACACAGCACTTCATAGCAAACCGCGTTATATCGTTTAACCTATTGATTATGCTTCACCTTTGGCGCTGCTTCTAAATCTACGGACCGGGCTTTTGCCCAATGACAGCTGCTGTTTCCACGCTCCAAATTGCTCTAACCCGAGGTCATGAATCTTTGAAACCCTACCCTATTCATTGCGTGTCGATCGTTATCCCGGTCTACAACGAACAAGAGAGCCTGCCTGAATTGCTGCGTCGCACGACGGCAGCCTGCAAGCTACTGGCCTACGAATACGAAATCATCCTGGTGGATGACGGTAGCCGCGACAATTCGGCCCAATTGCTGGAAGACGCCGCCGCTGAAGACGCCAGCAACGTGGTGGCGGTGATCCTCAACCGTAACTACGGCCAGCATGCGGCGATCATGGCCGGTTTCGAGCAGTGCCGAGGCGAAGTGGTGATTACCCTCGACGCCGACCTGCAGAACCCGCCCGAAGAAATCCCGCGCCTGGTAGAACAAGCCGCCCTGGGTTACGACGTGGTCGCCACGGTGCGCAACAACCGCCAGGACTCGGCGTTCCGCCGTTGGCCTTCGCGCCTGATCAACCTGGCCGTACAACGCTCCACCGGCGTGGCCATGACCGACTACGGCTGCATGCTGCGCGCCTATCGCCGCACCATCGTCGATGCGATGCTCGCCTGCCGTGAACGCAGCACCTTTATCCCGATCCTAGCCAACGGCTTTGCCCGCCACACCACGGAAATCCTGGTCCATCACGCCGAGCGCGAACACGGCGAATCCAAATACAGCGCCATGCGCCTGATCAGCCTGATGTTCGACCTGCTGACCTGCATGACCACGACCCCGCTGCGCCTGCTGTCCATCGTCGGCTTCAGCCTGGCGGCGCTGGGCATGCTGTTCGCCTTTGCCCTGATCATCATGCGCCTGGTATTCGGTGCCGGTTGGGCTGGCGATGGCTTGTTCGTGCTGTTTGCGGTGCTGTTCGTGTTCACCGGCGGCCAGTTCATCGGCATGGGGCTCTTGGGTGAATACCTGGGCCGAATGTACAGCGACGTGCGTGCCCGCCCACGCTTTTTTATCGAAAAAGTGCTGCGCAACACGCCGGCAGCACCGGCTCCGGTGGTCGTCGTTGACGGCCTGGTGTCCTCCCATACCTCTACTTCTGCTGATCAGGTCCAATCATGAGTTCAAAAGCTGTTGTATTCGCGTACCACGACATTGGTTGTGCTGGGATTGAAGCGCTGCTCAATACCGGTTACGACATTGCTGCGGTGTTCACCCATGCCGATGACCCGAAGGAAAACAACTTCTACGGCTCCGTCGCCCAACTGTGCGCGCGCAACGGTATTGCGGTGCACGCCCCGGAAGATGCCAACCACCCGCTGTGGATCGAGCGCATTGCCAAGCTGAACCCGGATTACATCTTCTCGTTCTACTACCGCAACCTGCTGAGCGAGCCAGTGTTGGCCACTGCGCGCAAAGGTGCGTTCAACCTGCACGGTTCCTTGCTGCCCAAGTACCGTGGCCGTGCCCCGGCCAACTGGGTGCTGGTCAACGGCGAGACCGAAACCGGCGTGACCCTGCACCGCATGGTCAAGCGTGCCGATGCGGGCGCGATCCTGGCCCAGCAAAAAGTCCTCATCGAGCGCAGCGACACTGGCCTGACCCTGCACGCCAAACTGCGCGATGCTGCCAGCAAACTGCTGCGCGATGCCTTGCCGCAATTGGCCGCCGGCAAACTCGCTGAAACTGCCCAGGACGAAAGCCAGGCCACCTACTTCGGCCGCCGCACCGCCGCCGATGGCAAGCTGGAATGGAAAAAACCGGCTGAAGAGCTCTTCAACCTGGTTCGCGCCGTCACCCAACCGTACCCGGGCGCCTTCTGCGCCGTGGGCGAGCACAAGCTGATCGTGTGGCAAGCCGAAGTGCTTAAGGGCAACGAAGGCCTGGCGCCGGGCCGGGTGATCAGCGTCAACCCGCTGCGCATTGCCTGCGGCGAAGACTCCCTGGTGATCAAGTTTGGCCAGCGTAATGACAACGGCCTGTACCTGGTCGGCCCGTCCCTGGCCAACGAACTGGGCCTGGTCGACGGTTCCGTGCTGCGCGGCGCCGAGTCCGGTCGCAAGCCACGCCGTACCCGCGTGCTGATCCTGGGTGTGAACGGTTTTATCGGTAACCACCTGTCCGAGCGTCTGCTGCGTGACGACCGTTACGAAGTCTACGGCCTGGACATCGGCTCCGACGCTATCGAGCGCCTGCGCAGCCACCCGAACTTCCATTACGTGGAAGGCGACATCAGCATCCACACCGAGTGGATCGAGTACCACATCAAGAAGTGCGACGTGGTCCTGCCGCTGGTGGCCATCGCCACCCCAATCGAATACACCCGCAACCCGCTGCGTGTGTTCGAGCTAGACTTCGAAGAAAACCTCAAGCTGGTGCGCTACTGCGTCAAGTACAACAAACGCGTGATCTTCCCGTCGACCTCCGAAGTCTATGGCATGTGCCAGGACCAGTACTTCGACGAGGACACCTCGAACCTGGTGGTTGGCCCGGTCAACAAGCAGCGCTGGATCTACTCGGTCTCCAAGCAATTGCTGGACCGCGTGATCTGGGCCTACGGCGCCAAGGGCCTGAACTTCACCCTGTTTCGTCCCTTCAACTGGATGGGCCCACGCCTGGACCGCCTGGATTCTGCACGTATCGGCAGTTCCCGCGCCATTACCCAGCTGATCCTCAACCTGGTGGAAGGCACGCCGATCCGCCTGTTCGACGGTGGCGAGCAAAAACGCTGCTTCACTGACATCGCCGACGGCATTGAAGCCCTGGCACGCATCATTGATAACGACAACGACGCGTGCAACGGCCAGATCATCAACATCGGCAACCCGGAAAACGAAGCCAGCATCCGCCAGTTGGGCGAAGAGCTGCTGCGTCAGTTCGAAGCGCACCCGCTGCGTGGCAACTTCCCGCCGTTCGCCGGTTTCCGCGACGTTGAGAGCAAGGCGTTCTACGGCACCGGTTACCAGGACGTGGCGCACCGCAAGCCAAGCATCGAAAACGCCAAGCGCCTGCTGAACTGGGAGCCGACCGTAGAGATGAGCGAAACCATCGGCAACACGCTGGACTTCTTCTTGCGTGAAGCGATGCTCGAAATCGCGGATAAGCACTAATGCAAGCAGGCCTACGCATCGACGTCGACACCTACCGAGGCACCCGTGAAGGTGTGCCGCGGTTGCTCGAAACCCTGGATGAAGCCTCGGTGAAAGCGACGTTCTTCTTCAGTGTCGGGCCAGACAATATGGGGCGCCACTTGTGGCGCCTGATCCGCCCGCAATTCCTGTGGAAGATGCTGCGTTCCAATGCGGTAGGCCTGTATGGCCTGGATATCCTGCTGGCCGGCACGGCCTGGCCGGGCAAACCGATCGGCCGTGACCTGGGGCACTTGATGCGCCAGGCCAAGGCGGCTGGGCATGAAGTCGGCCTGCACGCCTGGGATCACCACGGCTGGCAGGCCAACACCGGGCGCTGGAGTGAGGCACAGCTGGTCGAACAGATCCGTCGTGGCGTCGACACCCTCAGCGATATCCTCGGCGAACGCATCGACTGCTCGGCCGCCGCCGGTTGGCGTGCCGACGAGCGCGTGGTGCAAGCCAAGCAAGGGTTCAACTTTCGCTACAACAGCGATTGCCGGGGCACCAGCCTGTTTCGTCCTACCTTGGCCGATGGCAGCGCGGGCACCCCACAAATTCCGGTAGACCTGCCGACCTTCGATGAAGTCGTCGGGCCGGTGGTGGCTGCCAAAGACTTTAATGCGTTCATTCTCGACCGCTTTGCCGCGTCGAAGCTCAACGTCTACACGGTCCACGCAGAAGTAGAAGGGATTCTGATGGCCAATGATTTTCGCCAGTTGCTCGCCCAGGCAGCACAGCGCGGTATCGACTTCAAGCCGCTGGGCGATTTGTTGCCCAGCGACCTGACCACCCTGCCCCAGCAACAACTGGTGCGCGGCACCTTGAGTGGCCGTGAAGGTTGGCTCGGAGTGCAGCAGGCATGATTCGTCGCATGGCCCTGCCTTTGCTCCTGTTGGCGTTTGGCATGTTTTACCTGCTGCCGCTGGCCACTCACGGCCTGTGGATTCCGGATGAAACCCGTTACGCGCAGATCAGCCAGGAAATGCTGTTGACCGGCAACTGGGCCTCGCCACACTTCATGGGCATTCGCTACTTCGAGAAGCCTGCAGCGGGCTACTGGATGATCGCGCTGGGGCAGGCGATTTTCGGGCAAAACCTGTTTGGCGTGCGGTTTGCGTCGGCCTTGAGCACCGGCCTGAGCATTCTGCTGGTGTATCTGGTCAGCCGTCGCTTGTGGAATGACCCGCAGAAAACCCTGGTCAGCACCGTGCTCTACATGAGTTTCGTCAGCGTTGCGGCCCTGGGTGGCTATGCCAACCTCGATCCGCAGTTCACCTTCTGGGTAAACCTGACCGGCGTGGCCTTGTGGTTTTGCTTCGACAGCACGACTCGCAACGGTCGTCTCGGGTCCTGGGCGCTACTCGGTCTGGCCTGTGGCATGGGCTTTATGACCAAGGGTTTCCTGGCCTGGCTGCTGCCGGTGTTGATCGCCCTGCCCTACGCGATCTGGCAGAAGCGTTTGCGTGAGCTGCTAGGTTACGGCGTGGTCGCCGTGATCGTGGCGATCGTCGTGAGCGTGCCGTGGGCGCTGGCGGTGCATCTGCAAGAGCCGGACTACTGGCACTTCTTCTTCTGGCACGAGCATATCCAACGCTTCGCCGGCGACGATGCGCAGCATGCCGAGCCGTTCTGGTACTACCTGCCGTTGCTGGTTGCGTTCAGCCTGCCGTGGGTCGCCCTGTTGCCGTCCACCCTGAAACAGGCGTGGCTGGACAAGCGCAGCGCGAAAATCGGCTTTGTGTTGCTGTGGCTGCTGATGCCCCTGGCGTTTTTCAGCTTGGCCAAGGGCAAGCTGCCCTCCTACATCATGCCGTGTCTGCTGCCGCTGGCCTTGCTGATGGGCAATACCCTGGCCGACAAGCTGGCCCAGGGCCGCTACCGGGCATTGCGTATCAACGGCTGGCTGAACCTCGTCATTGGCGTGGTGGTGCTGCTGGCGCTGAGCTGGTTCCAACTGAAAAAACCGGTATACGAGCACGGCCAGGAAACCCTCAGCCTGGTGCTGGTGTTCACCTTCCTGTTCGGTTGGATCCTGGTCAACTTGCTGCAGGCCGCGCAGCCATTGCGTTGGTGGGCTGCCCCCATACTCGGCAGTGGGTTGATGGTCGCGTTGTTGCCGGCCGCGTTGCCGCACTCGGTGGTGTACAACAAGACCCCGGATCAATTCATCATCGACCACCTGCAGGAACTGCAACCCGCCACCGCGTTGCTGAGCAATGACCTGGGCGCGGCGTCGGCGCTGTCGTGGCGTCTGGCACGCCCGGACGTGACGCTCTATAACACCGTCGGCGAAGTCAAATACGGCCTCGCCTACCCGGATGCCGGGGACCACAAGATAGACACCACCCAAGTCCAGCAATGGATGAGTGATGCGCGCCGGAAGGGGCCGGTCGGCGTGGTAATGCGCGTCAAGGGTGACGATGAAATCGCCGAAGTGGCGCTGCTGCCAGGTGACGGCAAGCGCTATGAGCAAGGCAACATCGTGATTCTGATCTTCCCGCAGGTGAACCCATGATCACCCTGCTACTGCTATTGGCCGCCTGCCTGCTGACGTGCATGGGCCAGGTCTCACAGAAGTTCGCCGTGGAAAGCTGGCGCGACCTGCCGGATGGCTGGGCGTTGAAGCTGCGCTCGCCGTGGTTGTGGTCGGCGCTGGTGTGCCTGGGCCTGGGCCTGCTGGTGTGGCTATTGGTGTTGCAGCGCCTTGAAGTGGGCATTGCCTACCCCATGCTCAGCCTGAATTTCGTGCTGGTCACACTGGTGGCGCGGTTTGTCTTTCATGAGCCCATCGACGGCCGTCACTGGCTGGGTGTAGCGCTGGTGATCGGCGGTGTCGTGCTGTTGGGGCGCCACGTATGAGCCGGGTACAAGGTTTTGCCTTGGCCTTGGGCAGCGTCGGCCTGGTCAGTGCCGCCCAGTTGGGCATGCGCTGGAGCATGACGCGCCTGCCGCAGCCCAATGAATGGCTCACGGCAAGCATTGACCTCGGTGCACTGGGTGTCGTCATGCTGGCGATCCTCGCCTATGCGCTGTCGATGCTCTGCTGGCTCGGCGCGCTCAAGCAGCTGCCGCTGGGCCGCGCCTATTCGCTGTTGAGCATCAGCTACGCCCTGGTGTACCTGCTGGCGGCCAGCCTGCCAGTGTTCAACGAAGATTTTTCCGTTTCAAAAACCCTGGGGGTGGCGCTTGTCATCCTCGGTGTGCTGGTTATCAACTCTCGTCGTGCTAGCGCTACAAGTCCCAGGAATGCCCCATGAAAATCAGTGTATTTGGTAGTGGTTACGTCGGTCTGGTGCAGGCCACCGTGTTGGCCGAAGTCGGTCACGATGTCATCTGCATGGACGTCGATCAAAACAAGGTCAAGCTGCTGCAGCAAGGCCATGTGAGCATCTTCGAGCCGGGGCTCGCGGCGATGGTGAAAGAGAACCTGGAGAGCGGGCGCCTGCATTTCACCTTTGATGAAAAGCTGGCCGTCGAGCATGGGGAAGTGCTGTTTATCGCCGTGGGCACGCCTTCGGATGAGGACGGCTCGGCTGACCTTAAATACGTGCTGTCAGTCGGCGATGCAGTGGCGCGTCACCGCAAGGAACCGGTGATCCTGGTGGAAAAATCCACCGTACCTGTCGGCACCGGCGACACCCTGCGCGCGCATATCGAGAAAGCCCTGCACCTGGCCGGCCGGCACCTGGCGTTCGATATCGTCTCCAACCCGGAATTTCTCAAGGAAGGCTCGGCCGTGGCCGACTGCCGCCGCCCGGACCGCATCATCATCGGCTGCGAGCGCGAAGAAGTGCGTGATGTGATGCGTGACCTGTACGCGCCGTTCAATCGCAACCACGACCGCATCATCTTCATGGACCTGCGCAGCGCCGAACTGACCAAATACGCCGCCAACTGCATGCTCGCGACCAAGATCAGCTTTATCAACCAGATCGCCGAGCTGGCTGAACACTTGGGCGCGGACATCGAAGCCGTGCGTCTTGGCATCGGCGCCGACTCGCGCATTGGTTACCACTTCATCTACCCCGGTTGTGGCTACGGCGGCTCATGCTTCCCCAAAGACATGCGCGCCCTGATCCACAGCGCCAAGCAAGCCAACTGCTCCAGCGACCTGCTCGAAGCGGTGGAGGCCATCAACCAGCGCCAGAAGAGCAAGCTTTTCGAGCGCGTCAACGCGTACTTCAAGGGCAACCTGCGCGGCAAAACCTTCGCGCTGTGGGGCCTGGCGTTCAAGCCCAACACCGACGACATGCGTGACGCGCCAAGCCGCGTGCTGATGGAAGCGTTGTGGGCCGCCGGCGCGAATGTGCGTGCGTTCGACCCGGAAGCCATGCAGGAAACCCAGCGCCTTTACGGCGATGACCCACGACTGATGCTCATGGGCACCCCGGAGTCCACCCTGGGCGGGGCTGATGCGCTGATCGTCTGCACCGAATGGCAACAGTTCAAGGCGCCGGACTTCGACCTGATCCACCAACGCCTGAAAACCCCGGTGATCTTTGACGGTCGCAACCTTTACGACGGCGAACGTCTGGCGCGTAAAGGCTTCCAGTACTACCCGATTGGCCGCGGCGACTCGTGCAACTTGCCGATTCCCCAGCAGCAGTGGCTGCCACAGGTTGTGGAAGCCTGAGACGTGAACAAAGCTCAACCGCCCTTGTTAAATCCAACGATCCGCCGCCAATCCCTCGTTTTGGGGTTGCTGGCGTTGTTGCTGTTTATCGCCGGCAGCTGGCACCAGGCGATTATTGGCTTCGACTCACGCTTCGTGGTGTTCGCCCAGGAGATGTTGCGCCATGGGCCTAGCTTTTTCCCCACCACTTACGGGCAGCCCTATGCAGATTACCTGGCCACTTCGACACTGCTGACGTGGCTGCTGTCCTTGCCATTGGGCCAGGTCACCAGCTTCACCGCTTGGCTGCCCACGGCGATTGCCTCGGCATTTATCGTCACCCTGGTGTATCGACTGACGGCGCCCTACTCCCAGCGCTGGGGCCTGCTGAGCATTGCAATACTCTTGCTAAGCAGCACGTTTATCAGCGAAACCCGCTCGGTGTCCCTCGACCAGATGCTGGCCGCGATCGCCTTGGCGATGTTCTACCTGGGTTATGCCCATGACCACTTCGGTGCGGGAAAACGCCTGCACTGGCTGTACCTGTTGCTGATTGTCGGCTTTGCGGTCCGCGGGCCGATTGGCCTGGTCATCCCCACTGGCGTGTTGTGCAGCTACTACCTGATCAACCGGCAATGGCGCCAGCTGTTCAGCTTCGGCCTACTCGCGCTGGCGTTACTGGGGGCGTGTGTTGGCCTGTTGTTGCTGATGGCCAAGCTGAGTGGCGGCGAAGGCTTCATGCAGGACGTGATCCGCATGCAGTTCCTCGGACGCATGGATGGCCGCGAAGGCTCCAGTGGCGTGTTGTATTACTTCACCAGTTCCCTGGGCAACTATGCCATGGCGTACCCAATGGCACTGTTGGTGCTGCTGGCGATGCTGATCAGCGGGCGACGCGCCCCAGGGCCGGCGTTGCAGTTGGTGTGGTACTGCGCGGCCGCAGGGCTTCTGGTGATGCTCGGCCTGTCGATTCCCCAGGCCAAAAAGGCGCGTTATGTGCTACCGATGTTGCCCATGGCGGCGATTATTGCGGCGTATCCCTTCCACGTGGCGCACGGGCGGCTCTTCGCCTGGCTGCGCGGGTTGATGCTGGGTATCTGGACGGCGCTACCGACGCTTTTGATTGCCGGGTTGCTGTTCGCGAGACCGCGCTATCCGGAACAAATGAGCCATCTTGGCTGGGTGCTCGGCGTGCTTGGGGGGCTGCAGGTTCTGTCGCTGCTGGCGTTGCTCAAGACGCGGCTGCGCCCGGTCGGACCAGCATTTACAGGCGTATTGGCGGTCTGGGCCACCTATATTCTGGTGGTCGAACCGCTGGAACGCAGTGTCTACGATACCCGCACCTTTACCCTTCAGGTCCATGAGCAGGTGATGCAACAACGGGCGCCGGTGGTTTTGCACGGTTTGGGCAAGGACGCCAAGGCCATCAAATACATGGTCAACGTCGACTGTGACCAAGTGCCGTTGTTCACCCAGCAAGCGGCCGACTTGAAGCCGATCCAAGGGCCCGCCTGGTTGGTGATGAGCGCTGCGGACTACGAAGGCTTGACGGACCCGCGCTTTCGCTCCATCACCCCAACCCTGGCTGGCGAATTCGACCACACCCCTTACGTGCTATTGCACCTGGCGAAAACCGCGCAACCTTGACCCCTGCGCCGGCGCTCCCGGTGCAGAAAACTCCTACGTAGCTTTACGTAATGGCTGGTGCCTTTTCCCTTTCCTGTGCCCAAAACCCGACTGTAAACTCGCCTGGGAGCGGTATTTATTTACCGCCATAGGCCATGGGTCATAACAAGGACGAGAGGACAACACCGTGCCAGATCATGTTTCGCTTGATAAGCCTGCCCTGACCCGTGCCGAAGTGCATGTCGGCTACGTGTCCATGCTGCCTTTGGACCGGCTGATGGGGTTGCGCGATGCCTTGGTGGCCTTGAAAGGGCCGTTGGCCAGTGAACCGGGGCTACAGGAAAGCCTTCACCGACGTTTTTTGGACGAAGAAACCTGTAATCGCGTGCTCGGTAAGGTCTGTTGCTCTCTGCCCAATTAATGCCGTTACAATTCATTATTATTGCACTCAAGCTTCATTAATATGCATTGGCACCCTTTCTCCAAGGTCGGCACACTGCGGAGCGTTCCTTCCCCAACGGTTGGAACGCTCAAAGGGCTTTTCCGGGCAACCAGACAAGCCTTTTTTTTGCCCGCTGTTTATGGACCCTCTTCAATGCTCGCTCGTTGGCTCCCCGCTGCAATCAACACCCGCCCCGCCGAATGGAGCCGTGCCGCCATCGGTATGGCCGTGGGCACACTCTTCAGTATCTGGTTATGCGCCCAAGTGTTTGGCATGGAGGTCGCATTGCACCTGCTTGGCCCTCTCGGCGCTTCGGCCGTGTTGCTGTTCGCCGTGTCATCGGGTGCATTGGCGCAGCCCTGGTCGATCATCGGCAGCTACCTCTGCGCGGGTGTCGTCGCCCTGCTGGTAACCCGAGTTCTCAGCACTTCCCTGGGTGGCGCCTGCCTGGCGGCGGGCATCACGGTGGTGCTGATGTGCTGGCTGCGCTGCCTGCATCCGCCGGCCGGTGGCCTGGCCATGACGCTGGTATTGGCTGACCCGGCGTCCGCCGCACTGGGTTGGTATGAGTTAGGCGCCGTGCTACTCGGTGCTGGCGCCTTGTTGGCCTGCGCATTGGCTTATAACAATGCCACGCGTACGCGCTATCCCAAAGGCGCCGCCGAATCACCGGCCACCCTCTTGCCACACCCCAACGCGGATCGAGACCCCGCCATCACCGCCGCCGATTTAAAACAGGCGCTGGCCGAAATGGAGCAATTTTATGACGTGGAGCCCACAGCGCTGGAACAACTGATCCACGCAGCGCAAACCCACGCCAGGCGCCGCAGTATTGGTGAAGTGCTGGCGAGTCGGGTGGTGTGACATATGCGATGAGCGGTAAGTGCGGCGGCTTGCAATAGATTTGGCGCGAACTAGAGTGGTTACATCACTTGAAGTTGTCTGCTGTTCACCCTGACGTCTGGATACGCGTTGTTCCAGTAGCGAAGACAAGGAATGTCTGGCTATGGATTAACGTTCATCGAGCGTCGTCGTGGATCGACCATTTCCGTTACCCACTCACGTCACTCGCGCTGCCGGCGCTCCTGCTCAAGTATTTCGAAAGTAGACGTTCGAAACGGAGAGCCAGGCCATGGAAGCCACCGTTCAAGCGCTGTTCAGTTCCGCATTATTTGAGCCACGACAACGTCATCATCTTAGCCTTCAGGCCTACATGGACCTGACTATCAAACGCATGCATGCGATTTTTGATAGCGGCGTCATCAATAATGAGTTGTGGTTGGGGCAGTCGCGACAACGGGAGTTCGCCGCGCTCTGCGAGATCATGGGCTGGCTGGGCGCGTTCGATTACGCACTGCACTCCTCTATCGTCGATCATATGATCGCCACCGATGCACTGTTCAATCACGCCAGCCCCCGTCAGCTCGCGCGCTATCGCGACGAGTCACTGTGCATGCGCAAGGTCTATGCCTTTGGCTGCACGGAAGTGGGTGTGGGCACCGATGTGCGCCATGTACAAACCCAAGTGACCTACGATCGCGAACGACACTGCCTGATCCTTCACTCCCCCTCTCCGCAAGCTTGTAAATGCTGGATTGGCAACGCGTTGCGCGCGGCGCAGGTCGTGATGGTGATCGCGCGCCTGACGGTTGATGGCGAGGATCAGGGTCATCACTGGTTTCGCGTGGTCATCCGCAAACGGGAAAACGGTCGCCTGCAAGACGGTGTTCGGGTAATGGCCTGCGATCCCAAGGGCGGTATTCACGCCAATCAGGTCGCAGCGATCCGCTTCGACCAAATGACGATCCCGGTCGATGCCCTGCTGCAACGGCACGCACACTTTACTGAAGACGGTGTCTTTGTCAGCGACCTGCCGTTGAATGAACGCTTTATCGATTCGCTGAAGACGTTCCTTCAAGAGCGGCTGTTGTTCATGGCGGGCATTCGCCACAGCGCCGGCCTCGCGGTACACCTGGGATACCGCTTCGCCCGACATCGGCTGATCCATACGGCTGATGGTCCTATCCCTCTGTTGAGTCAACCCCTGTTTCGTCAGCGCCTCTACGCCATACAGCTAAAGGCCTTGGCGCTCAAATACCTGGAGCAGGCGGTACGCAAGCGTTTCGAGGCGCATTGGGCGCATGTGGCCCGACGCAAGGAGTTGCACATATTGGCGGCAATGGACAAGTCAGTCGGCGCCTGGATGGGGCTTGATGTTCTTGCCCTGTCCCGCGAGCTATGTGGCTCCCAGGGCTTCCACCATTACAACCAGATCGTCACGCAACGTATTGATTGCGAAGTCGCCAATACCTTTGCGGGTGACAGCTCGGTGATGGCCTACCAAATCATCAGGGACGCATTGGCGCGCCAGCGGTTTGTCGGCAGCCCGCCCATCAATATCGGCCAGTGCGTGGAGGCAAAAATCGTCTCGCAGTGCAGTGAGGCCGCCGGGTATTCCCATCAACAGGCCGTGGGCATCGCCTACGCCAGGGCCCTTGACCTGATTATTCAAGAAGTCGAAAGCCAGCACTTGTTGGACCGCGAGACACTTGCCGACCTGGTTAGGCTGTTCGACACACAACTGCATCCGTGGATCGAGGCCGGAGCCCATAGCCTCAGCCAGCATGCCACCCCAACACAAATCGAACGCCTGGCTGGCCTGCTCAAACCGCCCCAGGCCTTGATCAGTGCGCCAATCGATAAGCGTGATTACATCCGTAAGTTCACACTTCCACTGTATGAGGAGCAATGAAATGGCCCTCCTGAACGCACCAGATCTCTCCGACCCGAAAATCATTATTAACCCCTATCCGGCCTTCGCATGGCTGCGCGAGCACCACCCGGTGTATTGGTCCGAGCACCACAATGCCTGGCTGCTCACCCGCTACGGCGATGTCAGCTCCGCGCAGGCGGACGCTCGAAGTTACTCATCTAATCGCATGCGCCAATTGGTGGACGCGCAGTTATCCCCGGAAAAACGCGCCGCCCTGGAACCCTTTGTCGAGAAAGCATCGCGATGGATGTATTCGCAGGACGGTAAGGAGCATGAGGCGGGGCGCAAAGTCCTGGGTAAAACATTCAGCCCAGGCACTATCGAGGCGCTTGGCGATGCGATTCAAAAGATTATCGACGACCAGCTGAAGCAATTGAGCCCCCGTCCGGAAATGATGGATGAGCTGTTTAACAAGATCCCCGCACTGATCCTGGCGCATTTATTCGATATTCCAGCCAATGATGCGTTGAAAATCAGAGGCTGGACCGACGCCATTATCGTGTGCATGGTGGGCAGCACCGACCCGGCTTACGGCCCCAAAGAGGCGCTGCAGGCCATGGAAGAGATGTACGCTTACTTCTCCAGACTCATTGGTCGGCGTCGACTGGCGCCGGGAAACGACCTGGTCAGTCAAGTCATCGCCGCCGGCGACAAGGCGAGCATGAGCGAAGAAGACTTCCTGGCCCAGCTGGCATTCATCCTGGTTGCCGCCACCACCACCAGTGCCGATCAGTTGGGAATTATCCTGTTCTACCTGCTGGAAAAGCCAAAGCGGTGGGCGGCAATCAGGGATGATCCCGACAAGGTAGACGCGGCTATCGAAGAGGCACTGCGCATTTGTCCGGCCGGTCAGCTGAGTCATCGAGTACTGACTGAGGACGTGGTTCTGCACGGTAAAACGATGCGCAAAGGCGAATTAGTCTTTCTGATTCGAGCGGCAGCCAATCGCGATCCGGCGCACTTTGCCCATCCTGATCGGTTCGATCTATATCGCCAGAAGCAGGACCACTTGGCGTTTGGGCGTGGCCCGCACTACTGCATGGGCAGACTGCTTTTCAAGCTGGAGGCCAAAATTCTGTTTACCACCCTGCTGCGGCGTTTTCCGAACATGCACCTCATTAAAGGGCGGCCGCCGCGCTGGCGCGATAACAGCCTGCAGTTTCGCGGCTTGGGTCGGATTGAGGTGGAATTGGCTCCCCTCACCGATGTTATCACCCGTTGCTTTTCCGCTGCGCCCTGGGAAAAGAAAGGCGGTTACTGTCGCGCGCTACGCGTCGGCAATCTCATCATGACCAGCGGCACCGTGTCGTTCGATGCGCAGGGCAAGCCGTTCGCGGAGCACGATGTCTATCTCCAGACCCAACGATGCCTGGAAATCATGGAGACCGCGCTCAAGCAACTTGGCACAGACCGCACACGCGTCATTGCCACGCGCATGTACACCACGGATATGAAGTTGTGGCAGAAAATCCTCAAGGCCCATAAGGCGTTTTTCGACGGCTGCGAACCGACGACCATGTTGCTGTCCGTCAAGGCGCTGATAGCACCTGAATTCCTGATCGAAATAGAAGCCCAGGCCATGGTCGCCCAATCATGAACGTGCCCTGTGAACGTCAGGCGGTGCGCGACGCAGTCGTCATGCATGTTAACGATCTTACGCTCACCTCCAAGGGTCGACCCGTGCCGGTCAGGCTGTATCGGCCAGCGCGACCGGACCCTGCGCCGGTACTGATGTTTTTCCACGGTGGCGGCTGGGTCGCGGGCGACTTGGACACCCATGACAGTTTCTGCCGAGTCATGTGTGAGTGGGTCGGCTGCGCGGTGGTGGCCGTGCACTACGCCAGGCCGCCGGAGCACCGTTTTCCCCGAGCGGTGGAAGACTGTTACGCCGCTACCGAGTGGATAGCACTCGAAGGCGCCGGCCTGGGACTGGCCCCCTCACGCGTAGCAGTTGCAGGCGGTGGTTCCGGGGGAGGCCTGGCGGCCGTGATTTGCCAGATCGCCAGGGATCTGGAAGGCCCCGACATAGGTTTTCAGTTGCTGCTGTACCCTGTGCTCGACTGCCTGGCGCGCAATCGCTCCCGCGAGCAGTTCGCCGAGGGCTTTGGCTTGACCGCCGAAATGCTGGATTGGTACTTGAGCCAGTATGTGCCATCGGGCGTTCCGTTGGCGCACCCTTGGCTCTCACCCGCGCGGGACGTGTGCTTCAAAGACTTGCCTGCCGCCCTGATTATCACAGCCGGTCAGGACCTGTTGCGCGATGAAGGCCGTGCCTTCGCGCGCCGCCTGAAAAAAGCCGGTGTGCCGGTGCATCACAAAGAATATCCAGGCATGCGCCACGGTTTTATCAACTACCCGGCCGCAGAAGCGCAGGCCAGGCGCGCCATCCTGCTCTGTGCCGAGGCCTTGGCGACCTATTTCAATGGGTCTGACAACCCTGCATAAATGCAAAAACGACCTGCATGATTGAAGGTTGTACTGGGCAAATTTGCACTGGTACGATCAAGGGATGTTTCGTTCGCGAACATCTTGATAAAGAACAATAAAAGCAGGGAGTTATCGATGACTGCTCAGGTTTCAACCGAGGCAAGCCACGCAGATACGCATCCGCACGTAGTGCTCGCCGAGATTCGCAACCATATCGGCCACCTCACCCTCAATCGCCCCGCCGGCTTGAATGCCATCACCCTGGACATGGTGCGCCGCCTGGCGTCCCAATTGCAGGCGTGGGCCGATGACCCGCAGGTGCACGCCGTGGTCCTGCGCGGCGCGGGCGAGAAGGCCTTTTGTGCCGGCGGCGATATACGTTCCCTGTACGACAGTTTCAAGAACGGCGACAGCCTGCACCAAGATTTTTTTGTCGAGGAGTACGCGCTGGACCTGGCCGTTCACCATTACCGCAAACCGGTACTGGCGCTGATGGACGGGTTTGTCCTGGGCGGCGGCATGGGCTTGGTGCAGGGCGCCGATTTGCGCGTCGTCACCGAACGCAGTCGCCTGGCGATGCCGGAAGTGGCAATCGGTTACTTCCCTGACGTGGGCGGCAGTTACTTCCTGTCGCGTATCCCCGGCGAGCTGGGCACATACCTGGGCGTCACCGGGGTGCAGATCCGAGCGGCCGATGCGTTGTACTGCGGGTTGGCAGACTGGTATCTCGACAGCGCGAAGCTCGCCGAGCTGGACCAGAAGCTTGATCGTCTGCAATGGCACGACTCACCGCTTAAAGACCTGCAAGGCGTGCTCGCCAAACTGGCGGTGCAGCAACTGCCCGATGCACCGCTGGCCGTTTTGCGCACGGCCATCGACCACTTCTTCGCGCTGCCGGATGTACCGAGCATCGTTGAGCAGCTTCAGGAAGTCACCGTCGCCGATAGCCACGAATGGGCGCTGACCACCGCCAACCTGATGAAAACCCGCTCGCCGCTGGCCATGGCCGTCACCTTGGAAATGTTACGTCGCGGCCGCCGCCTGCCCCTGGAGCAATGTTTTGCCCTGGAGTTGCACCTTGACCGGCAATGGTTCGAACGCGGCGACCTGATCGAAGGTGTTCGCGCCCTGATCATCGACAAAGACAAGAG
Organism: Pseudomonas sp. RA_15y_Pfl1_P11; assembly: GCF_963970975.1. Lineage (NCBI taxonomy): Bacteria > Pseudomonadati > Pseudomonadota > Gammaproteobacteria > Pseudomonadales > Pseudomonadaceae > Pseudomonas > Pseudomonas sp. RA_15y_Pfl1_P11. The sequence goes on from NZ_CAXAOY010000006.1 coordinate 150,710, forward strand.
CCCCCGCTGGAACCCGCCAACCCTGCATGGGCTTGCGCTCAGCCATGTAGAAAGCTTCTTTCATCACTTCAAGAAGGTTGCGAACTGAGCCATGCAAGACATTGAATACACAGAAGAACAAGTGATGATCCGCGACATGGCGCGCGACTTTGCCCGCGGCGAAATCGCCCCCTACGCGCAAGCCTGGGAGAAAGCCGGCTGGATCGACGACGCCCTGGTGGCGAAGATGGGCGAACTGGGCCTGCTGGGCATGGTGGTGCCGGAAGAATGGGGCGGTACGTATGTCGATTACGTCGCCTACGCCCTCGCCGTGGAAGAAATTTCCGCCGGAGACGGTGCCGTCGGTGCAGTGATGAGTATCCACAATTCAGTGGGTTGCGGGCCAATTCTCAACTACGGCACAGATGCACAGAAGCAAACCTGGCTGGCGGACCTGGCCAGCGGCCAAGCGATTGGCTGCTTCTGCCTGACCGAACCCCAGGCCGGTTCTGAGGCCCACAACCTGCGCACCCGTGCCGAACTGCGTGACGGCCAGTGGGTCCTCAATGGCGCCAAGCAGTTCGTCAGCAACGGCAAGCGCGCCAAGCTGGCCATTGTGTTCGCCATGACCGACCCGGAGCTGGGCAAGAAAGGCATCTCAGCGTTCCTGGTGCCTACGGCAACGCCGGGCTTTGTAGTGGATCGCACCGAGCACAAGATGGGTATCCGCGCTTCGGACACCTGCGCCGTCACCCTCAACCAATGCACGGTGCCTGAGGCCAACCTGCTCGGCGAGCGTGGCAAGGGGCTGGCGATTGCCCTGTCCAACCTGGAAGGCGGGCGCATCGGCATCGCCGCCCAGGCATTGGGAATCGCCCGTGCGGCGTTTGACGCGGCGCTGGCGTACGCCCGTGACCGGGTGCAGTTCGACAAGGCAATCATCGAACACCAGAGCGTGGCCAATCTGCTGGCGGACATGCAAACCCAGCTGAATGCAGCGCGCCTGCTGATCCTGCACGCCGCTCGACTGCGCAGCGCGGGCAAGCCATGCCTGTCGGAAGCCTCCCAGGCGAAGCTGTTTGCCTCGGAAATGGCGGAGAAAGTCTGCTCGTCAGCCATGCAGATTCACGGCGGGTATGGGTACTTGGAGGATTACCCGGTGGAGCGTTACTACCGGGATGCGCGGATCACGCAGATTTACGAAGGGACCAGCGAGATTCAGCGGATGGTGATTGCCAGGGAGCTGAAGAATTACATGCTTTAGCAGCATCAAGTTAAAAGCTGCAAGCGGCAAGTAAAGGGAAACTGGTTTTTACTTGAGGCTTGCAGCTTGAGGCTAGCAGCTTACTTATCTTTGAACTCAGGCGCCCGCTTGGCCACGAACGCCGCCATGCCTTCCTTCTGATCCTGCGTTGCAAACGCTGCGTGGAACACTCGGCGCTCAAAGCGCACGCCTTCCGACAGGCTCACTTCAAACGCACGGTTCACGCTTTCCTTGACCATCATGCTGATTGGCACTGATTTGCCGGCAATCAGGGTGGCGACTTTCAGCGCTTCTTCCAGCAACTCATCGGCCGGCACGATACGCGCGACAATTCCACAGCGCTCCGCTTCCACGGCATCGATAAAGCGTCCGGTCAGGCACATTTCCATAGCCTTGGCCTTGCCCACCGCGCGGGTCAGGCGCTGCGTGCCGCCCATGCCTGGCAGTACGCCGAGGTTGATTTCCGGCTGGCCGAACTTGGCGTTATCACCGGCCAGGATGAAGTCGCACATCAACGCCAGTTCGCAACCGCCGCCCAAAGCGAAGCCGTTGACCGCGGCAATGATCGGTTTGCGACGGTTGGCTACGCGATCGCTGTCGCTGAACAGGTCGTCCAGATAGATCTGCGGGTAGGTCAGCTCGGCCATTTCCTTGATATCGGCGCCGGCGGCAAAGGCCTTTTTCGAGCCCGTCAGCACGATGCAGCCGATTTCGGGGTTGGCTTCCAAGCCATCCAGCGCTTGGTTCAATTCGCTGACCAGTTGCGCATTCAGGGCGTTCAGGGCCTGCGGGCGATTGAGGGTAATCAGCCCGACGCGGCCCTGGACTTCGAGCAAGATGGTTTCGTAACTCATGTATCGGCTCCTTAAAGATTGCGTGAGATGACCATGCGCTGAATATCGCTGGTGCCTTCGTAAATCTGACAGACCCGCACATCGCGGTAGATCCGCTCCAGTGGGAAGTCGCTCAGGTAACCGTAACCGCCGAGGGTTTGCAAGGCGGCCGAGCAGACTTTTTCGGCCATTTCCGAGGCAAACAGCTTGGCCATCGAGGCTTCCACCAGTGCTGGCTTGCCGCTGTCACGCAGGGCGGCGGCGTAATGCACCATCTGCCGGGCAACTGCGATTTGAGTGGCCATGTCGGCCAGGCGAAAGGCCACGGCTTGATGTTCGATGATCGGTTTGCCGAAGCTTTCGCGCTCGCGGGCATAGTCGCGGGCCGCTTCGAACGCCGCGCGCGCCATGCCGACCGCTTGCGAGGCGATACCCACGCGGCCACCTTCGAGGTTGGCGAGGGCAATCTTGTAGCCTTCGCCCTCCTCACCCAACCGATTGGCGACCGGCACCTTCAGGTCTTCAAAGAGGATCTGGCAGGTGTCAGACGCATGCTGGCCGAGCTTGTCTTCGACCCGCGCCACGCTGTAGCCCGGCGAGTCGGTCGGCACGATAAACGCGCTGATCCCGCGCTTGCCGGCAGCCGGGTCGGTCACGGCAAACACAATCACCACACCGGCGTTCTGCCCGGACGTGATGAATTGTTTGCAGCCGTTCAGCACGTAATGGTCGCCGTCCAGGCGCGCGCGGGTTTTCAGGCTGCTGGCATCGGAGCCGGCCTGGGGTTCGGTCAGCGCAAAGGCGCCGAGCATCGCGCCGCTGACGAGGGGTTTGAGGAATCGCTCTTTCTGCTCCTCGTTGCCGAATTTCAGGATCGGTACGCAACCGACTGAGTTGTGCACGCTCATGATGGTCGAGCAGGCACCGTCGCCTGCGGCGATTTCTTCCAGCGCCATGGCGTAAGCCAGGTAACCGGTGTCGCATCCGCCCCACTGCTCCGGCACCAGCATGCCGAAAAAGCCGAGTGCGGCCATTTCACTGATGGCCTCCTTGGGAAAACGGTGCTCGCGGTCCCATTCGGCAGCAAAGGGTTTCAGGCGCTCCTGGGCAAATTGCCGGGCCGCGTCGCTGATCTGTCGTTGTTCTTCATTCGCCAGCATGATGATAAGTCCTTAGTACAGGCATTCGACGGCCATGGCTGTGGCTTCACCACCGCCGATGCAAATGGCGGCGACGCCGCGCTTGAGGCCGTTCTGGCGCAGTGCCGAGAGCAGCGTTACTAAAATCCGCGCCCCTGAGGCGCCGATCGGATGGCCCAGGGCGCACGCGCCACCGTGGATGTTGACCTTGGCGTGGGGGATTTCCAGCTTGCTCATGGTCACCAGGCTGACCACGGCAAAGGCTTCGTTGATCTCGAACAGGTCGATTTCATCCAGGCTCCAGCCGGTCTTGGTCATCAGCTTGCGAATCGCCCCCACCGGCGCCACCGGAAACAGCCCCGGCTCATCGGCAAATGCCGCATGCCCATGGATCACTGCCAGAGGCTTCAGGCCGCGTTTCTCAGCGTCGGACTGGCGCATCAGCAGCAGCGCCGCCGCGCCATCGGAAATCGAGCTGGAATTGGCCGCCGTCACGGTGCCTCCTTCGCGGAACGCCGGTTTGAGGCTACTGATCTTGTCCAGTTTGGCCTTGGGCGGCTGTTCGTCATGCAGGATGGTTTTCTGCTCTTTGCCCACGGTGACTTGCACCGGGACGATCTCCGCAGCAAAGCTGCCATGGGTGATCGCCTGTTGCGCACGTGTTAGCGAGGCAATCGCGAACGCGTCCTGGGCCTCCCGGGTGAAACCGTTATGCAGGGCGCAATCTTCGGCGAAGGAGCCCATCAGACACCCCTTGTCGTAGGCGTCCTCGAGGCCGTCGAGGAACATATGGTCAAGTACACGACCGTGGCCCATGCGGTAGCCGCTACGCGCACGGTCCAGCAGGTACGGCGCGTTGGACATGCTTTCCATGCCGCCGGCAATGACCACGTCGACGCTGCCGGCCAGCAGCGAATCATGGGCCAGGATCGTCGCTTCCATGCCCGAGCCGCACATCTTGTTGAGGGTGGTGCAACGGGTGCCCTTGTCCAGCCCGGCACCCAATGCGGCCTGGCGTGCGGGCGCCTGGCCGAGGCCTGCGGGCAGCACGCAGCCAAACAACACTTCATCCACGGCGTCGCTGGCGATACCGCCGCGCTCAACGGCGGCACGAATCGCGGCGGAACCCAGCTGCGGCGCGGTCAGGCCCTTGAGGTCGCCCTGGAACCCGCCCATGGGCGTGCGCACGGCGCTGACAATAACAATGGGATCAGTCATGGGGAATGCTCCTTACTTGGCAGCCATGCGCAAGGCGCCGTCGAGACGGATCACCTCGCCATTGAGCATGCTGTTTTCAATGATGTGCCGCACCAGCGCGGCGTATTCGGCGGGTTTGCCCAGGCGTGGCGGAAAAGGCACGCCGGCAGCCAGGGAGTCGCGCACTTCGGGCGTCATGCCGGCCATCATCGGTGTTTCGAAAATGCCGGGGGCGATGGTCATCACGCGAATGCCAAAGCGCGCCAGCTCACGTGCGGCAGGCAACGTCAGGCTGGCAATAGCGCCTTTGGAGGCGGCGTAGGCTGCCTGGCCGATCTGCCCGTCGAATGCGGCCACGGAAGCGGTATTGATGATCACACCGCGCTCGCCATCGGCATTCGCCTCGGTATCAGCAATGGCCGCAGCCGCCAGGCGCAGCAGGTTGAAGCTGCCGATCAGGTTGACGTTGATCACTTGGGCAAAACTTGCCAGCCCATGGGGGCCGTTTTTGCCGAGGATTTTTTCGCCACGCACCACTCCGGCGCAGTTCACCAGCCCATGCAAACCGCCAAACGCTGCAACCGTGGCCTGCACGGCGGCTTCGGCAGCCGCTTCCTGGCTGATATCCGCCACTGCACTGCGGGCGTTCTCGCCGAGCTGCTGGGCCTTGGCCGCCACCGCGTCGGCGTTGAGGTCCACCAGCATCACTTTGGCACCGGCGGCAATGAGCATCTCAGCGGTAGCCGCACCGAGGCCAGAAGCGCCGCCGCTGACCAGGAAGATCTTATTTTCAATCTGCATTATTGTTTCCTTGAACGGTCCGAATTGTCGGAATAGTCGCTCTGGAGCGCCACTGCGGCAATGGTCAAAACCTTCAAGCTACCTGACTGTTTTGGCCAGTCATCGCCCCCGCCGATCAACATGCGATGGGGCGCAAGCTTCTCCCGGGTTTGACACCCGCCATGCTCTGACCGAAGCTGACGGCTTTGCATTCCTGCCTTGCTTTCGGACGCCTGCATGTCAAAGTCTCGCCGTTACTCCATCATCGGCCTGTGCGCCCTATTGTCGATTGTGCTGATCTGGTATTTCTCCCGTTCCACCCCGGTGGCCGTACCGGCTGCGATTGCCCATGGTTACTCCAAAGCCCTGAAACAGGCGCGCAACGGTGAGCCCGGCGCCGCCCGTGTGCTGTATCAGCAACTCGGCCGGACGGACCTGTCGCCCGAGCGCCGCGCGGCGTTGCACGCCGAACTGCCCAATTACCCTAGCCCTCATGCCTTGAAGCTTGCAGACAAAGACCTGAGCAGCGAATCGGCGCTGGTCCGCGAGGCGGCCATCCATAGCATTGTCGGCCTGGTGCCCACCGGCCAGCGCACGCTGTTACTCGGCCCGGTACTGGATGATCCCGAACAAGCTGTACGATTCACCGCCGCCAACGCCCTGTTGGGCCTGTCCCCCGACACCCTGGGCCTGTACTTCGGGCCTTTGCAGCAGGTGCTGGATGAGTTTGTGAAAGCGCTCAAGGCCCAACCCGAAACGGCCGAAGGCTGGATTCAACTGGCGCGCCTGTACATTCACAGCGCACTGTTGCCGCAAGCCCAAAATGCGCTGGCACAGGCGATGCGACTGCAGCCAGACAACCTGCAAGCCGTGGTGGCGCAGATCGAGCTGCTGGACAAACAGGGCAAGACCGACGAGTCCCGGCAGTTACTGGCGCGCCAATTGACGGCGCACCCGGAATCAGCGTATCTGCAACACGCGCTGGGGATGTGGCTGCTGCACCATGGCGAGCGCCCCTATGCCCTGCTGGGTCTGTCCAAAGCGGTGGAATTGGAACCGGGCAATCAGGATTACCGCTACGACCTCGCTACTACCCTGCACGCCCAGCAGGAACTGGAAGCCGCCCAGCGACAACTGGAAGAGATCATTCAACGCCACCCCGCCAATCGCAAAGCCCGGGTTTTGCTGGTCAACTATTGGAAGGAAAGCGGTCAGCTCCAGAACGTACAAGTGCTGCTCGCGCAACTGGAACAGCAGAATCCCGACGATCCGGCACTGCAACAGGGTCTATAGCGCTTCAGCAAAGTGTTCTGAACGCTGATGCACCGCACAAACCTCCTGAAACGGTTGAACCCCCGGAATACACAACGGTCAAGAGAATATGGCGCGTTCGAACGACCGCGCACCTCTACTCGTATGTGACCTGAGGGCACTTCTTGTCTACATCCAACGCGCTATCAAGTGACAAAGCAGCCACCGGTATCGTCGGTCTCGACGACATTCTTGCCGGCGGTTTGTCTCGCCGCCATTTGTTCCTGCTTGAGGGTGAGCCTGGGACAGGCAAAACCACCGTCGCCCTCCACTTTCTTCAGGACGGCGCCAAATGCGGCGAGCGATCCTTGTACATCACACTCTCGGAAACCGAGCGCGAGTTACGCCAGGGCGCCAAGTCCCATGGCTGGGACCTCGATGACAACATCCACATATTCGAGCTGACGCCGCCCGAGAGCTTTCTCGACACTGATCACCAGCAAAGTCTGTTGTATTCGTCCGACCTGGAATTGGGCGAAGCGACCCGGCAGATCTTCGAAGCGGTGGAACGGGTCAAGCCGACCCGCGTGGTGATCGACAGTTTGTCGGAGATCCGCTTGCTGGCGCAGAGTTCGCTGCGCTACCGCCGGCAAATCCTGGCGATTAAGCACTACTTTGTGCGCTATGACGCCACGGTCCTGTTGCTGGATGACTTGACCACCGAGGCGCTGGATAAAACCGTACACAGCGTTGCCCATGGCGTTATCCGCTTGGAAGAGCTGACACCCGTCTACGGTGCCGAGCGGCGTCGCGTGCGCGTGGTTAAATACCGTGGGCAAAAATACCGCGGTGGCTTTCATGACTTCACCATCGCCGGCGATGGCATCCACGTATTCCCGCGACTGGTGGCCGCCGAACATCGCGCCGGCTATGTCCGTCAAACACTCACCAGCGGCATTGGCGAATTGGATGCATTGCTGGGTGGCGGTATCGAGACCGGCTCCAGCACGTTGATCCTGGGCCCAGCCGGCACTGGCAAGTCGCTGATTTCGATCCTGTTCGCTGCTGCCGCCGTGTCGCGTGGAGAGAAAGCCGCGCTGTTTATTTTCGATGAAGAACTCAGCCTGCTATTCGAACGCATGCGGCAGTTGAACATCGATCTTCCAGCACTGCAGGCAACCGGCAATCTTTTCATTGAGCAGGTGGATGCCGCCGAGCTGTCACCGGGCGAGTTTTCTCACCGTGTGCGGCGCTGCGTGGACGAGCGCGGCATCAAGACGGTGGTGATCGACAGCGTCAACGGTTTCCAGGCCGCCATGCCGGAAGAGAACTCGCTGATCCTACACATGCACGAACTGTTGCTTTACCTCAACCGGCGCGGTGCCGCGACCTTCATGACCGTTGCCCAGCACGGCCTGGTCGGTGACATGCAGGCGCCCGTCGACCTTACTTACTTGGCAGACACGGTGATCCTGTTGCGTTACTTCGAGGCACTCGGCAAAGTCCGACGGGCTATTTCCGTGATCAAGAAACGTACCGGTACCCACGAGTCGACCATCCGTGAGTACCGCATCGGCGCGGGCGGTGTGGCTGTTGGTGACCCACTCGAGTCGTTCCAGGGCGTATTGCGCGGGGTGCCGACTTACATGGGGACTGAAGCCCCGCTGCTCGCGGACCCGTCAGAGTGAGTACGCAGTTACCGGTATCCGAGCGAGCAATCATTCTTGCGCCGATGGGACGTGATAGCGTAATTGCGTCAATGATGCTTAAAGAAGCGGGGTATGGCAGCCTGATTGCCAGCGACTTGCCACGACTGTGCGAGGCGCTGGAGCAAGGCGCCGGCCTGCTGATCGTGGCCGTCGAAGCCTTGCGTGGTGTTGACCTCAATGCGTTGCTTGAATGCCTGCGTCGCCAGCCGCCCTGGTCCGATTTGCCCATCGTGCTGATGACTCACCATGGCGGCAAGGAGCAAAGCGGCTCGTCTCACCTGAGCAATTTGCTTGGCAACGTGACCTTTCTGGAAAGACCGTTTCACCCCTCCACACTGATCAGCCTGGTCACTACTGCCGTGCGCAGCCGGCGCCGGCAGTATGATGCGCGCGACCGCCTGGTTGACTTAAGTGAGAGCGAACTGCGCCTGCAACGTACGTTGGCAACCCTGGAGCAGCAGGTCGAAGAACGCACCCTGCAGCTGCGAAGCAACGAGGAAGCCCTGCGCCAATCCCAGAAAATGGAAGCCGTTGGCCAACTCACCGGCGGTATCGCGCACGACTTCAACAACATGTTGACTGGGATCATCGGCAGCCTGGAAATGCTGCGAAGGCGTATTTCCCGGGGCAAATTGGACGACCTGGACAGCCTCATCGATCTGGGCGTGACCTCCGCTAACCGTGCGGCGAGCCTTACCCATCGGCTGCTAGCGTTTTCGCGCCGGCAATCACTTGACCCCAAGCCCGTGGAGATCAACCATCTGGTGACCTCGATGGGTGAGCTGCTCAAACGCAGCATCAACGAAAGTGTCACGCTGGACATGCAACTCACCCACGAGCCGTGGACCGCCGAGGCCGACCCCAATCAGTTGGAAAACGCCCTGCTCAACCTAGTGATCAATGCCCGTGACGCGATGCCCAACGGTGGCCGCCTGACCGTGGAGACCACTAACCGCCACCTCAATAGTGTATTCACCGCCGCCTACGGCACCCTGCTGCCTGGTGACTACGTTGAACTGCGCGTCAGCGACACGGGCTGTGGCATTTCGGAAAGTGTGATCGGCCGCGTGTTCGACCCATTTTTCACGACCAAGCCCATCGGCCAGGGCACGGGGCTGGGTTTATCGATGATCTACGGGTTTGCCCGCCAGTCGCGTGGCCATGTGATCATCCATAGCGAAGTGGGCAAAGGCACGACGGTCAGTCTGTTTCTGCCACGGTTCATCGGCGACGTCGCCGCCGAGGTGGCGGCTGACCCAGCGCTTCTGCCTTGCGCCAATGCGGGGGAAACGGTGCTGATTGTCGAGGACGACCCCGCCGTGCGTGTGCTGGTCAGCGCGGTACTCAAAGAGTTGGGTTATGGCTATGTCGAAGCGGGTGACGCCAACACGGCGGTGCCGATCATCGAGTCGGAGCAACGTATTGACTTGATGATCAGCGACGTTGGCCTGCCCGGCATGAATGGCCGCCAACTGGCGGAAATCGGCCGGCAGATCCGCCCGGATCTCAAGGTGCTGTTCATCACCGGGTACGCCGAGCATGCGGTGGTGCGTGGCGGTTTCCTTGATCCCGGGATGCAGTTGATCACCAAGCCGTTCACCTTTGATCTGTTGACGGCGAAGGTCCGGGAGATGATCAAGCAGTCAGTCGACATGACGGATCACTGACAAGCAACTGTCACCCGTCCTGCATTACTTGGTAATTGGTCGGCAGGGTAATCGTGGAATCATTTAGTTCCTTCGGTACACGAACAGGTAGGAAACCCTCGCAGAACGACGCTGCGAACCTATTCGACAGTCCCGACTGAGAACGCACTGATGACCCTGTCTGCACACCTCTCCACGCCGTCGCTTGCCCATTTTGTCCCTCTTGCCCCCCCGCTTATCCAAGCACCGCGCCTGTCGCTGTCGGCTCTGCAAACCGACGCCTCTGTACAGCCGCCAAGCGTTGATGGTGACCGTCAACTGGCCGAGCTGTATGTCAATAGCTTGCGCACTCACAGTGATAAGCCCTGGTCTATCGGCGATCAGCCGATTGGGCCGATTCCGCCTGATTCGACGTTCGGGCAATGGCGCCAACAGCTAAGCGCCCTCCTCCAGTCCCCGGACCTCAAGGACTGGGCCCAGAAAAATCGGATCGACCTTTCAAAACCCATCTCATTGTTCCCGCCGCAAGGCAATACCCCGGGTTTCGCCGCGCTCAGGGTCAAGCCTCTTGCTGGTGCGCGGAGCCAGTCGGTGACGTCCAAGTATTTCGGCAGTTTCGTCGGGGACAGGAGCCACGCATTGCCTTTGTCTTGGTCCCTCATCATGCAGGCAGCGGCTGTTCTGGCGAACGGTCAAACCTACATCGTCGCGCCCAGGGGCGACATGGCGCAGGTGAAGGAGGTGGCGGCGTTTTACGGCGAAGCCCTGCCAACAACCGTTGATGCTGCGAACGACCGTGCTGCGCAGTTGGAGCAGCAGAACGTTTTCGCAGGCAGCGCACACTTGAACCACGGCGATGCGCTCGAACACCAAAAGACTCAGATGGCCGACGTCAATAACCGGCACACATTCAGCAACCAGATCATTAATCGGGTATTGGCCGCATTTGTGCCGTTGTACCTGGATGCTCAGGAGAAGGCGCAATTACCGCCCGGTTCTGTGGGTTATATTAGTCCCGATCAATTCAAGGCCAGGGTAAAAAACGATCTGGAACAGCTTCTGGGCGTCATCACTCTGCCTATCGATCCACACTCGCCCTACTATCGCGACCAGGGTTTAGCGGCAGCAGGCAGTGCCAGCCTCAAGCGATTTATAGAAGACAACGGTTGGATGATGCCAACCACCCTGGCAGAGTTGCGCAACCTCGCCACAAGCACCACTGCCGCCGCCCCCCTGTCGCCGCCGCATGGCAATCTGGGCGGCGCACTGTCCTGGCCGCTACCACCGAGCCATCAAGATCAGCTGAGCAGTTACCAACCGCTTGCGATGCTGCCAGGCGCCAAATACGGCCTATTCAGGCAATTGACCAGCAAGTTGGTCCTGGATCGATCGACGCTGGCCCAGCCCCGCAGGGTTATCGAGAGCATCATCAACTCGACTGAAGGGCAGCGGGTGGGCACGTCACTTGAAGCCAAATTCGCAGGCCTCTCGAGCGAAACCAGTGTTGCCGATTGGCTGTTGACGGCCCTGCAATTGTCCCTGGACCAGGAAACCTTGCTGGACCGCTCCGGCGCCCCCAGTCGTAATAAGGTTGCCGGTTTCGACCTGGCGCATTCCGAGCACGTCGGCAAACACCCTTCAACGGTTGTCACGGCGCTGTCCGATCATCTAGAGGACAAGCAAAAAGCCACTGCGGAACTGGCTCCTGTGGCCGCTTACTTGTTGTTATCACGCCGGGCGCCGGCTTACCTGGTGAAGGACATTCCCGCCGGCGTCACCTGCGGCTCCCACTCCTGGGTCAGCCTTGAGGTCGCAGTGGCACGCCTGGAAGCCAAGGCACCGGGGTCGACTGCGCTTATGACGTATGCGCAAGTGATCACTCTTGCGGAACGGGCACCCATTACCGTTGAAGATCGAATGGTCGCGGCCTCAGCGCAACAGGCTGCGCTCATGGATTGGGGCATTGCCAATGGCGTCATCACCGCCAACGCCAAGGATGAGTACGCCGCGCTCCAGATGGACAGCGTACGCACGGCCTACAACGCACAACTTGAAGAGTTGAGCGCAGGGTCTCAGGCGTTCTCCCGTGAAATGCCGGCGCGTCGCGCATTGGCGCTCGGGGCCTTGAAAAAGGCATTCGGTGAAGGCATCGACTTTGAAAAGCAAAGCCTTGAGGCGGTGGCTAAGGGCCGAGATGACGTAGGCCCGCATTCGGTCGTGGATATTTACATGAACGGGGGATTCACCGGGGCACTTGGCCGGGGCTGGACGTCCAACGACCCCAGCGTGCCCATTAACCGCCTGAACGTTGTAAAGGACCTGCCCGATATCAATGTCGTATTCGCCAAAGCGTTTGCGGTTTATGCCGCGCAGATGGAGAAGGCAATGGGTGCACAGGTGAAGCACCTGATCGCCACCCTGCCACTCGAAGCGCGTAAAAATATTGAGCAAGGCACGCTTGAAACCTTCAAACAGGTGCAGGTAAGCACTGACAATTACGGAGAAACCAAAAGACGCACGTTGACCAACCGCACCGGCCTGCTGATCCGGACCGAACGCCAGGGCGTTGTTACCGTATATGAGATCAACCTGGAAAAAAATACGCTCAGTCGGCGCGATGATTTGAAAAACGTGGTTCCGGGAGCGATGGTGGCGCCATACCGAGCGGGTTTTTCAGTTTCTGAATACCCAAGGGTACTGCCCAAGAAAAACCACGCAGCGACAGTCAAGGATGAAACCGCCTCCGACAGTATCCCCAACAGTTTCAACAGTGACCGTACCGCCTACATTGCCGATGCACTGGTGAGCCACGCGGATATACGCTCATTCGAAAATCAAGCCAGGGGCCAGACTACCTTCGATACGCGGCTGCCTTGGTACAAGCATGCCAGCGCTTTCGTCGTGAACTTTCTTCCGTTATATCCAGCGATCAAAAGCTTCCAGGCCGGGGACATTGGTGCGGGAATCGTCGACTTGGCATTTGATGCCTTCGGTTTCATGGTCGGTCTGGGCGCTGCCGCCAAAGCCGCCAAGGGCGTGCAAGCGGGGGTGTCATCCCTGAATACGCTGGGCAGGCTTACGAAAGTATTCGGGCGAACAGCGATGTCTACGCTCAACCCCCTCGACGCCTTCGCAAATCTGGTGGCCCTCCCCCTCAAAGGCCTGCAAAAAGGCGCTGTCGGCGGTTACAAACTCTTGGCCGGCAGCACTGACAGTTACGAACTGCTCAAGGCCGGTAAAAACGTCGACGCTTCGTCTTATGGCACATTCAAGTTCAACAACGACTTCATAGAGGGTCCAGCGGTTCTAAAACAAGACAAGTGGTACGCCTATAACCCCATTACGCAACAGCCCTATGGTTCGCCACTGAAGGACTTTTTACCGGCGGCACGCATCGAGGTGGATCATTTCGGAGCGTGGACAAGAGCATCGGACCCCACCAGGCGTATCGATGAGGCCATGGTCAACAATTGGAAGCGCGTTGTCGGTGAATATCGCAGCGGCCCAGAAAAAACCAGGTTTGACGATGGCTACACGTTGGGTGACCCGAAGATCGTTGAGAAACTCTCCAGCACCTCATCCATTGAAGACATTATGCGTCTGGCCACTAAACGGGGCATGACAGCGGAACAGATAGGGGTTCTCGTCCGACGCTACGATGACATCGCCTACGGAGTCGGCAAGAGCAGGTCCACGCGGTTTATAAACAGGATAGAGCCCCGATTCGGTAACGTCGTGCCTGTGCCTCAAGTGGTGTATTTCAGTCAGACCGCGCAATTGTCAGACGGGCAGTGCGCCGCCCTTTCGCGCGCCATGGCAACCGCCATGGCGCACGGCAAGGAAAAAACCCTGATCAAAAACCTGTATACCGCTGCTGCCTTCCCGGCTGATCCGGCTTCTCGCAGATTTATCGAGAGGTTACGCAAGCTTCAGGCTCAGGTCGGCGGTGAAACGTCTTTCCATGCGGGCATGCCCATTCGACAGGTGTCCTATCAAAACATGGTCAAGGAATTGGATGCGGCAACCGCATCAAAATCCCTCATGATTGACTCGCCCAACCATGCAATGGCGGCCGGCGTCCGAATCGAAAACGGGCAAAAGAACTTTTACTTTTATGACCCGAATCTCGGCGTCGCCACCTTTCCCAGCGCAGACGCAATGGAAGCGGGCCTGAAAAAGGTTTTTCATGACAAAAAACTGGGGCCGCACTATAAAACGCACAGCACAGACGCCAATAAGCTGGAGTTCAAGGTCTTCGATCATGACGATGCCTGGCAGGCCAGGAACAGTGTGTTCTCAGCAGACTTCAAAACGCTGTATGAAGACCCGATTATCCCCTCCGGAGTGCCCCGTAGCCTCTCCCACCTTGAGTTGAAAAAGAACTGGGAGGTACTTCATACCCATCCGGCCAACAAGGGTTTGATCTGTTACAGGGCGGCCCTGCGCGTAGGGCAAGCCGAGAGAACACTCTCAACCAAGGTGTATGACGCTGTTCTGGCTAGGATGGATACCTTGGCGGCCACCAATTATTCGCCAAGTTACCTGGACATCATGGGCATCAAACCCGACAACTTGAAAACCACTTTCAACGCCGCCGACATCAAGGAGTCCGGGCTTATCAACTTCAAGCATGCCAATGACGGTGGGGATTTCGGCCACACGGTTTATGTTCAGAAGACCAAACACAATGAATTATTTCTGTTCAACACCAATAGTCCGGACTTGGACGTGGCAATGATCCGCCATGGCAACCCACCGCAGGTCAGCGGCGGGATGACGGTATACCACCTCGATAAAGCCAACGGTAAAGGCCTTCAAGCGTTCCTCGACGGGTTCGATGGAAAGCAGGGCTGGCAATTCGCGTTTACACCCGCCAGTGTGCTCAATGCGAACGTGCAGAAACTGTCCCATTAACCACTGAAATGCGCGGCGCGCGCCGTGCCCTTAAGCCAACAACCGCTGGATATGCGCTTGCAGCGTATCCAGGTCGAACGGCTTGGCCAGGATCGGCGCGTTGCGCGTGATGGGGCTGTTGCAGTCGAGGATTTCCTGCGGGTAACCGCTGATGAAGATCACTTTCAGCTCGGGTCGCAGCTTCATCGCGGGTTCGGCGATCTGCACCCCGGAAATCCCACCAGGCAGGCGGTAGTCGGTCACCATAAGGTCCAGGTGCGGCTTGGTTGCGAGGATTTCGAAGGCCTGCTCCCCATCGACGGCCTTCAATACCCGATAACCCAGGCCGGCCAGGTACTCGCCCAGCACAAACATAATGGATTCGTCGTCCTCTACGATCAGAACGACATCTTGCGCATCTTCACTCATGGGAAGCCTTTGTCCGGTCAATTGCTGCAATTACGACCATGGGGTCACGCAGAGGTTGCGTCAAGGTGACGATTGATTTCATGCCAATGCCTCAAGGGGCAAACACACCCGAAACAAGGCGCCCTCGCCTATCTGGCTCTCGACCTCAATAGTGCCGCCATGGGCCGCTACGATCTGCTCGGAAATGAACAGCCCAAGGCCCAGGCCGGCGGCCACTTGACTGGCAGACACACGCTCGAACTGCTGGAAGATGCGCTTCTGGTTGTCTTCACTGATACCGATCCCGTGATCACGCACTTCCACGCGAGCTTCGCCGTGTTCGCTGTACACGCGCACCTCCACCGGGCTCTTGGCCCCATAGCGCAAGGCGTTGGTCAGCAGATTGGTGACCACCTGCTCGATGCGGAACTCGTCCCAGTTGCCTTCCACGGGGCCGTCGACGATCAGTTCCATGGAAGAGCCCGCCGCCGCCACTTGGGGGCCGAAGTTATCTACCAGGTTGCTCACACGCTGCGCCAGGTCGAAACGCGCCGGGCGTATCGACAACTTGCCCGTGCGGATGCGCGACACATCGAGCATGTCTTCGATCAGGCGAATCAGGCTCTGGATCTGGCGCTCGTCGCGGTCGACCATGGCGTGCATCTTGTCCAGGGTGAATGCGGCGGCGTTATCCCGGGCAAGGTGCATCTTGCGCAGTTGGGTCTCGAGGATCAGGCCATTGAGAGGCGTGCGCACTTCGTGGGCGACGATTGACATGAAGTCGTCACGCATACGGACCGCCTGCTCTAACTCGGCCTGCGTGGCCTGCAGGCGCGAGAGCAACAATTCTTGCTCGCGACGGCTGCGCTCAAGCGCTTCTACCTGAAGCTTCATTGCTTTGCTTTGACGGTACAGGTCAACGAACACGTTGACCTTGCTCTTGACCGCATGGATATCCAGCGGCTTGTGCAGGAAGTCCACGGCGCCGCTTTCGTAGCCCTTGAAGGCGTAATTGAGCTCACGGCCGGCAGCACTGACAAACACAATCGGGATGTTCTTGGTCTTTTCGGTGCCACGCATCAATTCGGCCAGCTCGAAACCATTCATGCCGGGCATCTGCACATCGAGAATCGCCAGGGCGAACTCGTGCTCCAGCAACAGGGACAAGGCCTCGTCAGCGCTCAATGCCTTGAACACCTGCCGGTCCTCGCGCTTGATCAGCGCTTCGAGGGCCAGCAGGTTTTCCGGCAGATCGTCGACGATCAGCAGTTTGGCCTCGACAGTACTTAACATGGGGAATATTCCAGGGAAGCCAGCAGTGAGCCAATCCGGCCCAACGTTAGAATGTGGTCGGGTGTGTGCAGCGCCAGCGCTGCACGGGGCATCACAGCAATGCGTGCTTCAGTGGGTTCTTGCACCACAGTCGTTCCACCTTGCTGCTTGACGTGGGCTAGGCCCCGGGCACCGTCATGGTTGGCGCCGGTCAACAGGATAGCCATCAAGCCTTTGCCGTAGGCATCGGCGGCCGATTCAAACAGGAAATCAATCGCCGGTCGCGAGTGGTGCACACGGTCTTCCTGGCTCAGGGACAGGCTGCGATCCTGCTCCACCGACAGGTGGTAGCCGGGGCCGGCGAAGTACAGGGTGCCGGGCTTGAGCATTTCCTTGTCACGGGCCTCCACCACTCGCATGGCAACACGCCGATCGAACACCTCGGCCAATTGGCTGCGACGTTCATCCGGCAAGTGCAGCACGGTGATGATCGGCAAGCCGAAATCCGCTGGCAACTCGCTGAAGACCGTCAACAAGGCTTCCACGCCACCGGCAGACGCACCGATGACGATAGCCTCTATGCCCCGGACCGATGCCGGGCTCGCAGCCGCTTGATTCATAGTTTTCGGTAGATCCGTTCCTGTTTGACCAAAGGCTCGAACTGCTTGCCGTACGCGGAGAAATCTAGGGTTTCCTTACTGCCCAGCACCAGAAAGCCGCGATGGCACAGCGAATCATGGAACAATCCAAACGCGCGATCTTGCAACCTTTTATTGAAGTAAATTAACACGTTACGACACGAAATTAATTGAGTTTCTGAGAATACACTGTCAGTCGCCAGGCTGTGGTCGGCGAACGTGACATTCTCGCGCAACGTCTTATCGAAGATCGCGTAATCGTAGGCTGCCGTGTAGTAGTCGGCAAATGAACGTTGCCCGCCCGCCTGTTGATAGTTGGCCGTGTAGGCTCGTACGTTTTCCAGGGAGAAAATGCCTTGCTTGGCTTTATCCAGCGACGCTGGGTTGATATCCGTGGCGTAGATGATCGTACGCTCCAGCAAACCCTCTTCACGCAGCAGGATGGCCATGGAGTACACCTCCTCGCCCGTGCTGCAGCCGGCGATCCAGATCTTGATCGACGGGTAGGTCTTGAGCAATGGCACCACTTCCTGGCGGATCGCCAGGAAGTGAGACGGGTCGCGAAACATCTCGCTCACCGGGATCGTCAGAAATTGCAGCAACTGCATGAACGCCGCCGGATCGTGCAGCACACGCTCCTGCAAGGCGGAAATGGTCGCACAGTCGAACTGGCGCAACGCGTGGGCCACGCGGCGCTTGACCGACGCACCGGAGTAGTCGCGAAAGTCGTAGCTGTACTTGAGGTAAATCGCCTCAATCAACAGGCGCAACTCAATGTCACTGCTTGTTTCCAAAAAACGTCGCTCCACTTAAATGCGTTCCATCTTCGGTAGCCACACGCGAATCAAAGAAAACAGGCGGTCCAGGTCAATCGGCTTGGCCAGGTAATCGTTGGAGCCGGCGGCCAGGCAGCGTTCCTGATCGTCCTTCATCGCCTTGGCCGTCACTGCGATGATCGGCAACTTCTTCCAGCGCGGGTCCTGGCGGATTAAGGCGGTAGCCTCGTAACCGTCCATTTCCGGCATCATCACGTCCATCAACACCAGATCGATATCCTCGACTTCGTTGAGTTTGTCGATGGCTTCACGGCCATTGCGCCCAATGACCACCACGGCGCCCTTGTGCTCCAGGGCGCTGGTCAGGGCGAAGATGTTGCGCACATCGTCGTCAACCAAGAGGACCTTGCGCCCCTCGAAGACCTTGTCGCGGCTGCGCGCAGTCTTGAGCATCTTTTGGCGATCATGGGACAGCTGGGACTCGACTTTGTGCAGAAAGAGTGTGACCTCATCCAGCAGGCGCTCCGGCGAGCGCGCGCCCTTGATGATGATCGAGCGCGAATACTTGCGCAGTTCGGCCTCTTCGTCGCGGGTCAGGTTGCGCCCGGTGTAGACGATCACCGGCGGGAACGAGCAGATATCCTCAGTGGCCATGCGCTTGAGCAGCTCGTTACCAAGCATGTCGGGCAGCTTGAGATCGATGATCATACAGTCGTAGACATGGTTGCGCAGCAGGTCGAGGGCTTCCTGGGCGAAGCCAACGGCGGTGATCTCGATGTCATCGTCACCGATCAGGCGGGCAATGCTGTCGCGCTGCAGGTCATCGTCTTCCACCAGCAGTACGCGCTTGACCTTCTGAGTCAGCTTGGCTTCCAGGCGGGCAAAGACGTCCTTGAGCTCTTCGCGGGTGGTAGGTTTGACGGCATAACCGATGGCGCCCATGTGCATGGCCGCCTCGACGCGGTCTTCCACGGAAATTACATGCACCGGGATATGGCGGGTGTTGGCGTGTTCTTTAAGGCGTTGCAGCACGGTCAGCCCGGAATGGTCCGGCAGGCGCATATCCAGCAGGATCGCGTCAGGGATGTACTCTTCGGCCAGGCTGTAGCCTTCGTCTGCGCCATGGGCCACCAGGCAGTTATAACCAAGCTCGTGGGCGAGGTCGAACAGGATGCGGGCGAAGTTCAGCTCGTCTTCCACGACGAGGATGCAGCGCGTGGTGAACGGGGCCTTGTCGCGATCGTCGGCGAAACGCGGGATCTGCTTGGCATCCGCCACCGGCAGCGGTGACACCTTGACCGGCACTGGCGCAGGCACCACTACTGCTTGGCGTGGTTGTTCGATCGGTGCCGCGTCTGCTTCGCGCTCTACATACTGCTCCGGCACTACCAGGGTAAACACACTGCCCTTGCCTGGCTCGCTGGTCACACTGATGTAACCGCCCAACAGGGTGGCCAGGTCGCGGGAAATAGAAAGCCCGAGGCCGGTGCCTCCATAACGGCGGTTGGTGGTGCCGTCGGCCTGCCGGAAGGCTTCGAAGATGCTTTCCTGGTGGTCCGGGGCGATACCGATGCCGGAATCGCGCACCGTGAAAGCAATGCCCTCCCGGGGTGCGCGTGACACCGACAGGCTGACCTCGCCTTGCTCGGTAAACTTGAGCGCGTTGGACAGCAGGTTTTTCAGGATCTGCTCCAGACGCTGGCGGTCGGTAAACAGCAGGGTCGGCGTACCTTCCTGCACGTCCACCTGGAAACCCAGTTTACGATCGGCCGCCAGCGGCTCGAACATCCCGCGCAGGCCATCTACAAGGCGCGCCACGCTGGAGGTTTCCGGGCGCACTTCCAGCTTGCCGGCTTCGACCTTGGAGATGTCCAGGATGTCGTTGATCAGGTTGAGCAAGTCATTGCCGGCGGAATAGATCGACTCGGCAAACTTGACCTGCTCAGCACTGAGGTTTTCCTGGGGGTTCTCGGCCAGCAACTTGGCCAGGATCAGCGAGCTGTTCAGCGGTGTGCGCAGCTCGTGGGACATATTGGCGAGGAATTCAGATTTGTACTTGCTGGAGCGCTGCAGCTCTTCGGCGCGATCTTCCAGTGCGAGTTGGGCTTGGTTGAGCTCGATATTCTTGCGGTCCATGGCGTCGCGCTGTTCGGCGAGGGTTTCGGTTTGCTCGGCCAGTTGCTCGTTGGTCTGCTCCAGCTCAGCCTGCTGGGTTTCCAGGTGGGCCTGGGACTCCTTGAGGATGCGTGACTGTTCTTCCAGCTCTTCGTTGGCGGTCTTGAGCTCTTCCTGTTGCACTTGCAGCTCTTCGTTGAGCTGCTGGGTCTCGGCCAGCACTTCCTGCAGGCGTTGACGATACCGAGCGGTTTCGATGGAGGTGCCGATATTGCTGGAGATCAGCTCCAGCAGCTCTACGTCACGCTCTTCCAACGGGCGCAGGAAACCCAGCTCAACTACCCCGTTGACCCGCTCGTCATTGTTGGTCGGCACCACCAGCACGCTGCGGGTAGCGCCCTCGCCCAGGCCGGAGCTGACTTTGAAATAATCCACCGGCACGTCGTCTAGGCGAATCAGGCGATCCAGATGGGCAGCCTGCCCGACGATGCCTTCATCGCTGTAGATGGCCTGCTCCCGTTGCTCTTGCTCGCGGGAGAAACCGTAAGTGGCCACGCGCTTGAGCCCGCCGTGTTCTTCGCGCACGTACAACGCGCCCACGGCCGAGCCCATGTACTGGGCAAAGAATTGCAGGATATTGCGGCCAAGCATGTTCACGGTGAGTTGGCCGAGGACCTGTTCAGCCAGTTCGGTCTGGCCATTGCGCAGCCAGGCTTGCCGTTCCAGGCGTCGTGCGATCTTCTGTTGCGACGCAAGGTTTTCGCTGTAACTGTCTGATAATGAAACAAGATTCTTACGGCCGATATAAGCCAGGAAGCCGCTTAACCCCAACACGAAGGCCAAGTACAGGGTGACACTGATCACCGTTGTGCGGGTGACATCTTCATTACGGGCGATGCGGAACTGCTGCTCCATCGCCACCGCGTCGTCATATTCCTTGCGGATTTCGTCAGTCAGGCGCTTGCCGCGGCCGGCCTTGATCGCACCGCGGTAGTCGCCGCTCGTGCGCTGCAGATCAATCATCGACTGGGCATAGTTGTTCCACTCGGCCTGCAATGCTTCCAAGCGTTTGAGACGGTCCACCTGCTGCGGATTGTCCGCCACCAGCGCCTGCAAATTGCGCAGGTCGGCGAGGATTCGCGGCTTGGCCACTTCGTAGGGGTCGAGGAAATGCTCGTCACCGGTGATCAGGAAGCCGCGCATGCCGGTTTCCAGGTCCACCGTCAGCTTGGACGATTCATTGAGGTTATTGATAACCCGATCGGTGTGTTCCACCCACTGGATCACCGACAATAGATAGGTGATCAGCATGACGAAAAACACTGCACTGAGCACACCCACACCCAGGGGCAGTGCAACGTTTCGGCTCAGGAGGTTACGAAAGCTCTTTTCATCGACGGACGACGCGGGAGTCATGGAAATGCCTTGGCCAAAGGTGGAAAAACCGGGAGTTTGCCGCAAAGTGGCGGGCAAGACTATTTTTCTAGAACGGTTTTGTACAGATTCCTGCGAAGGAACCCGCTATTCTCTCTAGTCTTTCCTATCGCATTGTTTTTACGGCCAGCGGGAACTTGTCATAAGTGCCCGCTTACTCAAGGAAGAGGCCTGTCAGAACGGCCGCGTGTAAACCCTCGCCTTTTTTGGGAATTCGATTATGTCTGCAGTCACCTCCACCATCCTTGTCGTCGAAGACGATGCCATCGTGCGCATGCTCATCGTCGATGTCTTGGAGGAGTTGGAATTCAGTGTGGTAGAGGCGGCCGATGCGCAAGAGGCGCTGGCACTGGTGCAAAACACTGACCAGGTGATCGACCTGATGATGACCGATGTTGGCCTGCCAGACATGGATGGCAAGCAACTGGCGACCAAGGTCCGCGAACTGCGCCCTGCCCTGCCAATCCTGTTCGCCAGCGGCTATGCCGAGAATATCGACGTGTCTGCAGGCATGCAGGTCATCGCCAAGCCATTTTCCATCGATCAACTGCGCGACAAAGTCAAATCGATGTTGCCTGCGCTGTAATCCCGGCTTGTCTTCAGTGCCGCCTTCATGGGCGGCATTTTTGCGTCAGATGCTCAGAGATTAACGTGACCTTCGACGAATAAAACCGGAAACTCGGCGTTTCCCCGCGCCAACCCTACTCATTCTTCAAAACGCACTCACGAAGGACGCAACAACATGATTGGAAAACCGACGCGCCTGCTGTTGGCGAGCCTCTCGATACTCATGAGTACCGGCGCCTGGGCTGACTTCACGGCAACACCGAGTGAGGCCCGGGCGATTGCCAAGGAAGCCTACCTGTATGGCTACCCGGTGGTGGAGATGTACAAGACGCTCTATACCCAGGCTGTTGATCAAGGCGGCGCCAACTTCAAGGCGCCGATCAACCGACTGGGGCATTCCGCCCAAGTGCTCAGCCCGAAACACACCACGCAGGCCAACGCGACCCCTGACACGCCCTATTCCTTCGTCTGGATGGACCTGCGCAGGGAGCCGATGGTGCTGACGTTGCCCGGGATTGAGGACGATCGCTATTACTCGGTGCAGTTGATCGACCTTTATAGCCAGAACATTGCGTACCTGGGCACTCGCAGCACCGGCAATCATGGCGGCCACTACATGGTCGCGGGTCCTGATTGGAAGGGCCAGCAGCCTGTGGATGTGGACCGGGTGATCTACAGCGAAAGCAATCTGGTCTACGCGCTCTACCGCACGCAGTTGTTTGATGAAAAAGACCTGAACAAGGTCAAGCAAATCCAGAACGGCTACAAGGTGCAGCCGCTGAGCGGCTATGTGAAGCAAGCCGCACCGGCCAAGGTGGCAAAGATCGAGTGGCCCAAGCCCACGGCGGCCATGACAGACAGCCCGCAACTGTTTCGCTACCTCAACTTTATGCTCGCCTACGCAAAACCTCAGGACAGCGAGAAAGACCTGCTGGCCCGCTTTGCCACCATCGGCATCGCGCCTGGCGCGCCCTTCAAGGTCAGCCAACTCAGCGCGGAACAACGCAAAGCCCTGCAACAAGGCATCGCAGATGGCAAAGCCGAGTTTGCAGCATTCAAGAAAGACAAGCTCGACACCCTTCAGGTCACCAGTGGCGAACTGCATGGCAGCCGTGATCGCCTGAAAAACAACTACCTGTACCGCTACGCCGGCGCTATGCAGCGTTTGTTCGGCAATTCGGCCGAAGAAGTCAGCTACATGACGTACTCCGTCGACAGCGAAGGCAAACCGGCCAATGGTGCGCGTCATAGCTACACCGTCCACTTTGCCAAAGACCAACTGCCACCGGCCGATGCGTTCTGGTCGCTGACGATGTATGAAGCCAAGAACGGGCAATTGGTGCCCAACCACAAGAAACGCCACCTGATCAATTCACGGATGCTGCCCAACCTCAAGCGCGACGCCGACGGCGGCGTGACACTGGCGCTGCAACACCACGAACCGCCGAAGGCTGAACAGAGCAATTGGCTGCCCGCGCCGCCCGCGCCCTTCTACGCGGTCCTGCGCATTTACCTGCCCAAGCCGGAAGCGGTTAATGGCCAATGGAAGCTCCCACCCCTGACCCCCCTGAAGTAGCAGCGACTGGCCGGCAGTTGTGACCACAACGACCCGGCCAGGACGGGGTTGAGGTTCAGTGCTTTTTCAGCTTCATATAGGACTGGTGCAGGTCCGAGGCCCAGCCGTCGATAACGCCTTTCACATCGCTGGACTGCATCACTTGGGAATCATTGGCCAACGGCTTGCCGGTGCCTTTGCGTACCACTTGGGCGAGTACCTTGCCATTGGCGCTGTCGAGAAACTGCGCTTCGGTGCCCAGGGTGGTTTCCTGGTCACGGATGCCGGTACCGGTACTGACCGCCGCCGCCACCAGGGCGACCGGAATAAACTCATAGGGCTTGAGGCCTTCGGTCTTGCTGCCGATCGCCGTAATCGCCGCGCGCACCACAATGACGCCTGGGCCTGGGCCATTGGCCAGGGGCAACGACTTGGCCAGTTCACGCTTGAGCGCCTGGTTATAGTAATCGTTGATGCCACGCAGGGTGCTCTGCGGAATCTTCGCAGTGGCCTGGGGCTTGGGGTAGAACTGTGTCGGTTCGACGAACACCGCATGGTAGCGGCTCAAATCCAGTGTTGGGTCGACCCAACGCATCACTTCGGCGCCCGAAGGCGACTGGGCTTCCTTCAGTTGGCTGTAGTCCGAGAGAAAACCCGAGTATTCATCGGGTTGCGTAATCTTGCTGGCACAGCCCGCCAATCCAAGCGAAGCGACACACAGCACGGTAATGACTTGCCTTAATCTCATTATTGAACTCCCTGGCGGTCGGCGTTGGAACATTGAGCTTTAGGTATAGCTAATCCTGGGCAAATAGCCCTGCCGTTCAGCCGCGTTCGCGAGGAATCAGGCTCTGCAACTGCAACGACAGGAAGTTTGCGTCAAAGCCGAACGTGTCCGGGTCTTTAAGGCCATTGGTCTTCTTCCACAGCCAATCGTTTTTATCCGCAGGCAACACCAGGGAAACGCTGCCATGCCGCGCGGCGGTCAACCCCATGACGGAGACGCAGATCAACCCACCCACACCCATCACATCCGGCACGAACTCCACCGGTTTGCCGGTGATCTGCACGGTCAGTTTCTCGGTCTTGAAGGTCGACGTCTCCACCGGGATGCTTGGGCCGCTGGCCACGTAAGGCTCACGGTGCACTTCAAGCAACCCAACCGTTTTCACGGGTTCCAGCCATTGCTCGATTTGCCCGAACAACGCGTCGAGTTTTTGCGCCCAGCGGGCCGACTGCAGGTCGAATTGCTGTTTTTTATGCGCCTCGCTATCGGCGTAATGACGAAGCATCTCGCCCAGTTGCTGTACATCGTCCATTGCGGATCTCCTCCGGTGAGCCAGGTTGCGAAGCTCAATCATGGCAGATGCGGTGGCCGGCCGCGCGACTAACGCCGGCAAAACAACGAAGTGCAGTGGCCGGCGTGTCTGACTTAACGGTCAGCACCTCGCCATTCCCATTGGGCATGAGCCGTACTGACGCCAAGGCCTTGGAATTTCTGGGCCATAGACTGCAGGCATTTTGGCAACTGATCCGCTGGGCTACACCACCACCAACGAGTACGCTGAGATCGAGTTCTCCGGCGCGGTGTGGATGACCGTGGTGTGGGCGGCCTATGCCATTGTGTTTTTCACCATCGTGGTACGGCGCATAACCAAACACATCTATGTGGGCAACTGGTTTTTCGGCGCATTCATTTTGGTGATCGCCATGCTGCATGTGGTCAACCACCTGGCGATCCCGGTGGACTGGTTCAAGTCATACCCGGTGTATTCCGGGGCGACGGATGCCATGGTGCAGTGGTGGTATGGGCATAACGCCGTAGGGTTTTTCCTGACGACTGGCTTTTTGGGAATGATGTATTACTTCGTACCGAAACAAGTCGGACGGCCGGTGTACTCCTATCGTTTGTCCATCGTGCACTTCTGGGCGCTGATCACCCTGTATATCTGGGCCGGGCCGCACCATTTGCACTACACCGCCCTGCCGGACTGGGCACAGTCCTTGGGCATGGCAATGTCGCTGATTCTGCTGGCACCGAGCTGGGGCGGGATGATCAACGGCATGATGACGTTGTCGGGTGCCTGGCATAAGTTGCGCACCGACCCGATCCTGCGCTTCCTGGTGTTGTCCCTGGCGTTCTGCGGCATGTCGACCTTCGAAGGGCCGATGATGGCGATCAAGACCGTCAACGCCCTCTCCCACTACACCGACTGGACCATCGGCCACGTGCACGCCGGAGCGCTGGGCTGGGTGGCGATGATCACCTTCGGCTCGCTGTATCACATGATCCCCAAGGTATTCGGCCGCGAGCAGATGCACAGCGTGGCGCTGATCAACCTGCATTTCTGGCTGACAACTATTGGCACCGTGCTGTACATCGCCTCGATGTGGGTCAACGGCATTACCCAGGGCCTGATGTGGCGGGCCATCAACGATGACGGCACCCTCACTTATTCGTTTGTCGAAGCCTTGCAGGCCAGTCATCCGGGGTTTGTGGTGCGGTTTGCCGGTGGCGTGTTCTTTCTCACCGGGATGGTGTTGATGGCCTCCAACACCTGGCGCACGGTACGCGTCGCGGACTTGAAACTGGCCCAGCTTGATGCGCGGATCGCCTGATATGCGGGGCTTGCTGATGGTGGTGTGCCTGTATGACGCGGTGGAGTACTGCTTGCGCGGTCAGTCGGACAAGAGCCTGGATGACGCCAGCTTGATGCCTTTCGCCGATGACCCGGAGGTGGCGCCGCAAGAGGCCAAGCCGGGCTGGTCAACCAGAACATGTGAAACTGCACCGGTCATTTCGCGGACAACTGCGTATGACTATGCAGGCGTCAATGCGTAAGGTGAAGCGACTTCCCGTGTCAGGAGCATCGCATGCGCACCATCGGCCTTATCGGCGGCATGAGCTGGGAGTCCAGCGCCGAGTACTACCGCCTCATCAACCAACGCGTGCGCGACACGCTCGGCCCGTTGCGCTCGGCGCAACTGTTGATGTACAGCGTGGATTTCGGCCCGATGGAACAGGCCCAACACGCCGGCCGCTGGGACGACGCCGCGCTGATCCTCGAAGAGGCCGCGCGCCGTTTGCAGGCGGGCGGTGCTGAATGTGTAGTGCTGTGTACCAACACTATGCATTTGGTGGCGCCACGTATTGAAGCTGCGGTGTCGATTCCGTTCCTGCATATTGCCGATGCGGCGGGCGCGGCGGCCGTGGAAGCTGGCACGCTGACGGTCGGGCTGCTCGGCACCGCGTTCACCATGGAGCAGGATTTCCTCACGTCGCGCCTGGCCGCCCAGGGTTTGACCGTGCTGGTGCCTGAGGCGGACGAGCGCCAGGCCGTGCACCGGATCATCTATGAGCAATTGTGTGTTGGCGTGATCAGTGATGCGTCACGCAAGGTTTACCAAGGTGTGATCGAGTCCCTGGCCGCTCGTGGCGCCCAGGCGATCATCCTCGGCTGCACGGAAATCAGCCTGCTGATCAAGCCCGAACACAGCGACCTGCCGTTGCTGGACACCACCGAGCTGCATGCAGCCGCTGCGGTGGCGTTTGCTTTAGGGAATTAAGCCGACTTGCGCAGACGCGCCATGCTCACGGTGTCGACAAGTTTGCCATCGCGCAGGGCGTAATCGCGCAATACGCCTTCGACCTCGAAACCGAACTTACGGTACAGCCCTTGCGCCGCTTCGTTGTCGGCGTACACGGTAAGTTCTACTCGGCGCAGGTTCATCCAGTTGTCGGCGACGTCCAACGCGGCAGTCAACAACCGGGAGCCAACCCCCTTGCCCTGCCACGCCGTCGCGACGCCCATGCCGAAGGACCCGACGTGGGCCCGGCGTACACGCAGGTACTGCTCAAGACCCAGCTGGCCGATCACTTCACCCCCATGCACCGCCACTAACTGTAGCCGGCGCTCATTGTCCTGGACCAGCTTGTTACGCCACGCCTCGACCGACTGGAAAGGCATTTGCAGCACCTGACGGCATACAGCCGGTTCGTTATAGAGCGCAGCGACGCCTTCAAGGTGAGCCTCGGTGAAGCGCTGGATGACGATATGGGGTTCAGGTGTGTGCATTGCGTTTCATCCTTTGAAAAACACGTGGCCGGCCAGTGTAGGGGTCAAGCCTGCCCGATGGCTAGGGCGCCGGCGTGGTCGACCACAATGCTGGCCAATCCCCCGAAGCGACCCCGGTGCAGCGCGGCATGATGTGAAACTCGCTGAGCTGGAAACGCTCGCCGTCAAACACCCAGGAGCCTGCGCCACCACAATCACCGATTCCACGCTGCTTGTAGAAATAACTCAGGGTGCCGGAGGCTTCGTCATACCACACCGAGCCTTGCAGCGCGGCGCCATCCAGGGGCAACGGTTGCACATTGAGAGGCGTTTCTGCGTAGGGCGCTTGTCGCTGGCGGCTGTTGACGTCGTACTCACAGTTGTAGGCCGCACAGTCGTACCTCACCACGGTCATCGCTTGCTGCGCGGTCAAGGCACCTGCTTGTGCTTCAGAGTCACCCTCGGGCGTGGCCGCCTTCAACGCGACCGCTACCAGGCCCGCCTGCTCCTGCGCGTTTAACGGCGGCGGTGAAACGAATGTGCGCAGCACCGGCGTCGGCAGGCGTGGCGGCACCTCATTGGCCGCGCCCTTACCGGGTCGGGCCAGCGCCGTCACGTTATCCACGCGCCCCTGCACCGCATCCATCAACAACAGCGAAGCACTCAGCCCGCTCAATGACACATGCGCGTGCTCATCGCTTGGCAACTGCAGTTGCTGACCGTTGCGCAAACGCCGTAACCAGCGCCGCGCCGAAGCGTCCTCAATCACCCCATAGGACTGCACCTCGGGATCACCGCCCTGATCGTCCAACTCAACGTGCAAATCGCGGGTCAACGCCAGGCCCAGCGGCTGACCGTCCAGCAGCAAGGTGGAAAGGTCCACGGGTTCACCACGGTGATCCAAGCGTAGGCGCAGATACCCCTGCGGACCGGTTTGGTGCCAGAGGTGCAACGTCAGCGAGCTGTAGGCCTCTTCATCAACGCCGCTGGGTGCGCTGAGGGCATGGCAGTTGCGCAAGTTGTCGCAACCGACCACCCATTCCTTGATTTCTCGCAGCAATGGTACGGTTTCCGAGGGGGCTTGTGCGAAGGCTGGAGCGGTGGCGCCGGTCAGTATCAGGGCCAGGAGTGCGGGGCGCAGCATGGGGACTCTCCGTGTCGAAAAGACGCGGATTGTCCCATGTAGGAGGCGTTACGTCAGTGCCTGGAAGCGGTGCGCCACACCCGCGCGATGTCTGCCGCCCGCTCACTCAACAGGCGCGGCGCCTCACTGCACGCCCGCTCCAGGCTCATCGGCCCGGAAGGCAAGGCGAATGCGGCGTCCACGCCGTGGGCGTACATCTGCTCGTAGCCATCGCCCAAGGTGCCGGCAATCACGATCACGGGCACTTTGTGCTGCCGGGCGATCCGCGCCACGCCGAACGGCGTCTTGCCGCGCAGGGTCTGGGCGTCGAAACGGCCTTCGCCGGTAATCACCAGGTCGGCGCCACGTACGGCTGTGTCCAGGCCCACCAGGTCGGCAACCACGTCCACGCCGGCACGGAACTGTGCACCCAGGAACGCTTTGGCGGCAAAGCCCAGGCCGCCGGCGGCGCCGCTGCCGGGTTCGTCGCGCACGTCTTTGGGCAGCACTTTGGCGCAGTGGTCGGCAAAGTGACCGAGGGCGGCGTCCAGCTGTTGGACTTGCTGGGGATTGGCGCCTTTTTGCGGGCCGAAGATCGCAGACGCACCCTGGGGACCGCACAGAGGATTGTTCACGTCGGCGGCAATTTCAAAGCGTACCTGGGCCAGGCGTGGGTCCAGTTGTTCAAGGTTAATCTGCGCCAGACCGGACAGCGCCAAGCCACCCGGCGCCAAGGCGTGTTCCTCAGCGTCAAACAGTTGCACACCCAGGGCCTGCATCGTACCGGCGCCACCGTCGTTGGTGGCACTGCCGCCAATCGCCAGGATGATGCGCTGGGCGCCGAGGTCCAGCGCAGCGCGGATCAGTTCGCCGGTGCCGTAGGTGCTGCTGGAGCACGCATCGCGCTGGCCTGGCGGTACCAACTGCAGGCCGCTGGCTTCAGCCATTTCGATGATCGCGGTATGGCTATCGGCCAGCCAGCCCCAGCGCGCCTCAACCGTGCCACCCAGCGGGCCTTTCACGCGTTGGCGACGCAGTTCGCCATTACAGGCCGCAAGCACCGAATCCACCGTGCCTTCACCGCCATCCGCCATCGGGCACTGGATCAACTGTGCATCCGGCCAGACCTGAGCCAACCCGGCCGCAATGGCCAGGGCGACGCCCTCGGCACTCAGGCTGTCCTTGAACGAGTCGGGGGCGATGATGATTTTCATGGGCTTTCTCCGGTTTTTATAACGCCCATGCTGCCAGTTGGCACCGCCGCTGACGCCAGTCCAATGCACAAGTACGGATGCGCTTTGTTGTTCATTGCGACAAAGCCTGGGGCAGCAGCTGCACGCCCAGATAGAGCGCGAGCATGCCGTCGAGGGTCAGCGGGTCGACACCACTGAGTTCGGCGATGCGCTCCATGCGGTAACGCAGGCTGTTGCGGTGAATGCCCAGCGCATCGGCACAGGCCTGGCTTTGCCCGTCGTGTTCGCACCAACTGCGCAGCGTTGCCAGCAGTTGGCCGTTGCTGTCCTTGGCGAGGACTTTGCGCAGGGGGTTGAGCAACTCATCGAGCGCATCATCATTTCGATGGCGCCAGAGCATCACCGGCAGGCGATAACGGTTGAGCGTCAGCAAGCGCGACTGCGGCAATACATCGCGACCATAGGCGAGCAGGTCTCCCACGCGTCGATAGCAGCGGCGCAACCCAGCCAGCCCGTCCGCTTGCCCGCCAACGGCCACGCGGAGGATATTCCAGCCCAGCCCTTCGAGTTTTTCCAGCAAGCGAGGGTTATCGACCTGTAACGACGCCGGCCGGCACCACAGCAATGAGTATTGCGCCAAGCTGACGCACCAACTGTCCGGATAACGCGAGATCAGCCAGGCACTCAAGGCCTCTGCCGATTGCCCCGCGCCCAGCTCAAACAGATATGGCGTGCGCGCCAGCTGCGGTTTTAGGCCCAACTGTTGGGCTTCATCCACCAGGCGCGGCGAGTCGCCGGTTTCGGCCAACAGCAAGGCGAGCAAGTCATCACAACGCTGACGACGCCATTGCTGTTCGGCCTGCTGGTGGCGGTGGCTCACCAACATTTCGGCGGTCATACGCACCAGTTCGGCATAGGTGCGCAGGCCTTCCGGTTCGCCGGTAATGCCCAGCACGCCAATCAGGCGCTGGTCGTGCATCAGCGGCAGGTTGATGCCCGGTTGCACGCCCTTGAGGTGCTTGGCGGTCTGACCATCGATTTCCACCACGCGCCCATTGGCTAGCACCAGTTGCGCGCCTTCATGGCGGGTGTTGATACGCTCAGGCTCACCGCTGCCGAGAATCAGGCCCTGACTGTCCATGACGTTGACGTTGTAGGGCAGAATCGCCATGGTCCGATCGACGATATTCTGCGCCAAGTCATGATCCAGCTCGAACATGGGGCTAAATTCCTTAGGAAGCGGGTTGTTCATAGGCACAGCGCAAAGCAGGGTTGGCTGTGCGCAAGCACAAAGACAGCAGCCTGCCAGGTGGCCGAGACTCTTTGGGCGATCAACGTTACCCTCGCGTCGCGAAAAATCATAATAAAGAGAGAACGCCATATCACAGAGCGCCGCTACCGCACTGGCCACCGATGACGATAAAAACGCCATCTACAAACGCATCACCCTGCGCTTGATCCCCTTCATTTTCATCTGCTACCTGCTCAATTACCTCGACCGGGTAAACGTTGGCTTTGCCAAATTGCAGATGCTTGATGCCTTGAAATTCAGCGAAACCGTGTACGGCCTCGGCGCCGGCCGGGTTGGCGTTGATCAACTCCATGGGCCAGATGGCTGGCTTTCTCAGCCCGTATATCGTTGGGTTTGTGAAGGATGCCACCGGGTCTACGGACATGGCGATGTACCTGCTGGCGGCGGTGATTGTTGCAGGTAGTGTGTTGGCGTTGCAGATGACGCGAACCCTGAAGGCCTAATGCAGTCCGTGTGGGAGCAGGCTTGCCTGCTGCCACATGTTGGTCCGGCGTTCACAGCTGGCCGCCGCCGTCGATGTCGATGACGGCGCCGGTCAGAAATCCGTTTTCCATGGCCAATACATACCCCGCCGCCACTTCTTCCGCCTGCCCTACCCGACCGACCGGCAACCCACCGCCCGCCTTGGCAAACATGGCCAGACGCTGGTCTTCAGCCAACCCTGCATACGCTGGCGTATCAATCACCCCGGGGCTGATCACATTGACCCGACGCGGTGCCAATTCCTTGGCCAATTGCTTGCCCAGCGCTTCGGTCGCGGCGTTGATGCCGACCTTGATGAACTGTCCAGGCACCCGTTTTCGACCCAACTGCCCGGAGGTCAGGCAGATGCTGGCGTGTTCGTCGAGAAACGGCAGTGCCTGCTGGATAGCCCGCAGCGAGCCCCACAGCTTCACGTTGAAGTTGTCCTGAGCCTCGAGCAAGTCAGTTTCGAGCAAGGTCCTGGCGCGTACGCTCGGCCCGGAGGTATAGACCAGGTGATCAAAGCGCCCCACGCTTTCGAACAAGCGTTGCAGCGACGCCGTGTCGGTGACGTCCACCGGTTCGCTGCGCAGGCCGTTTTCGACGCCGGACGCCAAGCGGCGCCCGGCGACTACCACCTGTGCACCACGCGCGGCGGCAGCCTGTCTGCCGCCGCACGAAGCTTGGGCTTGACTCCAGCGGCAGCGAGCATCGCCCTCATCCGCCTGCAATTGCTGCTCAACGACAGCAATGCCGACCTGTTCCGCGACACCGTGGACATTGCCTTGCGTTTTGGCGTACCCCGAGACTCCAGCCTCGTGGCACTGCCAGTGGTGCCCGATCACCACCGCATCCCCTGTGCCAGCCCGGATTACCTGGCACGCCACGGCACGCCCCGAACACCAGCCGATCTGGCGTAACACAACACGTTGCGCTATATGCGTCAGGGCCGGGCCAACAGTACCTGGTACTTTCGCCAGGGCGCGCTGCTTCAGGAGGTCGAGGTCACGGGCGATTACTTGAGCGATGACGGCGAAATCGTCCGGCGCTGGGCGTTGGCCGGTCACGGCATCGCCTACAAAGCCAATCTGGATATTGCCCGCGACATCAAAGCCGGTCGGCTGGTGCCATTGCTGCCTGATTGGCAAGGCGAACCGACGCCGTTCAATCTGATGTGCCCCCACCGCCTGCAAGTATCGGAACGGGTGAAGGTACTGCATCGTTTTTTACATGTGCGTTGTCAGGCCTTGCTGAGCACATGAAGAAACGCGCAGAGGGCTTGTCGCAGAGCCTTTGAGTCTGGTATTGCAAGGGGCACGTTTCCCGCCTTGAGGAGTCACCCATGATTTACCGCACATTGGGCCAATCCGGTTTAAAGGTCAGCGCCTTGACCCTGGGCACCATGATGTTTGGCGAACAGACCAACACCGAAGACTCGCTGCGCATCATCGACAAGGCCTGGGACCAGGGCATCAATTTTATTGACACGGCCGACGTCTACACGGGCGGACGCTCCGAGGAAATCGTCGGCGACGCTATCACCCGGCAACGTCAAGACTGGATCGTGGCGTCCAAAGTCGGGTTCGGCCCGCCGGACGGCCTTCCCAACCGCAGCGGCCTGAGTCGCAAGCACATTTTCAACGCACTGGAAGCCAGCCTCACGCGCCTGGACACTGATTACCTCGACATCTATTACCTGCACCGCGAGGACCACAACACGCCGCTGGACGTGACGGTGTCGGCGATTGGCGACCTGATCCGCCAGGGCAAGGTCCGTTACTGGGGCTTGTCCAACTATCGGGGCTGGCGCATTGCCGAAGTGATTCGCATGGCCGAACGCCTGGGCGTAAACAAACCCGTGATCAGCCAGCCGCTGTACAACATCGTCAACCGCCAGGCCGAAGTCGAGCAGATCACCGCCGCGGCGGCCTACGGTTTGGGCGTGGTGCCTTATAGCCCACTGGCGCGGGGCGTGCTCAGCGGCAAATATGCCCCGGACGTGGCCCCCGAGGTCGGCAGCCGCGCGGCGCGCCAGGACAAACGCATCCTGGAAACAGAATGGCGCTCGGAGTCACTGCGCATCGCCCAGCAGATCCAGCAATACACCCAAGGGCGCGGCGTCGGGATTATCGAGTTCGCAATTGCCTGGGTGTTGAACAACTCGGCGGTGAGTTCGGCGATTGTCGGGCCACGCACCGAGGCGCAGTGGGATGCCTACATAGGCGCCCTGGATGTGAAGATCACGGCGGAAGATGAAGCGTTCATTGATTCGCTGGTGACGCCGGGGCATGCGTCGACACCGGGGTTCAACGATGTGGGGCATTTTGTTTCGGGCCGCGTGGCACGCGCCTAGGCTTTTGTGGTGAACACAAGATCAAATGTGGGGGCTCGACAGCTCCCACATTTCACCTGCTTCGCGCGCAAGATCGGGCTCAATTTATGGACCGCCGCGAGAAATTTTCCTGAAAACCGCCCCAAAACAGAGCAACCCTCTCCCGCCAAAAGCACCATAATCTCCCTCCTGAAATCCCCCCCTCTTGTGTATCAATGGTTTTCGCGAGGACAGTGTGTCTAAAGGTGTTGTGTTATCGGTCTTGGCCTCGGTGTTGTTTGCCGTGATGTATTACTTCACATCATTGCTGACCCCCTTGAGCGGCCTGGAAATTTTCGGCTGGCGCATGTTGCTCACCGTGCCCTGCATGACGGTATTCATGATCGTCAGCGGCGAATGGCGACGGGTGTGGGAGTTGGTGCGGATGTTGGCGGACCGGCCGCGCTTGATTGCCGGTGTGTTGGTGTCTTCGGCCTTGCTGGGCGTGCAGTTGTGGCTGTTCATGTGGGCGCCATTGAACGGGCGCAGCCTGGATGTGTCGGTGGGTTACTTCCTGTTGCCACTCACCATGGTGCTGACCGGCCGCCTGGTGTGGGGCGAACAGCTTTCGTACTTGCAGCGGGTCGCGGTATTTTTTGCAGGCCTTGGGGTGCTCAACGAGTTGTACCAGGCCGGTGGTTTCTCTTGGGCAACGTTGGTGGTGGTCATCGGCTACCCGGTGTACTTCGTCGTGCGCAAATACCTTAAGACCGATCATCTGGGTGGGCTCTGGCTGGATATGGCGCTGATGCTGCCGGTTGCCTGGTGGTTTGTGCAGAGTGGCGAGCAAGGTTTTGCGGTGTTGGATGCCTACCCGAAGCTGTACGCGTTGATTCCACTGCTGGGGCTGATCAGTGCGTCGGCGCTGGTGAGCTACATCATCGCCAGTCGTTTGCTGGCGTTCAGCCTGTTCGGGCTGCTCAGCTACGTAGAGCCGGTACTGTTGCTCGGTGTGGCGCTGATCTTGGGCGAAGGGATCAAGGGCGGCGAATGGCTGACCTACATTCCGATCTGGCTGGCGGTGATGGTGCTGGTGTTTGAAGGGTTCAAGCACTTGGTACGTCATCGCGGAGCCTGATTGGCAGGCAATAAAAAGCCCGGCCGAGGCTGTCCTGTCCTCGGCCGGGCTTTTTTACACTTAGTCGGCGGTCAACACACCACGGCGTACTTGGTCGCGCTCGATCGA
Organism: Pseudomonas sp. RA_15y_Pfl1_P11; assembly: GCF_963970975.1. Classification (NCBI taxonomy): domain Bacteria; kingdom Pseudomonadati; phylum Pseudomonadota; class Gammaproteobacteria; order Pseudomonadales; family Pseudomonadaceae; genus Pseudomonas; species Pseudomonas sp. RA_15y_Pfl1_P11. Next base: position 185,868 of record NZ_CAXAOY010000006.1, read on the forward strand.
CTCGAACAACGCCTTGAAGTTGCCCTCGCCAAATCCATCGTCGCCCTTGCGCTGGATGAATTCGAAGAACACCGGGCCCATCAGGGTTTCCGAGAAAATCTGCAGCAGCAGGCGCTTATCGCCCTCAACCGAAGAACCATCGAGCAGGATGCCGCGTGCTTGCAGTTGATCCACTGGCTCGCCGTGGTTCGGCAAGCGGCCTTCAAGCATTTCGTAGTAAGTGTCCGGCGGCGCGGTCATGAAGCGCATGCCGATCTTCTTCAATGCGTCCCAGGTCTTGACCAGGTCTTCAGAGAGGAACGCCACGTGCTGGATGCCTTCGCCATTGAACTGCATCAGGAACTCTTCTATCTGCCCGGCCCCCTTGGACGACTCTTCGTTCAGCGGGATGCGGATCATGCCGTCCGGCGCGCTCATGGCCTTGGAGGTCAGGCCGGTGTATTCGCCCTTGATGTCGAAGTAGCGCGCTTCACGGAAATTGAACAGTTTCTCGTAGAAGTTGGCCCAGTAGGCCATGCGCCCGCGATAAACGTTGTGGGTCAGGTGGTCGATGACCTTGAGACCGGCGCCTTGCGGGTTACGCTCAACACCTTCGAGAAACACAAAGTCGATGTCATAGATCGAGCTGCCTTCGCCGAAACGGTCGATGAGGTACAGCGGCGCACCGCCAATGCCTTTGATCGCCGGCAGGTTCAATTCCATCGGGCCGGTTTCGATATGAATCGGCTGCGCCCCCAGCTCAAGCGCGCGGTTATAGGCCTGTTGCGAGTCCTTGACGCGGAACGCCATGCCGCACACCGACGGGCCGTGCTCGGCCGCAAAGTACGAGGCAATGCTGTTGGGTTCGTTGTTGAGGATCAGGTTGATCTCGCCCTGGCGGTACAGGTGCACGTTCTTGGAACGGTGGGTCGCGACTTTGCTGAAGCCCATGATCTCGAAGATCGGCTCCAAGGTGCCTGGCGTCGGCGACGCGAATTCGATGAATTCAAAGCCCATCAGGCCCATTGGGTTTTCGTATAGATCTGCCATGATTTGGCGCCTCATCATTCTTGTTTAGTGACGGTTTCAATTGCCAGCAAGGATGAGAGGCACGGGCGGCGCACAGGAGAGGCCTCGCACACTGCGGGCGAGGAAATCACCGAAGATGAGGGGGGAGCCGAGTAGCTTCATGGTGTCATCAGTCTCTGACGGCCGAGGCTTGCGTGAGCGCAAGTCATATTCTTGTATGCGTAAATCGATTCTACACAGCGTAACCGTATTTGTCCGTACTCTTATCAAATCCCCAACGCCCTGGCACGTGCAAGGGGTTTATTGCACAGATAGATGCCGAGCAGGATCACCGTGCCACCGGCCAGCATCGGCGCAGTCAATGGCTCGCCCAGCAGCAAAGCGCCAGAGATCACGGCTGTTAGCGGGTTAAGCGCGATAAATACGCCGGAACGTGTCGCGCCGATTTGGCGGATGCCTTCGTAATAGCCGATATAGGCCAGCGCTGAACCCAGCACGCCCAGGTACGCCAGGCTCAGTACTTGCGGGGCATGCAGGCTGCCAATCGCCTCGACCGAGAAGCGGCCCATGATCAGCGTGCTCGCGGTGAGCATCAGGGTGCCCCACAGTATCGACCAAGTCACCGTCTGTAGCGGCCCGAGGCTCTGGTTCAATCCACGGGAAAACAGCGAGTAGACGCCCCACCCCACTACGCACCCGAAGATCAGCAAATCCCCGCGCCAAGTGTTGTTCGCTTCGCCCAGCACGTGAGGATTGCGACTGACGATGACCAGGGCGGCGCCCGTCAGGCATAACGCGATACCCAGGATTTTGCGGGTGTTCAGGCGATCCTTGAATAACCACCAGGACGCCAGGCCGATCACCGCCGGGTTCAACGCGACGATCAATGAAGCTCGCGACGCATTGATGTAGTGCAACCCGTAGAAGAAACACACGTTGTAGAAAAAGATACCGAAAAAACCCAGCATCACCAGTTGTCCCATCTGCCTTGGGCTTGGACGGGCCAATGGGATGCGCGCAAATCCCATGAACGCCAGCAATGCCAGGCTGGCCAGCAGAAACCGCAGGCTGGCCGCCAGTAGAGGGTCGACCGCCGCGCCCAGGTAGCGACCGGCCACGAAGGTACCGCCCCAAATCATGGTGACGGCAGCGAGCTTCATATAAGTGATGCGATCCGGGTGTAAATGCACAGGCTGAGGCTCTAATGGCTTGAGGGTTGGCCCATTCTTCTGGTAATACATCATCATCGTAAAATGAGTAATTACTCATGACCCTGACCCAACTCGAAATATTCTCCCAGGTGGCCGAGCTGCAAGGCTTTACCAGCGCGGCCCACCGACTGGGTATCAGCCAGTCGGCGGTGTCCCATGCAATCAAGGGCCTGGAACAGGAACTGGGTGTGGCGTTGTTCAGACGTCACCAGGCTCAGGTGGAACTCAGTGATATTGGCGCGCAATTGCTCGGACGCGCCCGGGCAATGCTTGGCCTGGCGAACACCTTGCAACAGGAAGCGGCGGATGCGCGGGGCATGAAACGCGGGACGCTGCGCATCGGTTCCTTTGGACCGACGGCCTCAAATCACCTGTTGCCGAAGATCCTCAGCCAGTTCCGCCTGGCGTACCCAGGCATTGAAGTGCATGTGGACGAAGGGCCGGACAGGCAGGTTATCCAATGGCTCGACGAGCGCCGTATCGATATTGGCTTTGTGGTGCTGGAACAGGAACGCTTTGATACCTTCGCCCTGTTCGAGGACCAGATGGTTGCGCTGCTGCCCGCCGACCATCATCTGGCCGCGTGCGAACAGGTTAGCCTCAAGGACTTGTGCAACGAACCGTTCGCCCTGACTGAGGCCGGCTCCACTGAAATGGTGGTGCGGCTGTTCAACGAGGCGCGGCTGACGCCAAACGTGCGCTATCGCTGCTCACAGTTGCTGAGCACGCTGGAAACCGTTAGCCGGGGTGAGGCCGTGAGCGTGGTGGCACAAGCCTCCTTGCCGGCGGGGAGCGACCAGCGTTATGTGCAGTGCGCGCTGTCACCGCGTGTGCCACGCCACGTTGGCCTGGCGGTGCTGGACCGGCGCCAGTCTTCCCCCGCAACCCTCGCCTTTATCCGCATTGCCCAAGGCCTGGAACTGTAGCGCTGGCTACTGGCCAAATGGCTAGGCACCACGAGCTTATTTGGGCCAAGCCAACTATCATCGACTGAATCTGACCCAGGCAACAGGCCGTTCACTTCATGCCCCTGACCGTTAACGGCCCGCGAAAACGCGCCACGCGTTACTTGATCACGTCCTTGAGTGCCTTGCTGCCGATTGCACTCGGGGTGGTCATCCTGCACTGGCAAGCCGAACGCACCCTGCAGCAAAGCACCGCCCAGACAGCCCAGGAAGCCCTGCGCCAATTCGACTTGATGCTCGATAACACCGCACTCGCCGCCCAGGCCTTGCTGCCTTTGGCGGGGCAACCTTGTGACAGCAGTGCGCAGTTGGCCCTGCGCGAACAGGTCACGCGTCGGCCGTTTGTGCGCGCGACCACCTTGTCCTGGCAGAAAAATATCTATTGCAGCTCGCTGTTTGGCGATAAATACGCGTCACCGGTCAATCCGGATGACTACGTCGACGGCCGCTTATGGCTGATGAATGGCAACCCGGTGACGCCGAATACCGCTCTACTGGTTTACCGGTTGGTCGACGGCGACAAGGCCGCTTTTGCGTCGATTGATGGCTATCACCTGACCAACGCTCTGCGCTTGATCAGCCGTTACGCCTACCTGGTCCTGCAAGTTGGCCCGAATTGGCTAGGGGCTGATGGCAAGGTGCATAACACCGCCATACCCTTTTTTGCGGTGGCGCATCATGAGTTGGTATCCGATCGCTATCACTACCGCGTCACCGCTGGCATGCCGAAAGGTGAAGTGTGGCGGTACATGCAGGCCCGGTATGCGGCCTTGTTCAGCCTGGTGGTGTTCTTTGGCGTGCTGGCGGGCGCACTGGCGCATTGGCTGCAAAAGCGCTCTTCAGCGCCGACCCAGGAACTGCAACGGGCGCTGGGCGCCAATGAATTCATTCCGTATTTCCAGCCAGTGGTGCGCGGTGATACGCGCGCGTGGGCCGGCTGCGAAGTGTTGATGCGCTGGCAACACCCTAAGGAAGGCCTGGTGCGTCCTGACCTGTTCATCCCCCTGGCCGAGCATTCGGGCCTGATCGTGCCGATGACCCGCGCCCTGTTGCGCCAGACCGCCGCGCAATTGGCGCCGCACGCCGCGCGCTTCAGCCCTGGCTTTCATATCGGCGTAAATATCACCTCACGCCATTGCCAGGACCTGGCGCTGGTGGATGACTGTCGGGAGTTTCTCGCCGCGTTCCCCGTGGGCCAGGTAACGCTGGTGCTCGAACTGACCGAACGTGAGTTGATCGAGCCCAGCGATATCACTCGGCGCTTGTTCGACGCGCTGCATGAACTGGGCGTGATGATTGCCATCGACGACTTTGGCACCGGTCATTCCAGCCTGGGTTACTTGCGCAACTTCAATGTGGACTACTTGAAGATCGACCAGAGTTTTGTCGCCATGATCGGCGCCGATGCACTATCACGGCATATTCTGGACAGCATCATAGAACTGTCTGGCAAGCTCGACTTGGGCATCGTTGCAGAGGGTGTGGAAACCGCTGAACAGCGTGATTATCTAGCCACTCAAGGTGTGGATTTCCTGCAGGGCTATCTGTTCGGAAGGCCTTTGCCCTGCGATGAATTTATTAAATCCCTGGCCAGCCATTGAATAACCACACACGCGACGCACTGAAATAATGTTATTTAGACAAAAGACATGATTTACTCGCAGCGGATTAACTACTACAATTTTTCCTGCCTGTGCAGAACTCGCAGGACGACTTCTTTCTTGGGTCGCCTTAAAGCGCTTGGCTTATAGCTTTGTCTGCAGTTGATATCAGCCAACAACATTATTGGAGTACAGATTTTGTCCAGACTCGCCGAATTTCGCGCAGCAGAAAAAGCCCTTCAAGAGCAGCTTGCCCAGCTGGAATCCCTGAAGAACGACGCCGGCCTGAAGAAAGAAATCGAATTCGAAGAAAAGCTTCAAGCCCTGATGAAGAGCTATGGTAAAGGCCTGCGCGACATCATTTCCATCCTTGATCCAAACCCTGGCAAGTCCAGCGCTGCTGCCGCTACCGCACCAAAACAGCGCCGTGCACGCGTGGTCAAGGTTTACCAGAACCCACACACCGGTGAGCTGATCGAAACCAAAGGCGGTAACCACCGTGGCCTCAAGGCCTGGAAAGAACAGTACGGCGCCACCACTGTAGATGCCTGGCTGCGCGGCTGATCACACCGCACTAACAAAGAGCCCCGCTTAGGCGGGGCCTTTTTTATTTCAGCGGTTCGAAACCGAACTTAAATAACGTTTCATCATGTTCATGATCGATGGGCACTACATACTTAAAGTTTCAGGCTATCGCGCACCGAACTGACTTCGTCCTTGCTTGCTTCGTATGCTTCGGCCTGCCCCGCGTATGAAAAAACATACGCCTTATCGGCATCAACCGCGCCGACCAATGTTTGCGAAAGCACGTGACGCCCGTTTTCGGTTATCACACAAGTAGTTTCCAGCGCTTCCAGACGGCTCAATGTTGTAGGGCGCATCTTGCTGCATACACTTTGATAACCGCCCTTGGCAAAATCTTTCTGAATCGACTTGCGCATCTCCAGCAGCACACCTTGAAGATTAACATTGTGCCCCGCTTCAATCGGCGTGCCGGTCAACTCCATGACCATCAAGGTCGCGCCATTTTCATCGTTCTTGATCGCCCGTTGCCGAGAGACAGGCCGAGGTTTACCGGGCGTGTCGCCATCGTGCGTCACCTCTTCGATTTGCCAGCCGCTGGGCCAATGGACCTCAGGGTCGGCCGCCAGTACGAAAGGACTGCCCAACAGCAAACACACAGCGCTCAACAACGGTTTACGAAGTTCGATCATTGCGAAAAACACCCAAGGTTCAAGCGCCAAAGTTTGAGCCCCAGCCCCACTGGTCGCAAGGCCTGCGTGGCCTTTTTCATTTGGCGCGCGGCGCAGGCCTTGCGTATCATGGCCTGGCTGCACGGATGCCAGCCGCAAGCCAAGGACCTGCTCACATCTTAGAGCCGCGTTTGCCCCATTTTTTCTGGAGGGCCCATGAGCCTGCACGAACTGAACACTTTCCCGGGCGTCACTGCCCAACCTGACACCGCCACCACGAACTTTGTGTTCAACCACACCATGCTGCGGGTCAAGGACATCACCAAGTCGCTGGACTTCTACACGCGCGTCCTGGGCTTTTCGCTGGTTGAGAAACGCGACTTCCCGGAAGCCGAGTTCAGCCTGTATTTCCTGGCCCTGGTGGACAAATCCCAGATCCCGGCCGACGCTGCCGAACGTACCCAGTGGATGAAGTCGATCCCAGGTATCCTGGAGCTGACTCACAACCACGGCACCGAAAACGACGCCGACTTCGCCTACCACAACGGCAACACCGACCCGCGTGGCTTTGGCCACATCTGCATCTCGGTACCGGATATCGTCGCGGCCTGTGAGCGTTTCGAAGCTCTGGGCTGTGACTTCCAGAAGCGCCTGAGCGATGGCCGCATGAAAAGCCTAGCGTTCATCAAGGACCCTGATGCGTACTGGGTTGAGATCATTCAGCCAGCACCGATGTAAACGAAAAAACCCCATGATCGCTCATGGGGTTTTTCATTTTCGGGCTGGAATTTACGCTGGCGCAGAGGTACGAATCAGGTGATCGAAAGCACTCAGCGAAGCTTTGGCGCCCTCGCCCACTGCGATCACGATCTGCTTGTAGGGCACAGTCGTTACGTCGCCGGCAGCAAACACACCTGGCAATGAAGTCTCGCCACGCGCATCGACGATGATCTCACCGCGGGGCGTCAGCTCCACGGTGCCTTTGAGCCAGTCGGTGTTGGGCAGCAAACCGATCTGTACGAAGATGCCTTCAAGGTCGATAGTCTTGAACTCGCCGCTGTCGCGATCCTTGTACGCCAAACCGGTGACTTTCTGACCATCGCCTTTCACTTCACTGGTCAGTGCACTGGTGATCACGTCAACGTTCGGCAGGCTGTAAAGCTTGCGCTGCAATACAGCGTCGGCGCGCAACTTGCTGTCGAACTCAAGCAAGGTCACGTGGCTGACGATCCCGGCCAGGTCGATGGCCGCTTCAACGCCGGAGTTACCGCCGCCGATCACTGCCACACGTTTGCCCTTGAACAACGGACCATCGCAGTGCGGGCAGAAACACACGCCTTTAGCCTTGTATTCCTGCTCACCCGGCACACCCATTTCGCGCCAGCGAGCACCGGTGGCCAGGATCACGGTTTTGGACTTGAGGGTCGCACCGCTTTCGAAGCGAATCTCATGCAACTCACCGGCGTTTTTCGCAGGGATCAGGCTGCTGGCACGCTGCAGGTTCATGATGTCCACGTCGTACTGACGGACATGGGCTTCCAGGGCACTGGCCAGTTTCGGGCCTTCGGTTTCCTGTACCGAGATAAAGTTCTCGATGGACATGGTGTCCAGCACCTGCCCACCAAAACGCTCAGCCGCCACGCCGGTACGAATGCCTTTACGTGCGGCGTAGATCGCAGCCGCAGAGCCGGCCGGGCCACCGCCGACAACAAGGACGTCAAAGGCGTCTTTGGCGCTGATTTTCTCGGCGGCTTTTTCCATACCGCTGGTGTCGAGCTTGGCGAGAATCTCTTCCAGGCCCATGCGGCCCTGGCCGAAGTTCACACCATTGAGGTACACGCTCGGCACTGCCATGACCTGGCGTTCGTCGACCTCAGCCTGGAACAACGCGCCGTCGATGGCGACGTGGCGGATGTTCGGGTTAAGCACAGCCATCAGGTTCAGCGCCTGGACCACGTCCGGGCAGTTCTGGCACGACAGCGAGAAGTAAGTCTCGAAGCTGAACTCGCCTTTAAGGGCGCGAATCTGTTCAATCACTTCGACACTGGCCTTCGACGGGTGGCCACCGACTTGCAGCAGGGCCAACACCAACGAAGTGAATTCATGGCCCATGGGGATACCGGCGAAACGCAGGCTGATCTCGGCACCCGGGCGGTTGATGGAGAACGAAGGCTTACGCGCATCATCGCCATCGGTTTTCAGGGTAATCAGCGTAGTGAGGCTGACGACGTCCTGCAGAAGAGCAAGCATTTCCTGGGATTTCGCGCCGTCGTCGAGGGAGGCAACGATCTCGATCGGCTGGGTAACCCGCTCCAGGTATGACTTCAACTGAGCTTTAAGATTGGCGTCCAACATACGGGCGATTTCCTTGAATTCTGGGTATAAAAAAACGCCCGAGCGAATCTCGCCCGGGCGTTTTTGAGGGCGGTTGCAGCTTACTGGGTAGGTGCGGAATACCGCCCTTGATGCTTCACAGACTTAGATCTTGCCGACCAGGTCCAGGGACGGAGCCAGAGTGGCCTCGCCTTCTTGCCACTTGGCTGGGCACACTTCGCCTGGGTGGGCAGCCACGTACTGAGCGGCTTTGATTTTGCGCAGCAGCTCGGAAGCATCACGGCCAACACCACCGTCGTTCAGTTCAACGATCTTGATCTGACCTTCTGGGTTGATCACGAACGTACCGCGGTCTGCCAGGCCAGCTTCTTCGATCAGTACGTCGAAGTTGCGGGAGATGGTCAGGGTTGGGTCGCCGATCATGGTGTACTGGATTTTGCCGATGGCTGGCGAAGTGTTGTGCCAGGCAGCATGGGCAAAGTGGGTGTCGGTGGAAACGCTGTAGATCTCAACGCCCAGCTTTTGGAATTCGGCGTAGTTGTCAGCCAGGTCTTCCAGTTCGGTTGGGCAAACGAAGGTGAAGTCGGCTGGGTAGAAGAACACAACGGACCATTTGCCTTTCAGGTCAGCGTCGGTCACTTCGACGAAGTTGCCGTTTTTGTAGGCGGTCGCTTTGAACGGTTTTACTTGGCTGTTGATGATAGGCATCGTTGACTCTCCGTCAGGTTTGTAAAAGGGCTTAGTAAGTTGATGAAGTGAATCCTACCGACTCTCTCTGACGATGGCTCATTGGCAAACCTCATGCTGACGATTGGTTTTCCCTATCAGGTGGCTGTATTAATAGAAGAAATCTCAAAGTAGCGGTTGCGTCGCCAAGGCCATGCCAAGAAAGGGCGTCGCTTCAACATAGCGCATGGCAGATTTCATGTCGCTCCAGCCGACGTAACTCATCAACGACTTCAAATCCCAACCACTGCGATGCGCCCACGTGGCAAAGCCTCGGCGTAATGAGTGGCTGGTGTATTGCTCGGCGGGAATGCCGGCGCGCTCCAGCGCCTGGCGCAACAATGGAATCACGCTATTGGGGTGCAACCCCTCCGCCCCCAGGTTGCCCCAGCGATCAATGCCGCGAAACACCGGGCCACGGACCAGGGCCGAGGCGCTGAGCCATTCACTGTAGGCTTGCACTGGGCACAAACGCAGCAGCGCCGGGGTGTGATAGGTCTTGCCAAGGTTGTCGCGGTCGCTTTTGCTGCGCGGTAGATAAAGGCTAATGCCAGCACCGGGTGTGGCCTGCACATGCTCGATATCGAGGCGACACAGCTCATCGCTGCGAAAGCCACGCCAGAAACCCAACAGAATCAGCGCAGTGTCGCGCTTGGCACGCAGCAACCGGGGCTGATCCTGTGCCTGGGCTGCCTCTTTCGCGTCGACCTCAAGAGATGCAACCACCTGTTCCAAATGCTTGAGCTGCAACGGCTCGGCTTGTTTCTCCTGCGCCGGGTGCACGGCACGAATGCCCTTGAGCACCTTGCGCACTACTGGCGCTTTAGTTGGGTCGGCAAACCCCTGGCTCGTATGCCATTGCGCCAATGCCGACAGGCGCAGCTTCAAGGTGTTGACGGCCAACACGCCTGCGTGAGCGACCAAGTAACGCGCCACGCTGTCGCTGGTCGCAGGCAGGAACCCGCCCCAACTCACCTCAAAGTGCTCGATAGCGGCGCGATAACTGCGTCGCGTGTTGTCGCGGGTGGCGGCGTTGAGATAACGATCGAGATTGCTCATAGAAGGCCTATTCGTACTGCTGACAGGTGGATTCGCGGTTAAAAAGCTAATGACACGGGATAATACGCCAATATCCCATCTGTTAACTCATGATTTTCAACACGTTTTAATGCATGATATAGTACGTAAATACATACTACGTACCACAGTACTAAATCGACGGAGACCCCATGGCTCGCGGCGGCATCAATAAAGCAGTAGTTCAAACAGCACGCCTGGCGCTCCTCGCCCGCGGCGAAAACCCCAGCATCGACGCCGTACGCATCGAAATGGGCAACACGGGCTCTAAAACCACGATTCATCGGTATTTAAAGGAGTTGGACGAAAGCGAAACCCGCCTCACCATCACCGAAGCGCCGATAGACGACGAGCTTGGCGAACTGGTGGCGCGGCTCGCTCAACGCCTGAAGGAGAAAGCCCAGGAGCCTATCGACCTGGCCCTTGTGCAATTCGAGCAGCAGAAAGCCGCCCTACTCGCCCAGATCGAAGCCCTCGAGGAGGCTCACACCCAACGCAAGCAACAATTCGATATCCAATCCGCGGCCCTGGCAGAAGAAAGCGCAGCGCTGCAAACGGCCAGCACCAGCCTGCAGGCGGAGCAAACCCGTAACGCCGGGCTGAGCCAGGCGTGCAGCGATTACGCGCTACGGATTAACGACAAGGACGAACAGATTCGCTCACTGGAAGAAAAGCACCTGCACGCCCGCGATGCGCTGGAGCACTACCGCAATGCGATCAAGGAACAGCGCGAACAGGAACAGCGCCGTCACGAAGGGCAGCTACAACAGGTGCAAGCCGAATTGCGCCAGGCCCAGCAGAGCGCGATGGTGCGTCAGGATGAGATCACCCAGTTGCATCGCGACAATGAGCGGTTGTTGATCGAACATCGCGTAACCGCGAAGGACCTGGCTGCGCTGCAGGAGCAATTGCGAAAAGATCAGGCCCAGCAGCTCAAGCTGAGCGAACAGGTAAGCCTGATTGAAAGCGAGCGCACCCTGCTTCAGGAGCGCCTGCGGGTTGCCGTGCTGGAGAGCCAGTCACGCCAGGAAGCGCTGACCGAACACAAGCACGCCAACAACACCTTGGAACTGGACCTGATCAAGGCTCAGGCAAGCATTGAGGCGTTGCGCCTGGCCGCCGCCATTGCAGCGGCGCCAGAGGCAACACCCGACGCTTGATCAGCTCGCCACAGGCGTGCGCATGGTGACGAACTCTTCCGCCGCCGTGGGATGCACGCCGATGGTCTCATCGAAATGTTGCTTGGTCGCGCCCGCCTTGAGCGCAATCGCAAGCCCCTGGACGATCTCGCCAGCATCCGGGCCGACCATGTGACAACCCAGTACCTTGTCGGTGTCGGCGTCGACCACTAACTTCATCAGGGTCTTTTCCTGACATTCGGTCAGGGTCAACTTCATCGGCCGGAAACGGCTTTCGAAGACCTGCACCTTATGGCCCTTCTCTTTCGCTTCTTCTTCGCTCAGGCCGACCGTGCCGATATTTGGCAGGCTGAATACCGCGGTCGGGATCATCGCGTAATCAACCAAGCGATATTGCTCAGGCTTGAACAGACGGCGCGCCACGGCCATGCCTTCGGCGAGGGCAACCGGTGTCAGTTGCACGCGCCCGATCACGTCGCCGATGGCCAGGATCGAGGCTTCGGCGGTCTGGTACAGATCATCCACTTCAACGAAACCGCGCTTGTCGAGTTTGACTCCTGTGTTCTCCAGCCCCAGATTGTCCAGCATCGGACGGCGACCCGTGGCGTAAAACACGCAATCAGCCTCCAGCACGCGACCGTCCTTCAACGTGGCTTTGAGGCTGCCATCCGGCTGTTTGTCGATGCGCGCGATGTCGGCATTGAATTGCAGGTCCAGGCCGCGCTTGGTCAACTCTTCCTTCAGGTGCGTGCGCACCGAACCGTCGAAGCCGCGCAGGAACAGGTCACCGCGATACAGTAACGAGGTCTGGGCGCCCAGTCCGTGGAAAATCCCGGCGAATTCAACCGCGATATAACCGCCGCCAACCACCAGCACGCGCTTGGGCAACGCCTTGAGGAAGAACGCCTCATTGGAGCCAATCGCGTGCTCATGCCCTGGAATCTCAGGAATCTGCGGCCAGCCACCGGTGGCGATCAGAATATGTTTGGCGGTAAAGCGCTCACCGTTGATTTCCACCTGATGCGGATCAACCAAGCGTGCATGCCCCTCATGCAGGGTCACGCCGCTGTTGACCAGCAGGTTTCGGTAGATGTCATTCAGACGGTTGATCTCACGGTCTTTATTGGCGATCAGGGTCGCCCAATCAAAGTTCGCCTCCCCCAAGGACCAGCCAAACCCGCTGGCCTGCTCGAAATCTTCGGCAAAATGAGCCCCGTACACCAACAGTTTTTTCGGCACGCAGCCGACGTTGACGCAGGTACCACCCAGGTAGCGGCTTTCCGCCACGGCCACCTTGGCACCAAAACCAGCGGCAAACCGCGCTGCGCGAACACCGCCGGAACCGGCGCCAATTACATACAGGTCAAAATCGTAGGCCATTTCACTCTCCTCGGCAGAACATCAGCATACCGACTTAGATGGGGCTGAAAAACGAAAAAGCCACCCGAAGGTGGCTTTCTCTTACAACAGGCGGGCTAACGTAGATCAGTAAGCCTTGCCGGTCTTGTAGAAGTGCTCGAAGCAGAAGTTGGTGGCTTCGATGTAGCCTTCAGCACCACCGCAGTCAAAACGCTGGCCTTTGAACTTGTAGGCAATCACGCAACCATCTTTGGCTTGCTTCATCAGGGCGTCAGTGATCTGGATCTCGCCGCCTTTGCCTGGCTCGGTTTCTTCGATCAGTTTGAAGATGTCCGGCGTCAGGATGTAACGACCGATGATCGCCAGGTTGGACGGCGCATCTTCAGGGGCTGGCTTCTCGACCATGTCACGAACGCGGATCAGGCCGTCGCCAATATCGTCACCGGCAATCACGCCGTATTTGTTGGTTTGCGATGGATCGACTTCCATGACCGCAACAATGGTGCAGCGGTATTTCTGGTACAGCTTGACCATCTGGGTCAGCACGCCGTCGCCGTCGAGGTTCACACACAGGTCATCCGCCAGTACCACAGCGAAAGGTTCGTCACCGATCAGTGGGCGGCCGGTCAGGATGGCGTGGCCGAGGCCTTTCATCTGAGTCTGACGGGTGTAGGAGAACGAGCACTCATCCAGCAGTTTGCGAATGCCGACCAGGTATTTCTCTTTGTCGGTGCCTTTGATCTGGTTTTCCAGCTCGTAGCTGATGTCAAAGTGGTCTTCCAGCGCGCGCTTACCACGGCCGGTCACAATGGAGATTTCGTTCAGACCGGCATCCAGTGCCTCTTCGACGCCGTACTGAATCAGTGGCTTGTTCACCACCGGCAGCATCTCTTTGGGCATGGCCTTGGTCGCTGGCAAGAAGCGAGTGCCGTAACCGGCTGCTGGGAACAAGCATTTCTTGATCATATGGGTCCTTACAGAGGGCTGTGCGTACGGAATTCGGCGCAGTCTAATGAGGCCGCAGGCACCTTACAATGGGTCCTGCTGGCGTTGCGATTTCATCATAGAGAAAAAATGTCAGCGTAAGTTCCACTGGTGTTGTGAAGAGCGCCTCCACCGACACAGCAAAAAACGCTTGCACCTCAGAGCTTCTATGGGCTGCATCCTTTTTAGCATGCTTTTGCGATCAGAACACTGACCTAGAATAACTTGCCCGGCCCTGCGACATTTGGCGCTATCATTATGCCCTTGAACCACACCACGAGATTGATAGATGTCAGAACCAAAAGGCGTAAACGGCTACCTGATCACGCAGCGAGCGGACGGTTGGCACCTGATCAATTTCCACGGCGACAGCGTCGCCGGGGCCTTCGCCACCGAAAGCCAAGCGATTGCGGTAGCCGAAGTATTTGTAGATGAAGCGGGTCACGCGTCGAGCAAACGGCCGAAGGGCAAGTAAGTTCCGCTGCGCTGCGCATGAAGCCCCGTTGTACGGGGCTTTTTTGTGGGCGCCACTCTTTGGCGCCAACTTTAATTTCGGTCACGCCGTTACAGGGCGATACGGGACACTGCTGTATTTCGGAAAAATGTAGCCCTATTCTTACAGTCATTACAACAACTGGAAACGCCCACCAAATCAAATGTAGTTTATTTCTTACAGACAATTAGCGTTTTTTGGCAAATTGCCATATCCCTCTTACATATTTCGACATGTCCAGGCTACGCAACCAGGCGACTTAGACGACTTACTTTCTTCACTACAAGCCTGACAATTGCCTGAGTTCAAGCGTGCTCCAGAGAAGCAATACAATTAGTTGGAAAATTAAGTTATTTCCGTGGTTGCAACTGGGTGCGCGACGAGCTGAGTTCCCTGCACGTTCTTTATATAAAAGAAGCGACGGTTCAATCCACGTCTGCCTGCAGGTTTCCTATATGACGTTGTTAACAGATGGGTCTTTGCTGATGAAAGTTGAAATGAAAACTGCGTTGCTGTCTATCGGCTTGCTGGTGGGTTCGATGTCCGCGGTTCAAGCAGCGGATGGAACGGTCACGTTCCTGGGTTCGGTTCACTCGGGGGCCTGCTCCATCAAGCCTGAGTCCGTGGATCAGACAGTTCACCTGGGCGCCATTGCAAAGCATCAATTGCAAACGGGAGGGAAATCCGAGCCGCGTTCTGTATTGATCGAACTTGAAGGCTGCGATCTCACCGGCCTTACCGACAATACGGTGACCACTACCTTCACGGCTGCGCCATCTTCTGTGGTTCCAGGTGCGATCGGCACCATCGGCGGCGCGGGCGGCATAGGCATCATGATGACACACGGCAGCCAACCCATTGAGCTGGGTGTGGCGACGACCCCGCAGGCGATTGTCGCCGGTGACAACACACTCCAGTTCGGTGCCTACGTACAAGGCGCGGCTACGGACCCCATCATTCCGGGTGATTTCAGCGCGGTCACCAACTTCACCTTGGCTTACCAGTAAGTTTCTCCCCCGTCATTCAGGTGGCGGGGGAAGCTGACGGGAGATAACGGTGAAAACACTCATAAACCTCGCATTTACCTCTTCATTGGCAATGCTCATCAGCCCTTACGCGCTCTCGCAGACGCCTGCGCAAGGCGATGGCGTGGTCACGCTGGGCGGTGAAGTCGTTGACTCAGCATGCGGGTTGGAGCTGGCCAGCGCCGACCAGTCCATTGAGATGCCCGCCGAGCCAATCGGGCGGATTTTGCGCAATACGATCGGAGATCCACACCCGTTCCAGTTGCGCCTGGTCAATTGTTCGCTGAGTCGGCCGGACCCACTGCGCCCTGGCGTCAGCCTGCCTGATTGGGAACATCTGCGGGTGACGTTTGACGGGGCTCGTGACCGAGAGGGCCGCTCTTTTGCCGCCTCAGGTTTTTCACAAGGGGTCGCTTTTCATATTTGGGATGCGGCGGGCCAGGAAAGTATTCCGGGTGAGCCCATGGCGCTGGTACCGCTGACTGAAGGTGACATGACCCTTCATTACACGGTTCGCCTGGTCGGCAACGGGTTGCAACTTGTGCCAGGGGCTCACAGTGCCGCGGTGCGATTCACGTTGGACTACTTTTGAACATTGATGGGTTGCTTTCATGCTGAATGCGTCGAAGATCAAAAATACCCTCCGCCCAAGCCTGTTTGGCGGGTTGATATCCGTGGCGGGAACTGCATTAGGTGCCGGGGACGTTGAGTTTAATACTGATGTGCTAGACCTCAATGACCGCACCAATATTGACTTGTCTCAGTTTGCCCGCAGCGGTTTTATTCTGCCCGGCACCTATTCAATGGTTGTGCACATAAACAACCAGTCTCTGTCCGAGCAATCGGTAGCATTCTACCCTCCCGACGACGACCCCAAAGGGAGCGAAGCCTGTTTATCTGCCGATCTTGTGGACCAGTTAGGCCTGAAGGAATCCGGCGCCGCCGAACTGACGTGGTGGAAAGGCGGAGCGTGCCTGGATATTCAGAGCCTGCCAGGTATGGAGGTCAGCGCAGACCTGGCCACCGCCACGCTGAACATCAACCTTCCCCAAGCCTACCTTGAGTACAGCGCTATCAATTGGGACCCACCCTCTCGCTGGGATGAAGGGGTGCCCGGCCTGTTGCTTGACTACAACATGACAGCGCAATCGAGTCACCAGAAGAAAGGCAGTGCTCGCAATGACATCAGTGGTAACGGAACACTGGGGGCCAATGCCGGGGCTTGGCGCTTGCGCGCCGATTGGCAGGGCCGTGTGGACCAGGACCGCGAAGTGTCAGCCAGGCGCTCGAGGCTGGAGTGGAGTCGTTACTATGCCTATCGCGCACTCCCTGCACTGAAAGCACGTCTGGTGGTGGGAGAGAACTACCTGTATTCGGACCTGTTCGACAGCTTTCGCTTTACCGGTGCTGCCCTCAACTCGGATGAAAGCCAACTGCCACCCAACTTGCGTGGGTATGCGCCAGAAGTGGTCGGCGTCGCCAAAACCAACGCCAGAGTCATCATCAGCCAGCAAGGACGTGTGCTGTATGAAACGCTGGTCGCCGCAGGCCCTTTTCGGATTCAGGACCTTAACGACGCCGTGTCCGGCAGGCTGGATGTACGGGTGGAAGAGCAGGATGGTTCGGCCCATACCTTCCAGATCGATACAGCAGGCGTGCCCTATCTGACGCGCCCGGGTCACGTTCGCTACAAAATGGCCACTGGGCGGCCCTCCAATCTTCAATACGGCGGCGATGGCGACTTGTTCGGTACGGGCGAGTTCTCGTGGGGTGTCAGCAATGGCTGGTCGCTGTTTGGCGGCGGCATAACGGATAACAACTACCGCGCGTTGTCTGTTGGGATAGGCCGTGATCTGTTGGCATTTGGCGCACTCTCGCTGGATGTTACCCAGGCCCGCGCAAATGTGTGGAATGAGACACTGTCGGGCAAGTCCTACCGTCTTCAATACTCCAAGAACTTTGAACAGTACGACAGCCAGATCACCTTTGCCGGCTACCGGTTCTCTGAGAAGAACTACTTGAGCATGAGTGAATACCTGGACGCGCGCCATTATGGAAAGAACGGCGAGCTTGCGGGGCGCTATCGGTACGATGGCTACACGCAAGACTGGAAACCTATCGGCGGCAGCAAGGCACTTTATACGGCGACCATCAACAAGCAGTTTCGTGATTTAGGCGCCACCGTGTATGCCAGTTACAACAAACAAACCTATTGGGAGCGGCCGCCCACTCAGCGCTGGAACTTATCAGTGTCACGTTATTTTAATGTCGGCACCGTCAAGAACATAAACATGTCCCTGAATATTCACCGCACCCTGGAATACAACTATAAAGATAACGGCGTGGCGCTGACGGTCAGCCTGCCCTTGGGGCGTACTGGCACATTGTCTATGGACGCTAACAGGGCCGCAGGCGATAACCGCTTTGCTACGCGCTACAGCGATCGGCTGGATGAGCGTAACAGCTACCAACTCAGTGCCAGCAACAACGCTGCCAGCGGTTATCTGAGCCATATCGGTGACCAGTCAGACATCGATATCGCTGCCAGCACGCAAGAAGGCAGTTACACCACGCTCAGTGTGTCTGCGCGCGGCGGCGGCACGCTCACGCCTTACGGTGGCGCACTGCATCGGACCAATAGCACGGGCGGCACCCGCCTGATGGTCGATACCGGCGGGGTGCCCGACGTACCTGTGCGGGGTTACGGCACACCGACCCGCAGCAACGCCTTTGGCAAAGCGGTCATTTCCGATATCGGCAGCTATCAACGCATGGCAGCCAGTGTGGATCTGGAGAATTTGCCGCGCACTGTCGAAGCCACTCAATCAGTCACGCAACTGACGCTCACCGAAGGCGCCATCGGCTATCGCTCCCTGTCGGTGATTTCCGGCGAAAAGGCCATGGCTGTCCTGCGCCTGCCAGACGGCAGTTCGCCACCCTTCGGCGCGACAGTGAAAAACCTGAAACAGCAGGACACAGGCATCGTGAATGACGGCGGCAATGTCTATCTGAGCGGCATACAGCCTGGCGCAGAGATGACTGTCAGCTGGGGCGGTTCCGAGCGTTGCATCCTCACGCTTCCCGTCGTCCTGCCCGCTGACAGCTTGACCGATGCCCTGCAATTGGGCTGCCGGACGGTAGCCATTGATCAACCCCTGCCCGAGCCAGATGCACTGACCGGCCAGCGTAACGATACGGAGAACACCCCTTCATGATGCTCAACACGCGCTTCACACAAACCTGCGTGATGCTGGCTCTCGGCTTGAGCCAGAGCGCCTACGCCGCCATCGGGCTGGACCGCACCCGAGTGATTTTTGATGGTGGCAAGGATGCCACCAGCGTGAACATCACCAACAACAACACCCAGTTACCGTATTTGGCGCAAGGCTGGATCGAGGATGAAGCCGGCGAGAAAATCACCACGCCCTTGATCGTGCTACCGCCGGTTCAACGCGTGGAGCCCGGCAAACAAAGCCAGGTGAAAGTTCAGGCATTACCGGCGGCCAAGTCTTTGCCACAGGATCGAGAGACCGTCTACTACTTCAACTTGAGGGAAATTCCGCCGCGCAGCGATAAGTCCAACACCCTGCAAATTGCGCTGCAAACCCGGATTAAATTGTTCTACCGACCGCAAGCCATTGCGCCAAGCCAGCAAGACCTGTCCACACCCTGGCAGGAAAAACTGACCCTGACGCGCGACGGCGAGCACTACCGGGTGAGTAACCCCACGCCTTACTACGTGACCCTGGTGGATGCACGCAGCACCAAGGACGGCAAGACCGCGTCGGGCTTTGAGCCTTTGATGGTCCCGCCCAAAGGCACGCTGACCCTGGGGCCAACCGCCAAGGCGCTCGGCTCTGCCCCCTATTTGGCCTACGTGAACGATTACGGTGGGCGTCCGTTGATAGCCTTCACCTGCAGCGGCGGCACCTGCAAGGTGAACTCGCAAGCATCGACATCAGGTGAGTAGCGCATGCCGTGGGAGAAAGCCATGAAGTCGCACACCGTGAAGGTCCTGAGCGGACTGCTATTGGCCTCTGTGGAAGGCGCACACGCTGAGGATGTCGAGGGCATGAATGGGATGCTGAACATTTCCGGGAGCCTGCACGAAATCCCCTGCGTGCTGGAAATGACCTCCCTCCATCAAACCATCGACCTGGGCGCCGTATCGACCAGTCAACTGCAACGCTCCGGCGATCAAGCCAGGCCCGTGGCATTCCAGTTGCGTTTTACCGATTGCCAACGCACCGCCGGCAGCATCCGCAGCGAACGTACGGGAAACCTGACGTGGAGCGCCTTTCAACCGGTGCTGTCGGTCGCGTTCTATGCGCCCGCCGATGCCGATGACCCACGGCTGGTCAAGGTGCAAGGCATCACTGGCATGGGTTTGCGCTTGACCGATGCCCTGGGGCGGGATGTTCAGTTGGGATCGAGGGGCGAACCTTTGTTTTTGCCACTGGGCGGTAATACCCAGACGTGGACTGTTCAGCCCACACGCACCTCTGCACCGTTGACAAGCGGGGCATTTCGGGCCGTGGTGGATTTCAGGCTCAACTATGAGTAAGGGCGTGATAATGGTTAAGCCTACCGGCCTGCGGGCCATTTTTATCAGTGGCGGCCTGCTGTGGGTTGCCAACCAGGGCGTACAGGCCGAGACCAGCCTGGCGATCCGCGCGGTCATCATTGCGCCTCCACCCTGCGTCATTAACGGCGGCAGTACGCTTGATGTGCCGTTCGGAAACGACCTTCTGACATCCAGGGTCGACGGGATTAATTATCGTCGAGGGGTGCCTTATACCGTTACCTGCAACTCCCCGTTCAGCAATGCGTTGACACTCGAACTGAAAGGCACGGCGGCTGCGTTTGACCATCGCGTGCTGATGACTCGCAAAACGGATCTTGGGGTAAAGCTGTTCGTAAATGGTGCCGACTGGCCACTCAATACAGCGGTGAACTTTACCTATCCGAACTTTCCGGTGGTGCAGGCGGTGCCCGTCAAGCGGGCTGGCAGCGAGCTCACGGGAGGCGCCTTTGATGCGGCCGCCACCTTGGTGGTCGATTATCAATGAAGAGGAAAGATCAATGACATGTTGGCCGCAGCGAGCATTGCTCGCGTTGTGCTCCATAGGCCTGTGCACGGGTGCATCGGCCAACCTGACGTTCAGCGGAACATTGAACGAACCGCCACCCTGCACGATTGATGCAGGCAACACGATAGAGGTCGACTTTGGCGATGTCGGGATCAGGCGAATCGACGGCGTGCAGTACCGCAGGGGTGTTGGTTACACCATCAACTGCGGCACCGACACACTCCCCTGGGAGCTGAAACTGAGCGTCAACGCTACAGCAACAGCGTTTGATGGCTCGGCGGTGCAGACCAACGTACCTGACCTGGGTATTCGGGTTTTTCAGAATAACGTGCCGTTCCTACTCAACACGCCAATGGACATAACCCTGTCGTCCCCACCGACCTTGGAAGTCGTCCCCGTCAAGCAGCCCGGTGCCGTGCTGACCCCCGCGAGTTTTACCGCGGTGGCCACGTTATTGGCCGAATACGAGTAGGAGCTGAGCTTATGCAACATGCGATGAACCCTAAAGGACGGCCATATGCCGGCGTGGCGTTGCTGCTGAGCTTCAGCCTGGTGCCCGCGGGGCATGCGGCGGACAACCTGAGTTTCAAAGGCAACCTGGTTGAAGAGGCTTGCACGATCCGCCCGGGTGACGAGGCAATCACCCTGGAACTCTGGGACGTGACCAGCAAGCACCTCTACATCAATACGCGCACACAGGGTAAGGGTTTCAAGGTTCACCTGGAGGACTGTGACACCACGGTTGGCAACACGGTCACCATCACGCTTGGCGGTAGGGAGAACGCGGCGCTACCTGGATTGTTCGCGCTCGATGTTGCCAGCGGGGCCTCAGGCATTGGGCTTGGTATAGAGACGCCGAACAACAAACCGTTACCCCTGAATACAGCCAGCGACGAACAGGTGTTGAGCGATGGCAGCAATGTGATCGAGCTCAAGGCCTATGTGCAGGGTGAGCCGGAAGCGATCAGGGATCAAACCATCGGGCACGGCAGGTTCACGGTGACCTCGACTTTTACGCTGGACTATCCATAACCGCCTCAGATAAACCTCAACTCTATTTCCTGGGCGGCTTTAGCTCACGGACCGAAAGTTCGTCGGGCGGTGCCTGGATAGAGGAGCAGCGAGAGATCAAAATGAAACGACTCTATGGCGCCATGGCGCTTTTCGTCCTGATGGCTGCTGCGATGAATGTGAAGGCAGCTCAATGCCGTGTGAATAACGGCCCATGGCAGCAAGTAGACAATGGCGGGACGCTAAACCTCCAGGTTCCCGTAACGGTCCAACTCGGTTCTGACGCAACCCGCATCATCCTGGATGGCGTGAGGCTGGAGTGCAGATTCACGCCCTACCCCAGCACCCCGACTTGGTGGGAAGACTATTGGGCGACGTCCATACAAGCCGGCCCCGCCTGGACGCCCGGCCCAAAATTCGTCAGCCAAGGCACAGGTTTGCGTATAAACGGGGTTTTCCGAAACACCCCGGTTCCGGATGGCATTCGGATTTCGACCATGCGCAACAACGCTGTGGGTGTACCCGTGGATGTAACGCCCTATATTTTGATACGCAATAACCCAACAAACCCTATCGACGTTCGGATAGGGGACGTCCTTGGAGTGTTGCGTCTAAACCAGACAAACAATTACAACACACAGCGGACGGGGCTCATGCTCACGTACACGGCCGCCAATAACTTCTCAGTCTCACCCTCTACGTGCACGATCAACAATAACAATCCAATCGAGATAAATTTCGGCAACGTAAATCAAAGGGAAATAGGCACTAACCCACTGACGACGCCCATCAACAGCAACCGCAGGCTCAATTATTCATGCCCGACCGGCGGCATCACCACGCCGATCACCATTACCTACAAAGGTATCCCGTCGTCGTTCGACACACGGCTTTTGACGATGACCAATCCTGACGTCGGCACGGCCCTGATCCGGGCGGGGTCAGCGGTTCCGGTCAACGGTTCATTCCTGACCCAACTCACCAACAGCGTGGGGGGCGATGACGTGATCTTTTCTCTCGTCTCGCGCGCTGGAACCCTACCCGCGGCAGGGCCCATAACGGGAAGCGGTGTGCTCGTAATGGGGGTGCCATAACCCACGCACAAGGCTGAAACCGAAGACCTCTTGCGTCACTTTATGGACTACGCAGTCACAGATATTATTTCTGCGACTGCGCATAAGGTGGCATTTAGCTATAAACTTGCGCCAACGCCCACGACTGTGTCTGCGCCCCCTCCAACACCCTCGACGATGAACCCATATGAACAAGTTTCTGGCACTGATAGCGGTACTGGCGCTCGCCGGGTGCACCACCACCTCTGACGTCTACCTCAAAAACGGTGAGCAAGGCCTGACCATCGACTGCTCGGGCGAGGCCAATTCCTGGGCCAGTTGCTACGAAAAAGCTGACGCCTCCTGTGCGGGCACCGGCTACCGTATCGTCGGCACCGAAGGCACACCCTCTCTCAAGGAAAGTGACAAAACCCTGGGCCAGGACGTTGGCAACTACAAAAGCCGCAGCGTGGTGGTGGTCTGCAAGTAGGCATTACGCCTACATCTGAATGTCAGCAAACTTGATACCCAGGCCGCGAATGGTCTCCACCAGATCATCCAGGCGCGCAAAGGATTCGACTTCATCTTGATCGTCCACCAGGAAAAAACTGCGGCCGCCGCTTTTCTTGAAAAATACGATCCACTCCCCCAGGGCAGCAGGGTTCTGGATGATGTGAGTGGCCGATATCTGGCCTTCGGCCTGGCGAGCACTGACGTGTTCACGCTTCATGAAAGACTTCCCCAAAAAGACAAATGCCGCACAAACCGAGGGTTTGCGCGGCATTTTTGCATTGATCGGCAGACAGTTTAACGTATGCCCTGCCCTATCAGCACGCCCCTACGATCTGACCGTAGAAATTGACACCGTCATTGGTGGGCAACTTGACCCAGGTTTTCTCCCCACGGCCCTAGCCCGTCAACGCGCGGTAAAAAATCAGCATCACACTTGGGGGCCAGGCTTTTTCATCGGATGGAAAGTTATGCGGTGAAACGGGCCAGGTCAGCCGGAAATGCAATCCTCGCCGGCCTTCTTCACATCACCCGGACGGATCGGCACATTGGACATGCTCTCGTAGAGCTTGATGCTGCTACCGCTGGAACGTTCATCAATCTCGAAGATTGCCGAAGGGTCGGCCGAAAACTTCTGCGGCACAATGACTTCCATTCCTCCTTCCTTACGCGGCTCGATCTGCGACGGCCGGCGGGTCGCCGACAGCTTCTTCACCACACACGCGGCATATTCCTGCGGTTTCTTCCCGGAAATGACCGCCAAGGTCGGAGGGGTCTGCTTGATATCTGCAACCGAAGCACACCCACCAATCGCCAGGGCCAGAACCAACACACTCCACTTCATACTAAAACCTCCGATAAAGACCCTACGACAGCGGGGATGGTAAATTTCTCCCGCCCAAGTAGGATTTATCCCTGATAACTCGGTAAATAACTGTTTTAAATTGTCGACGTCGTTGAAGACGACCCGATAATAAACGCGCTGGGGCTGATAAACTCCATCTTAACCTACGTATCGTTCTGATTTTTCAGAAAAAGCCCTTCTGGAGACACCCTCATGAAATTCATCCACCAGCGCGAGCACCTCAACGAGGGAGACATTGTCGTCATCGAATGCTCGCAGACTTGTAATATTCGTCTGATGAGCGACGCGAATTTTCGCAGCTTTAAGAACGGCGGTCGCCACACCTATCACGGCGGCGCCTTCGACACGTTCCCGGCCAAAATCACCGCACCGAGCACCGGGTTCTGGAACATCACCCTGGACGTAGTCACGCGCCGCGCAATCAGCGTGACCCGCAAACCCGCGCTGTCCCACAAGATTCGCATTGTGCGCCGTACCAGCACCAAACTGAGCTGAACACTCGACAGGAAATAGCCGTGACCGCTACCACCAAGTACGTAATCAAATACAAGCTCAACGGCGAACGCCGCTTCGAGTTCGCTCAACTGCACACCAACAGCGTGGAAGAAGCCAAGCAAGCCCTGGCGAAAATTCACGATGCCAGTGATGAAATCACCGACATCAACGTGAGCAAGGCACTGTAAGCCGATGCCTGGCCCCACGACCGATCTGTTCGCCGATGACGCCTTGCAGCAACCCGCAGGGCGCGAGCAGATTGGCGAACAGTCCTACGTGCTAAGAGGCTATGCCCTGCCTTGGGTTGAGCGTCTTCTGCCGGAACTGCGCCGGGTCCTGGCTCAATCACCGTTTCGACACATGGTGACACCTGGTGGTTTTACCCTGTCGGCTGCATTGAGCAGTTGCGGCGATCTGGGCTGGACCACTGATGCCTCGGGCTATCGCTACTCGCCATTGGACCCGCGCAACCTGCAGCCATGGCCGCAGATGCCGGACGCCTTGCGCCAATTGGCCGTGTTGGCAGCGGCAGAAGCCGGTTTTCTCAACTTTGCGCCCGACGCCTGCCTGATCAACCGTTATGTACCCGGCGCGAAAATGGCCCTGCACCAAGACAAGGATGAGCGCCGCTACAGCGAACCGGTGGTGTCGGTCTCTCTTGGGTTGCCGGCGATTTTTCTGTTTGGCGGGCACGAGCGCAGTGACAAGCCCCAGAAAGTCTCGCTGTTCCATGGCGATGTGGTGGTGTGGGGCGGCGTGGACCGCTTGCGCTTTCATGGGGTGATGCCGATCAAGGAAAGCGTGCACTCGGTCATGGGCGCGCAACGCATCAACCTCACCTTTCGCACTGCCGGCTGATTTGACCGCAAGCTTCAGAGTGCCAGGTGCTCGCGGCGCGACTAATCTGGCCTGGCCCCGTCAAGAGTGCCAACCATGACCACCGAACACGACCCCCGCTGGGCAGCCATTCTGGCCCGTGACCCCAAAGCCGATACGCTGTTCGTCTATGGAGTGAAGACCACCGGCGTGTACTGTCGCCCGAGCAGCGCTTCACGCTTGCCACGCCCGGAAAATATCGAGTTCTTCGACACAGCGGCACAGGCCGAAGCCGCGGGCTATCGCGCCAGCAAACGCGCTGCCGGCGACCAGACCCAACTGGCAGCACACCATGCACAACTGGTGGCCGACGCCTGCCGGCATATCGAACAGGCCGACACCCCGCCCAGCCTGAACACGCTGGCCACGCAAGCCAAGCTGAGCCCCTTCCATTTTCACCGCGTGTTCAAAGCCGTCACCGGCCTGACCCCCAAGGGCTACGCCAGCGCCCATCGCTCACGCAAAGTGCGCGATGGCCTCAAGGGCCCGCGCTCGGTGACCGATGCGCTGTATGACGCAGGCTTCAACTCCAACAGCCGCTTTTATGAGTCGGCCGACCATCTGCTTGGCATGAAGCCCAGCGACTACAAAGCCGGCGGCACTAACACTGCGATCCTGTTTGCCATCGGGCAATGCTCGCTGGGTGCAATCCTGGTGGCGCAAAGTGCCCGTGGTGTGTGTGCGATTTTGCTCGGAGATGACCCGGATCGATTAGCGCGTGATCTGCAGGATCAATTTCCCAACGCCGAACTGGTGGGCGCCGACCCGCACTTCGAACAGTTGGTCGCCCAGGTCGTGGGGTTTATCGAAGCGCCCGCGCTTGGCCTGGACTTGCCGCTGGATCTGCGTGGTACCGCGTTTCAGGAGCGGGTGTGGCAAGCCTTGCGCGATATTCCACCGGGGAGCACGGCCAGCTACGCGCAGATTGCAGCGCGGATCGGTGCGCCTAAGTCGTTCCGCGCGGTGGCCCAGGCCTGTGGCGCTAACAGCCTCGCGGTGGCAATCCCTTGCCACCGCGTAGTGCGCAGCAATGGCGACCTCTCGGGCTATCGCTGGGGCGTGGAGCGCAAGCAGCAGCTGCTGGAGCGTGAGAGCAATGTCTAACCCTGCTTGCGCTTGCGGAACTCGGCGACTTTATGACGGTTGCCACACAGCGCCATGCTGCACCACCGACGCTTATGCGCCTTGGTGAGGTCGTAGAACCACAGCACGCATTCAGGGTGTTCGCAGGTGCGGATCAGGTTGAAATCTGCCTCCACGAGCAAGGTAGCGGCAGCTTCGGCGATCGGCGAAAGAAACTGCTCCGGCGTTTGCAGTTTGCGCTGACGCACCAGGTGCAATTCACCCGGGGCCGGCCAGGACAATTGTGGATGGCTGACGGCCTTGCGCAAAAAGCCATTGAGGGCAGCCGGATCAGCCTGCTCGCACGCCTTGCGTGCCTCCAGCAAGGCCCGGATCACTTCCCGCAGCGTCTTCGCCGTTGCCAGTAACGCCCCATCCTCGAACGCAGGCGTCGCCCCCTCCTCGACCCAGCCCAAGCGTACCAACCAGCGCGCAACATCGGCGTCAGCCTGCCAGAACTCGAAGGGCTCGCCGTCGACGTTGGCGCGGGTGTTGAGCATGTCCAGTACCGGGTGATCGGCAAGGACATAGGGTTCCAGGGGTGCATGGGTGGTCATGTTCAATCCTCTTGGGCGCGACCCTATCGTAACCGCTATTAATTCATCCTGGTAGTTACCACGAACGATTAGCTAACCATAATAAACAATTTGACAGGTTACATTTTTAAGCGCAGCTTTTGAAAACGGTAACCCGTATATCAACCCAATCAAGTTACATAGGTGTCTCATCATGACCACTCCAGACCCCGTTGTTCACTACCGCCACATCGATGTCGATGGCGTACGCATGTTCTACCGTGAGGCCGGCGCACCGTCGGCTCCGGTGATGTTGCTGTTGCACGGTTTCCCCAGCTCGTCCCACATGTACCGCGACCTGATCCCCCTGCTCGCCACGCGCTTTCGGGTCATCGCGCCGGATTTACCGGGCTTCGGCTTCACCGAGGTGCCGGCCGAGCGCGATTACCACTACAGCTTCGATAACCTGGCAATCACGGTTGGGCATTTTGTCGATGCGCTGGCCCTGAGCCGTTACGCGCTGTATGTGTTCGATTACGGCGCACCGGTGGGTCTGCGCCTGGCGGTGGCGCACCCGGAACGGGTCAGCGCGCTGGTTTCGCAAAACGGGAATGCGTACTTGGAGGGCCTGGGCGACGCCTGGGCACCGATCCGCGCCTACTGGGCCGAACCGAGCCAGGCCAACCGCGAAGTCATCCGCAACGCGGTGATTAGCCTGGAAGGCACGCGCTACCAGTACCTGCACGGTGTGAACCAACCCGAGCGCGTGGCGCCGGAAGCCTACATGCTGGATGTCCTGCTCATGCAGCGCCCCGGCAATGACGAGATCCAGCTGGACCTGTTCCTCGACTACCGTAACAACCTGACGCTGTACCCGGCGTTCCAGGCCTTTTTCAAGGCGACGCAAGTGCCAACGCTGGTGATCTGGGGCCAGAACGACCCGTTCTTCATCCCGCCAGGCGCACACGCCTACAAGGCCGACAACCCCCACGCCGTGGTGGAACTGCTCGACACTGGCCACTTCGCCCTGGAAACCCATGCGGCACATATCGCCGAGCGAATTCACGCCGTCGTGGGCCACGCCATCGACTGATGGCACATCACGAAACTGCACGTTCGTCCAGTGAATAAAACAGACTGGCCGGGTGCCAAGGGCCCTGTTAAAACAGCGTGAAGCCTCACTAACGCTGGAGACGCATCCCATGAGCACCTGGCCAGACACCCGCCTTCTCGACCTGCTGGGCATCGAAGTGCCGATCATCCAGGCCCCAATGGCGGTAGGCACTACCACTGCCATGGTGATCGCCGCCAATAATGCGGGCGCGCTAGGTTCATTGCCGGCCGCCGCACTGAGTATCGAGCAACTGCGCGAAGCGCTGACCGCCATCCGCCAGGCCAGCCCGCGCCCTGTCAACGTCAATTTCTTCTGCCATCAACCCCCGGAACCTGACGTCGCACGCGATCGACGCTGGAAAGAATTATTGGAACCCTACTACCGCGAATTGGGGGCCGACTTTGATGCGCCAACACCGCTGTCCAACCGTGCCCCCTTCAATGACGCCGCCTGCCAGGTGGTCGAAGCATTCCGCCCCGAGGTCGTCAGTTTTCACTTTGGCCTGCCGGAAAAGTCCCTGCTGGATCGGGTAAAAGCCACCGGCGCCAAGGTGTTGTCCTCGGCCACCACGGTGGAGGAAGCTATCTGGCTGGAACACCATGGCTGCGATGCAATCATCGCCATGGGCATTGAAGCAGGCGGGCATCGCGGCTTGTTTCTCAGCGAAGACCTCAACACCCAGATCGGCCTGTTCGCGCTGTTGCCACAAGTTGTCGACGCCGTCCGCGTGCCGGTGATTGCTGCCGGGGGTATCGGCGATGCACGTGGGATGGTTGCAGCATTTGCCCTGGGCGCCTCGGCGGTGCAGATCGGTACGGCGTACCTGTTTACCCCAGAAGCCAACGTCACGGCTTCGCACCACCATGCGCTGCGTCATGCCCAGGCCAGCGAAACGGCACTGACCAACCTGTTTACCGGCCGCCCGGCACGCGGCATCGTCAACCGCGTGATGCGTGAGCTGGGTGCGATCAACCCGGCCGCTCCGGCGTTCCCGACCTCGGGCGGTGCGCTGATGCCGCTCAAGGCCAAGGATGAAACGGGCTTCAGCAACCTGTGGTCCGGTCAGGCACTGCGCCTGGGCAAAGACACGACCACGTATGAGCTGACACGCGAACTGGCGGAGCAGGCCCTGGCCAAGCTCAAGTAGAGCCCTCATCCATGGCAACTTTGCACTGTACCGGAACTGGCCAACCGCTATATATTCCAATACATAGCGGTTAAGCTTTCTATCGATAACAGGCCGCACACCCTCAAAGGAGCTGCTTCATGAAGATTCACGCCTCACGCCTGGCCGTTCTGGCCGCAGCCCTCGCCTTTGGTTCGGCGCATGCCGATGACGTCCAAGTGGCCGTGGCTGCCAACTTCACCGCACCGATCCAGGCGATTGCCGCCGACTTCGAAAAAGACACCGGCCACAAACTGGTCGCTGCCTACGGCGCCACCGGCCAGTTTTACACCCAGATCAAGAATGGCGCGCCGTTCGAAGTGTTCCTGAGCGCCGACGACACCACCCCGCAAAAACTCGAAACCGAAGGCGATACCGTCAAGGGGTCACGCTTTACCTACGCCGTTGGCACCCTGGCCCTGTGGTCGGCGAAGGACGGTTATGTCGATGCCAAAGGCGAAGTGCTGAAGAAAAACCAGTTCAAACATCTGTCGATTGCCAACCCGAAAGCGGCACCTTACGGCCTCGCTGCCACCCAAGTGTTGGCCAAGCAAGGGCTGACCGAGCAGGTCAAAGACAAGCTCGTTGAAGGCCAGAACATCACTCAGGCCTATCAGTTCGTGTCCACCGGCAACGCCGAGCTGGGCTTTGTGGCCTTGTCGCAGATCTATAAAGACGGCAAAGTCACCAGCGGTTCGGCGTGGATCGTTCCAGCCTCCCTGCACGACCCGATCAAACAGGACGCGGTCATCCTCAACAAGGGCAAAGACAGCGCCGCTGCCAAGGCACTGGTTGAATACCTCAAGGGGCCTAAAGCCGCTGCCGTCATCAAGTCCTATGGTTACGAGCTGGCCAAATAAATGCCGCTTTCGAGTGCCGATTTTTCCGCTATCTGGCTGACCGTCCAGCTGGCCTCACTGACCACCGTGATCCTGCTGATCATCGGCACTCCCATTGCCCTGTGGTTATCGCGAACCCGCTCCTGGTGGCGCGGCCCCATCGGCGCCATCGTCGCCTTGCCGTTGGTGTTGCCACCCACGGTGATTGGTTTTTACCTGCTGTTGGCCATGGGCCCCAATGGTTACTTTGGCCAGTTCACGCAATGGCTGGGCCTGGGCACCCTCACCTTCAGCTTCGCTGGGCTGGTCATCGGTTCGGTGATCTATTCCATGCCGTTTGTAGTGCAGCCCTTGCAGAACGCCTTCTACGCCATTGGCACGCGCCCGCTGGAAGTGGCCGCGACCCTGCGCGCCAATCCTTGGGATACGTTTTTCACGGTGATTCTGCCCTTGGCACGACCAGGATTTATCACCGCCTCCATCCTGGGTTTTGCGCACACCGTCGGCGAATTCGGCGTGGTATTGATGATCGGCGGGAATATCCCGGACAAAACCCGGGTGGTTTCCGTACAAATCTACGACCATGTCGAAGCCATGGAATATGCCCAGGCTCATTGGCTGGCCGGCTCCATGGTGGTGTTCGCTTTCCTGGTGTTGCTGGCGCTCTACTCCAGCCGTAAAACAAAGATGGGCTGGAGCTGATGTCAATGATTGATGTGCGCCTGCAACTCAAGTATTCGGGCTTTGCCCTTGAGGTAGACCTTCACCTGCCAGGTCGCGGCGTGACCGCGCTCTACGGGCATTCCGGTTCCGGCAAGACCACCTGCCTGCGTTGTATCGCCGGGCTGGAGCGCGCCGAAGACGGTTTCATCCAGGTCAATGATGAGGTCTGGCAAGACAGCCGCAACGGGGTGTTTGTACCACCGCATAAGCGTGCATTGGGTTACGTGTTTCAGGAGGCCAGCCTGTTTGCGCATTTGTCGGTGCGGGCCAACCTGGAGTTCGGCCTCAAGCGCATTCCCCGCCAGCAACGCCGTGTGGACATGGCCCAGGCCACGGAGTTATTGGCGATCGGCCACCTGCTCGACCGCAACCCCCAGCACCTTTCCGGCGGTGAGCGCCAACGCATCGGTATCGCCCGCGCCTTGCTCACCAGCCCGAAATTGCTGTTGATGGACGAGCCCCTGGCCGCCCTCGACAGCCAGCGCAAAGGTGAAATCCTGCCGTACCTCGAACGTCTGCACGACGAGTTGGATATCCCGGTGCTGTATGTCAGCCATGCTCAGGATGAAGTCGCGCGCCTGGCCGATCACATCGTCTTGCTCAGCGACGGCAAGGCCCTGGCCAGCGGCCCCATTGGCGAAACCCTGGCGCGCCTCGACCTGCCCCTGGCACGGGGCGACGACGCTGGCGTGGTGATCGACGGCACGGTCAGTACCTACGACGAACATTATCAGTTACTCACGCTGCAACTGCCCGACAGCGCCCTGCACATGCGCGTGGCCCATGCACCGCTGGCCGTGGGCAAAGCGTTGCGCATCAAAGTCCAGGCACGTGATGTGAGCCTCAGCCTGCAGGCAGAAGAACACAGCAGCATCCTCAATCGCCTGCCGGTGACGGTGACCCAGGAAATTCCGGCGGACAACAGCGCACATGTGCTGGTGCGCCTGGACGCAGGTGGCACGCCGTTGCTGGCGCGTATCACACGGTTCTCCCGCGACCAGTTGCAATTGCACCCCGGCCAGACACTGTGGGCGCAGATCAAGGCGGTGGCTGTGTTGGCGTAAGTAACCTTTTGGCACGACCGCAAACGGCTGCGGTCAATCAGACATACCGGCCTGATTTGTTGCCAAGGAACCCGCACCATGTCCGACTCTGCGCTACCCCGCGACCTGCATTATGTTGACGACACCCAGCCCGGCATCCGCCGCAAGACCCTGCGGGGCAAGTTCCAGTACTTCGACTCTAAGGGTGAGCGCATCCGCGATCCCGACGAGATCAAGCGCCTGAACGCCCTGGCCGTACCGCCGGCCTACACCGATGTATGGATATGTTCTGACCCGCGCGGCCATCTGCAAGCCACCGGCCGCGACACCCGTGGGCGCAAGCAGTACCGTTACCATCCGCGCTGGCGTGAGGTGCGTGACAGCGACAAGTACTCTCGGCTGCAGCAGTTCGGCATCGCCCTGCCAAAATTGCGCAAACAGCTGGAAGCAAAAATCGCCGAACCTGGCTTCACCCGCGAAAAGGTATTGGCCACCGTGGTAATGCTGCTGGACGCTACGCTAATCCGCGTCGGCAATACTCAATATGCGCGGGACAATAAATCCTACGGGCTGACCACGCTGCGTACCCGCCATGTGGATGTGAAAGGCAGCGAGATCAAGTTCCAGTTTCGCGGCAAGAGCGGCGTCGAACACCAGATCAGCGTTAAAGATCGGCGCTTGGCGACGGTGGTCAAGCGCTGCCTGGAATTGCCGGGGCAGAACTTGTTCCAGTACCTGGACGAAAGCGGTGAGCGGCACACCGTGAGCTCACAGGACGTGAATGAATACTTGCACAGCCTCACCGGTGCGGACTTCACCGCCAAGGATTACCGCACCTGGGCGGGCACCGCCATGGCGCTGGCGGTGTTGCGGGAATTGGAGTGGCAGCCCGAGTCCGATGCCAAACGGCACGTGGTGGCAATGGTCAAGGACGTCGCCAAACAGTTGGGCAACACCCCGGCGGTATGCCGCAAGTGCTACATCCATCCTGCGGTGCTGGATCATTTCAGCCTCGGCGAACTCTCAAAGCTGCCCAAGCCACGGTTGCGCAAAGGGCTCAAGGCCGAAGAAGCGGCATTGGCGATGTTCCTTGAGCAACTGGCGGCGGATTTGCCGAAAAAGGCCAAGGTGGGTTAGGCTCTGCCTCCCTTCTGACTCACGGGACGAGCGCCGACGTGAACAACTAAGCCTTCCAAAATGTATCTGCAACAGGCCGCCTGGCGCGCTTGTTGGCGTGTCCGACATTTTTTTGGAGGTGCTGATGACTGACGTCAACCGGCTGCCCGCCCTCGTTTCCCTGCAACACCTGTGTTTCCAGTTCGCCAATGGCGAAACCTTGCTGGACGACCTGAACTTGTCCATCGATCACACGCCCACCGGCATTGTGGGGCGTAACGGCCGCGGCAAAAGTGTCCTGGCGAAGTTGATCGCCGGGCAGCTGTCGCCCTCCTCTGGCACGCTGAATCGACCGCCCGATGTGGCTTACGTCGCGCAGAATGTCGTGATGGCGCCGGGCGAAACAGTCGCTCATCTCACCCGGACCGCTGCGCCATTGGCAGCCCTCGAACGCATGGCCCAAGGCGCCGCGCAGGACGACGACCTGGCGTTGATCGACGACCGCTGGAACCTCGCCGAGCGTTTGCGCAGCGCCTTG
Source organism: Pseudomonas sp. RA_15y_Pfl1_P11 (assembly GCF_963970975.1). Taxonomy (NCBI): domain Bacteria; kingdom Pseudomonadati; phylum Pseudomonadota; class Gammaproteobacteria; order Pseudomonadales; family Pseudomonadaceae; genus Pseudomonas; species Pseudomonas sp. RA_15y_Pfl1_P11. Next base: position 219,057 of record NZ_CAXAOY010000006.1, read on the forward strand.
GATGCGGCGGGTCTTTCTCAGCTTAATGTTGATACCCCTGTCGACCAACTCAGCGGCGGCCAGTTGGCCCGCGTCGCGGTCATCGGAGCGCTGTTGGCCGCGCCACACCTGCTGGTGCTCGACGAACCCACCAACCACCTCGACAGCGACGGCCGTGCCTGGCTGCTGCGAGTGCTCGCTGATTGGCGTGGCGGCTTGGTGGTGGTCAGCCATGATCGGCAATTGCTCAACGCCATGGGGCGCATCATCGAGCTGTCATCCCTCGGCGTCCGAGTGTATGGCGGCAACTACGATGCTTATCGCCTTCAGCGCGATGCCGGGCAACAGGCTGCCGTCGCCGCACTGGAACACGCACGCCTGGCGCGCAGCCGCGAACGGCGGCGCCTGCAAAAGGACCATGACAACCTGCAACGCAATGCCGCCCACTCACGCAAACAGGCGGAAACAGCCAACGTCGACCGTTTCACAAAAGCCCGCTGGAAAGGCGCCGCCACGGAAATCCTCAGCAGCGTGCGCAGCGCGCATGGGCAACACAAACAGGCGTTGGATGCCCAGGTGCGCCAGGCCTACGAAAAGGTACTGGATGAAACGCCAACGCTGTTGGCATTGCCCGCCTCAGCGGTGCCCTATGGCCGGCAGGTGCTGGCGTTGGTCGACGCGCAATTGCCATGGCTGCCCTCGACCTGCCTCAACCTGCACCTTGCCGGCCCGGTACGCGTCGCTGTGCGTGGGCCGAACGGGTGCGGCAAATCCACGTTACTCAAGGTGCTGGCGGGTGAATGGCAAGCGGTCAATGGCGTCTGCAGCGTGCAGGTGCCGAGTGCCTATATCGACCAGCCTCTTGCGCTGCTGGACGACCAGCGTTCCATCGTCGAGCAGCTCAACCTGCTCGACTCGCCACTGGCCGAAGCCGAATTGCGCACGCGCCTGGCGTTGCTGCAACTGGACGCCTTGCGCGTGACCCAACCCGCCGGGCAACTCAGTGGCGGCGAGCGCTTGAAGGCCGCGATGGCGATTGCCTTGTGGCGCGAAGTGCCGGCGCAACTGTTATTGCTGGACGAGCCGACCAACCACTTGGACGTGGAATCGGTGATGGCCTTTGAACAGGCGCTGCAAGGTTTTACGGGGGCGATGATGGTGGTGTCCCATGATGCGGATTTCGTGCAAGCGATCAGGCCGACCCACTTTTTCACCTGGCAGCCTACGGGCTGGTGCCTAGAGTGTGTCTGAGGTCATTGCGCGCGCCCTAAAAGCGCCCTACGGTAGTGGCCGGATAATCTCACAGAGGAACCCGGCTCTATGTTGCCTTCGCCGCGCAAGCCCAACGCCAATGCTGCACTGGCCCATCGACAGCGCTGGCGTGGCCGGGTCGGGCTGATGCTGGTGGCCAGCCTGTCGGTGCTGGCGGGAATGACTGACGCCATCGGCTTCATGGCCAGCGGTGACTTTGTGTCGTTCATGAGCGGCAACACCACACGCCTGGCGGTGGCGATCAGCGCCGGGGATCTTGGCCTGACCGGACGGCTGCTGTTGCTGGTCGCGACCTTTATCGTTGGTAACGCCTTCGGCGTCGTGGTCAGCCGGCTGAGCCGCCGCCATGCACTGCCTTTGCTGATGTGTATTGCCGGCTTGTTGTGCGGCGCTGCCGTGCTGCCCTTCGCCGATACGTTGCCCGCGCTGCTGGCGGCGATCATCGCGATGGGTATGCTGAATGCCGCTGTGGAAGAGGTTAACGGATTGCCGGTAGGCCTGACTTACGTCACCGGCGCGCTTTCACGGTTCGGTCGCGGGCTGGGTCGCTGGCTGCTCGGGGAGCGTCGCAGCGGCTGGCGCGTACAACTGATCCCATGGGCCGGGATGTTCGTGGGGGCGGTGATTGGCGCGGTGCTGGAGCAGCAGATGGGCTTGAGGGCGCTGCTGGTCAGCGGCGTCTTGGCAGGCGTGCTGGGGCTGGTGTGGCTGAAGATTCCCCGGCGCTGGCACCTTGGCTACATGCCGCGCTGAGGAAAAAAGGTGCTCGCCCGACGTTTAAGCCTCGACGTCCGTGTACTGGTAAAGAGCCATCGTGTCGGACGGGCGGGTGAATCATAATCCAAATGCCTCGCAGCCGTCGTGACAGGCATTTCCTAAAACGACTAAAGCAATGGATTACAGGCAAGTCGCCAGTGCGGCCAAACGCCGCTTGGCCGGCATATTGTCTTCTGCCGCGTAGTACTTGATGGTGGAACCGGCCCCCGCGCTTTGCACATCGACAAAGTAGTCGCCGGCGGTGGTGTACACGGTAAAGCCGCTAGCGCCGATGGGTTCCTTGAAGCCGCCGGCGTCAACGCCGAACACGCTTTCATCCTGCCAGCCGAACTGCACGCATTCGGCAACCACCAGTGTGGCCTTGTCTGAAGCCAGGGTTTTGTAGGGCGTGCCGGCGCGCGCCTCTTTCATCTTCGAACCTGCACAACCGGCCAGGGCCGCCAGTACCAGTGCGCCAATTACCACCTTGTGCATGCCATTGCTCCGTTGGAAAAAAACGCGACTCTATCATTAGCAGGCGACACCCAAGGACTATTACGTCACGCAGGCGCCTATAAGTGGATTCGCTGCATGCTCAAGGGCAAGCGTACGGTCAAGGGCGAGAGCACGCCCAACTGACTGGGTGCTTGAAGGTGGCGCCTGCTGACACATGGCATTATGATGCCGCGGTTGATCTCACTGAGGAGATCAACGGGATACCCTCAACAAGGAAGCGTCATGAAAGATTTCGTCATCAGCGTCAACAACTCCGTTCTCTACATCGCACTGGCCTTCGTCTGGCTGATGGGTTTGGTGACGATGTTCAGCGCAAGCTTTTTGTCGGGCCTGGCGGTATTGGTGGGCGGTACTTTGACGTGGTGCATCATTTCCGGCTTCTGGTTCGTCCAGTCGGCCACCTATGAAGAACTGCGCAAGCTCAACGCAAAAAGCTGATGTGCCTGGGCAGCCCTATCGGGCTGCCTTGCTGTGTGCAGCATGAATTTAGTTTCACTGTGAAGGGCGCCTGGGCTGCCTATATTGGCCACGCTCATTTTTAGAAACCTCCCTTCTGCCCGCCCTCCCGCGGGCTTTTTTTCGTCCGAGTGTTAAAGCAACCAGCGCACTAGGTAGAACAACGCCATGCTCAACAGTACGGTGATCAACACATTGCGCGTCCAGAACATCAACGCCACCGCGCTGAGCCCCGCCAGCAGGTAAGGGTTGGCCGGGCTCAAGTTGAGTTGATGGTCGGCCAGGAAAATGATCGGCCCGCAAATCGCCGTGAGCATGCCAGGCACGGCGAACCCCAGAAACTCCCGCGCGCCACGGTTGAGGCGCACCGGCAGGCGCGGCTCGATAAACAGGTATCGGTTGAGAAATACCACTAGGCCCATGGCCACAATCATGATGTAGATCATCGCTGCCCTACTCCCAGTCGCTTACAGGCATACCCCGCGCTCATGCCCAACACCCCGGACACCACCACCGCCGACTCCCAATGCAGAAAGCTCAACCACACCGAAAACAGCAACGATACGGCCACGCAAACCAACGTGGGGATGTCACGCACCACCGGCGTAATCAACGCGATAAACGTAGCAGCGATGGAAAACTCCAGCCCCAGTTGATCAAGGCCGGGAACGCTTTTGCCGAGCACGATACCGGCCAGTGTGAACAGGTTCCAGATAATATAGAACGTCAGGCCGACGCCCAGGGCGTACCAGCGGTTGAACGTCTCGCGGTCAAAATGGCTGATCAGTGCGAAGAATTCGTCGGTCAACAAAAAGCCCAGGCTCATGCGCCAGCGGGTCTTGAGGGGCGACAGGATCGGGCGCACATGCATGCCGTACAGCAAATGCTGGGACGTCAGCAGCAAGGTGGTCAGCACGATGGAAATCAGGCTGGCGCCACTCTTGACCATACCGATGGCGACCAGTTGCGCGGCTCCGGCAAACACGATGGCGGACAAACCTTGGGCTTGCAACGGGGTGAACTGTGCATCAATGGCCATCGAACCGGCCAGCAGTCCCCACGGCGCGCAGGCCAGGGACAAGGGAATGACGGCGATGGCGCCGCGAGCGAAAGCGTAATGAGGTAAGGCAGTGGGCATGGAAACGGCTCATCGACAGACAGTCGACAAGCATGCCAGCGCAACAAGGGGATTGTCTTGAACGATCTTGCTCAGGCGAGCCTTACCGACACCTGCTCCACCGAATCGCGCGCTTCGCGCAGTTCGTGGGCGTCCTGGTTAAGCCGGTGAATGGTGTTGAGCAAACGCTGGCGCAACACTTCATCGCCGAGCTTTTCGACGGCACGCATCAGGTCGAAGGCCGCAGTTTCGTTATTTTCCGCGACGGAATCCAGGGTCTTGCGCAGGTTGCGAGTGGCACGGGTCACGCGGGTTATTCCTTGATCAGCAATGGGAAGGCACTTTAGGACATTCATGTTTCATTTTAATTTCAAACACTTGTGGCGGTTTTCAAGGCATTTGATCCATATCAATTGAAACAGCGTTTGACCGATATATATGGAAATACGTATATTCGCATAGCCCCATATACAAAGACCTTGGCCATGCTGGATCCCCTCTCCCCACCCACCTTGTTCAAATGCCTGGCCGATGCCACCCGGGCACGCCTGACGTTATTGATCCTGCGTGAAGGCGAACTTTGCGTGTGCGAACTGATCCATGCCTTGGACGACAGCCAGCCAAAAATCTCCCGCCACCTGGCGCAATTGCGCAGTGGCGGGTTGCTGCTGGACCGTCGCCAAGGCCAATGGATCTACTACCGCATCAACCCGGCATTACCCGATTGGGTGACTGACGTGCTGCACACCACCCTGCAAGCCAACCAGCCCTGGTTGCACAACGACGCACAGCGTCTGAATGCAATGGGCGACAGACCACAACGGACCAACACCTGCTGCTGAATCCTCGGAGCGTTCATTCATGCTTGTCGCACTTGCGATTTTTATCTTCACCATCGTATTGGTCATCTGGCAACCCAAGGGCCTGGGCGTTGGCTGGAGCGCAACCCTGGGCGCCATTCTGGCCCTGGCCTCTGGCGTGGTCAGCCTGGCGGATATCCCGGTGGTGTGGCACATCATCTGGAATGCCACAGGGACCTTTGTCGCACTGATCATCATCAGCCTGCTGCTCGACGAAGCCGGTTTCTTTGCCTGGACCGCCCTGCATGTAGCGCGCTGGGGGCGTGGGCGCGGCCGGCGTTTATTTGCCTATATGGTGTTGCTCGGCGCATTGGTCTCGGCGCTGTTTGCCAATGACGGCGCGGCGCTCATCCTCACGCCGATCGTGATATCGATGCTGTTGGCCCTGCGCTTTTCCCCGGCGGCGACCCTGGCCTTTGTCATGGGCGCAGGGTTTATCGCCGACACGGCCAGCTTGCCACTGGTGGTCTCGAACCTGGTGAATATCGTCTCGGCGGATTACTTCAAGATCGGCTTCAACGAATACGCCGCGGTGATGGTGCCGGTGAACTTCGTCAGCGTCGCGGCGACGCTGGCGGTGCTGCTGTGGTTCTTTCGCCGCGACATTCCGCAGACCTACGACCCGGCCGACCTTGAAGACCCCGCCAGTGCTGTCCACGACCGCGCCACCTTCCGCGCCGGCTGGTGGGTGTTGGGCATCCTGTTGGTCGGTTGCTTTGCCCTGGAGCCGCTGGGCATTCCCATCAGCGCGATTTCCGCCGTCTGCGCCGTGCTCCTACTGGTCATCGCCGCCAAGGGCCACGCGATCTCCACGCGCAAAGTGCTGAAGGAAGCACCGTGGCAAATCGTGATCTTTTCCTTGGGAATGTACCTGGTGGTCTACGGCATGCGAAACGCCGGCCTCACCACCTACCTGGCGACCTGGCTCGATACGTTCGCCACTTACGGCGTGTGGGGCGCGGCGATGGGCACGGGAGTGCTGACGGCGCTGCTGTCCTCGGCGATGAACAACTTGCCGACGGTGTTGATCGGGGCGCTGTCCATCGAATCCAGCCATGCCGTGGGCGTGGTCAAGGACGCAATGATCTACGCCAACGTGATCGGCAGCGACCTGGGCCCTAAAATCACCCCGATTGGCAGCCTGGCCACCTTGCTGTGGCTGCACATCCTGGCGCGCAAGGGCATCACCATCACCTGGGGCTACTACTTCAAGGTCGGGATCGTACTCACGCTACCGGTGTTGTTGATCACGCTCGCCGCCCTCGCCTTTCGCCTGAGCCTTTGAAGGAGATAACCCAATGAAAGTCCTGTTCATGTGTACCGCCAATAGCTGCCGCAGCATTTTGTCCGAAGCTGTGTTCAACCATTTGGCGCCGCAAGGTTTTGCGGCGATAAGCGCCGGCAGCTTTCCCAAGGGCCAGGTCCTGCCGCGCAGCCTCAGTACGCTGCAGGCGGCGGGTATCAGCACTGAAGGGCTGTACAGCAAAGGCAATGACGCTTTCGAAGGCAGCCCACCAGACGTGGTCATCACCGTGTGCGACAAGGCTGCCGGTGAAGCGTGCCCGCTGTATTTCGGGCCGGCAGTGAAGGCGCATTGGGGGTTGGAAGATCCATCTGATGTAAAGGGCAACGACGCAGACATCCAGGCGGCCTTCAACACAACCCTGGACATTATCGCCAAACGCTGCAGGGCGTTTTTCGCCGTGCCTTTTGATTGCCTTAGCCCTGCTGAAATCAAAGCGGAGTTCGACCGTATTGCGCTGATGTGAGCATCGCTTAGCGATGTGGATTCGCCTGCTGGTGCCAGCGTATGCTTTCGCACTTTCCTGAAAGGACGCGGGCATGCTGACGATCTTTTTCTACGCACTGATATTCGGTTTCGTGTTTTGCCTCTCTCCCGGCGCCGTGCTGGCGGAGACCCTGCGCCGTGGTTTGCTCCATGGCTTCACGCCGGCCCTTCTGGTGCAGTTTGGCTCGCTGGTGGGCGACGCGGTGTGGGCGGTGATCGGCCTGACCGGGATCGCCCTACTGATCCAGCATGACGCAGTGCGCGTGCCACTAACGGTAGTCTGTGCGTTGTACCTCGCCTGGCTGGGTGTGCGCAGCCTGATCGATGCCTGGACGCTGCCTGAATCAGACGCCGCACCCGCCAGCACTCGGCAAAATGCGCTGGCGGTCGGCGCAGCGATCTCCCTGGCCAACCCGAAGAATATCGTTTACTGGGGCGCGCTGGGCAGCGCGTTGTCAGGCATCGTCGGCGCCACGCCCAGCCATGGGCAAACCTTGATGTTTTTCGCCGGGTTCATGCTGGCTTCAGTGTTGTCATGCTTTCTGATTGCAGCGCTGGTCAACGTGCTGCGCAAGAACGCATCACCGTTGGGGCAGCGCATCAGTTATGGCTCTTGCGGTGTGGTATTGATCTATCTGGCAATTCTGGCCGCGCAAGGGATATGACGTTATAGCAACGTGTTATCGGTGTGGGTGGCCTTATCGAGGGCCTACTCTCGCAAACCTGGGGGTCAGCGTCCAATCAGGCCTTGACCTGTTGTTCCAAGTGCAGCTGCAATTGCGGATCGATTTGCAGTTGACCTGCCAAGTCGTCCAGGTAATTGCGTTCGGCGTCCTGCTGATCGTCCACCAACATCACACTGGCCAGGTAAACCTCCGCCGCCACTGCCGGGTCGCTGGCGAACTCGGCGAAATCCGCAGCGTCCAGGGGCTTGGCGACTTCAGCGTCGAGCCACGCTTGCAGTTGCGAATCGTCGGTATGCCGGCCCAGTTCAATGGAAATCAGTTGCTGCTCTTTTTCATCGATGTGGCCATCAGCTTTCGCGGCGGCGATCAACGCACGCAAAACGGCATGGCTGTGGGCTTCGGCTGCGGGACCGTCAAGCTGGTCGACCGTCTGGAAGGCTTGCTGCGGAGCACTGCCTTGCTGGCGTTGCCAGGCTTGGTAGGCCCGGAACGCCGCCATGCCCAAGGAAGCCAGCGCCGCGTAGTTCATCCCGCCAGCACGTCCCTGGGCTGGACGCGCGCCAGCGGCACCGCCCAAGAGGCCGCCAAGCCCACCCAACAAGCCACCCAGACCAGCACCGCCCGAGGCATTGCCGGTGCTAGTGCCTTTCAATAAGCCGCCGAGCAGTCCGCCCAAACCGCCACCCGAGGAGGCACTGGCCCCTTGCCCGGCGCGCAGCAGTTGTTCCAGTAAGTCGCTGGTGTTCATGATCTCGCCCTCCCAGGGCGCAACGTTGGCGTCTAACAACCATAGCCCGGCCCTGCCGGAACACCATGACCGCCGGGCGGGCACGGCCTATCATGGCGTCACCGTGCCTCTGAGAGAAAACCCAAGTGAACCGAATTGAGCATGTCGTGTTGATGGCCCGCTACAACCAGTGGATGAACCGCAAGCTCTATGAAGCGGCCGGCACGCTGTCGGACGCGGAGTTGCTCATGGACCGCAAGGCGTTTTTCGGCTCGATTCTCGGCACGTTGAACCACCTGGTATTAGGCGACACCGTCTGGCTCAAGCGCTTTGCCCTGCATCCTGCTGGCTATGCGGCACTGGCTCCGCTGAACGCGGTCGCCACACCTGTTGATTTGACGCAGTTGGCCTTTGCCAACGTCCGAGAACTGGCCGCCCGCCGAGCCTGGCTGGATCAACTCATCCTCGACTGGGCGCAGACCGTAGAGGCGCCCGACCTGGATCAGCGCCTGCATTACCGCGACATGCGCGGTGTGGCCGCCGATAAAAACTGCTTTAGCCTGCTGGTGCACTTTTTCAATCACCAGACCCACCACCGGGGCCAGGCAACCACCTTGCTGAGCCAGGCGGGGCTGGACGTGGGCACTACGGATTTGCTGGCGTTAATCGACTGAACTCGGCGTACGCCTGCATCAAGCGCGGGAACGCCGCGGGCTCTGGCAACTGCGCAAAGCGTTCAACGGCCGGGGTGGAGGCCCAAGGCAATTTCTCGCTGGTCCAGGTCTCCATGAAGGGTACATAACTGCTGGCATTGTCCAGCAACGCCGCGCGCACGTTGACGAACTCATCGATGCCATGAGGGCGGGTGAACAGCCAGCTCATGCAATGCGGGCAAAAGTAGTGGCGGTCCTCCCCCTGCAGGCCGCCGATCACCGGGCAGCCCTGGGTGATCGTAAAACCGCTGGCCGGAATCAATGCGCTCAGGGAGAAGGCGCTGGAAGACATCTTCTGGCAACCGGTGCAGTGGCAGGCCATGGTGATCACTGGGGCCGCACTCACGCTGAAGCGCACACGGTCACAACGGCAGCTGCCTTCGTACGGCAGGGTGTCGACGCTCATCATTGCTTCCTTTTATTGATGGGTAGCGTGGCAGGTTAGCGTCCGGGCGCAGAGTTGAACAGGCCAGCCCCAAAACCGAACGCTGCATCGTCACTGGGGTCGTAAACCTTAGGTGTCGGGATTTTTGCTGCACCCGCCCTCCCCGCGTGCATTGGGAGTCTACCGATGCGCGTACCCCGAGAAGGAGACGCTTACATGGTCATTCACTTCAAGGTCGCAGGTCATTTAGCCTGTGGCCATCACGGCACCAACCTCCCTTCCAGCGTCGAGCTGAACCGAGTCAAGTGCCGTACCTGCCGCAACACCGATGCCTACAAGGAAGCGCGCCGCACCCAGCGCAATGCTGCCCGCCGCGCCAATCGTAACGCCAAGACCCGCACCGTGATCGACTGGCGCAGCGCGTGGACGCAACGCCTCACCGACCTGCCCGGTATGCAGCGTTTGCCACGGGGCTTCAGCGGTCAGCCCTTCGTGTAAGCCACACAAACAAAAGCCCCGGCAAAACCGGGGCGCTTGGGTGTTAGTCGATCATCACTGTGCGCCACTGTTTCGAAGGTTTGTCGTTCTGGGGCTTCGGTGGTTCTGGATATGTCACTGATCTGACCAAGGCCCAGGCCGAGGTGTTCACCAAGGACGGTGCTTGTGATCACCGCGACACCGACATTCCGTGGCCAAAGGCCTACATCGATGCCCAAGCCCGACGCCTTGTTGAGCGTGACGACGTAAATATCAAAGACGCCCTGCGCGGCACAGGTATCAAGCTGGCCAAGCCGAAGGGGCCAAAAATGATGGTGTTCAATTGCAATGGCTACCGCCGATTCATCAGCGGCGCGCAGCGCTATCGGGAAGACCGCCGGACAACGCACCTTAAGAAGCGTTACCGTGCGGGCTTAATGCTGCCTTGCTGAGCGAATCGTTCAAACTCGGCGAGCATGATAACCGCCGTGAACTGCAGCTCCCCGTACTGAGCGGCTGTCTCATCAGCCTGGAACGGCCAGTAGTTCTTGTAGAAGTCTTTCGCCGCTGCCTCAGCTTCGTCCTTTGCAAGTTGAAGGCCTGCTTCGTAGTCGTCATCACGCATACATACCTCCTTGATCCGACTCCATGCCGGTCACCCGCAATACCCCAACCCAACCCAACCCAAACTGCCACCATCCAAGTTGCGAGGACTGTTTGATGCGGTCCGTGAGGCGGCCGGTGTTGAAAAGTAGACTTTCAGATGCGCGACTTACGTGCAAAGGCTGGTACCGACAAAGCACAATCCAGTGAAGACATGCTAAAAGCGAGGGACCCACTTGGGCACACCACCGTGGTGATGACCGAGTATTACATCCACAAACGGATCGACAAAAAGGTCACGCCAACTAAGTGAGTTGCGGAGCAACATTTGAAATTGCGGACCGGAAACAAACAAGGGTTTGCATCAGCTTTCGCCCGCAAACCCTTGATTTTAGATGGTGCCCGAACCCGGAATCGAACCGGGACGCCCTTACGAGCGGGGGATTTTAAGTCCATTATTTTTTCCTTATAAATCATAGCCTTATTGTGGTTATTTTTCCGCTTCAAACAAATTCTCTGTTCGTTTTAGGGTAGTGAAACCAGGACTACAAAACAAATTGCGGAAAGAATTCGGGTCGCCGGAATCCCGTATTTCAAGCGAAGGCTGTCGGATATAGGTCTGCAGAAATGGCCTCAAAGCTATTACCGGTTACAGCCCGACACTGAATCCTCTGATCCCCACGCTGTCGGCAAAGCGCCTCACCGCTGTGAGGCTGGCCCAGGTGCGTAGCCGTTAACGTCGAGAGCGTACCGGCACCCAGCGCGCACCGTTGCCGCCCAGGCGAATCGACAGACTCCAATGTGATGCGCCATCGATCTTTGCCACCAGGCACTCGCGCACCACGTTTTGCTGCACCAGGACGCGCAGCACCTCTTCATGGATTGACTCGTTGATCATGTGAGCTCCGTCAGCCGCGTCTGCGCTGCATCATAGAAGGCGAGGTACAGCCGCTCAATCGCATCGGCGCTCAGCGCACCGACGGTCTCCAAGCCCAGAATGAACCCTTCAGCACGATCAATCGCGCGCAATGTGGCGGGGGTCGTTGCGCTACTGAGAATAGTCTGCAGCAGCTTGTCGGCCTGGGCGCGGGTCGCGCCTGTCAGGTTCAGCGCCGCCAATGAGGCCTGCCCATAATCCTCACTCATGATCTGCCACCCAGCAATCCGGAGTATTCAGCGTGCCGAACTCCGGGGTGTACCCGGCCATGACCGACAGGTGCTCAACTGGGGTGACGCCTCGCGTTGCGGCGGTCGGGATCGGGTACGGGTAACTGCATTCTTTGGGTGTCGACATGGTGAGAGTTTTTGTTCAAGTAAGTGCCTGTGCGTGAGACCACAGTACCCAGGGTCGGCAGGCCAGTTTAGGCGTCGGTGGCTCCCGTACCCCAACGAAAAGGCCCCCACACCTGAGGCAGGTGTGGGGGCCGATCGAACATAGGCTGGAATTCCGTGTATCAGCCGTCAAAGGCCGCTATCGACCGATTCTGTTGAAAAAGTAGCTCCCCTGTTTGACCTGCGGCAAAATTGCTTCATTGGCCGGTGGGGGATCACAGAGCATGATGGGACAATTATCGAGTGGGCAGGAGCGACTGTTTTACTCGTTCAACCTTGAAGATCACATCCCAGCCAATCATCTTCTGCGCAGCATTGATCAGTGTCTCGATCTGAGTGACCTGCGCCATTACCTCGCCGATTTCTATAGCCCTATCGGGCGTCCGTCGATTGATCCTGAACTGATGATCCGCATGCTGATCGTGGGCTATTGCTACGGCATTCGCTCAGAGCGGCGGCTGTGCGAAGAGGCCCATTTGAACCTGGCGTATCGCTGGTTCTCCCGATTAAGCCTTGAAGATGAAGTCCCCAACCACTCGACGTTTTCCAAAAATAGACACGACCGTTTTCGGGACAGCGATCTGTTTCGCTGGTTGTTCAATGAAGTGCTGCGCCGTTGCATGGACGCAGGCTTGGTCAAAGGTGAAGGCTTTGCCGTGGACGCCAGCATCATCAAGGCGGATGCGAGTCGGCAGCGCGGCGTACCGGGTGATGAACAGATCAACTGGAGCGATCCGGCCCTGAGCACTCGCGCCGTGCGTGAGTACCTTGAAGGCCTCGATGAGGAGGCTTTGGCCGAAACGCTACCGAAACGCCTGTCGCTGACGGATCCTCAGGCACGCTGGACGGCTGCTCCAGGCGGCCCTGCTTTCTACGCTTACTCCACGAATTATCTGATCGATACCGAGCACGGCGTGATCATGGATGTGGAACCCACACCGGCTCATCGAACCGCAGAAGTCGAGAGCACCAAGACGATGATCGATCGGGTCGAAGCGCAGTTCGACATCAAGCCGGAACGCCTCATTGGCGACACCGCTTACGGTACCGCGCCGATGCTGGCCTGGATGGTGGAGGAAAAAGGCATCGAGCCGCATGTGCCGGTGTGGGACAAAACTGAGCGCAAGAACGACAGCTTTTCGAGTAACGATTTCCACTGGAATGAAGAGGCGGAGGAATACCGCTGCCCAGCCGGCAACCCATTGCGCAGCGAATGGCGAGCCTTCAAGAACGAACGTTCGCACGTCACTAAAGCCAACACCATCATCTTCCGATCCAGACAGACCGACTGCGCGACATGTCCGATGAAAGCCAGGTGCTGCCCGAACACTTCGATTCGCAAGATCGCTCGCAGCGTCCATGAAGCCGCTCGCGATGTGGCTCGGTTCATTGCCGCAACGCCGGCATATCAGCGCTCTCGTCACGAACGTAAAAAGGTCGAAATGTTGTTTGCCCATCTCAAGCGCATCCTGAAATTGGATCGCCTGCGGCTACGTCGCATGAGTGGCGCGACGGATGAGTTCACGCTGGCCGCTGCGGTGCAGAACCTGCGACGGCTGGCCAAATTTTCATCTCAAGGGCCACCAGTCACGGGACTGGATTATCTTGGCAGTTCGAAGCGCTATCGCTGGTTGTAACGGACGACTCCAATGCCGCGTGTCATCATGGAATGGGCGTCTGGATCGGTCAGTGAGGCCGATTTATCCGATGATTCGTTGAGCTGACTTTCAATGAACTGCAATTTTTTCATCTGAGCTTTGAGCTAGTCGATTAGCTCTTGCAGCCGAGTAGCCATGGGCTGAGCGACCGAGGGTTCTTCCCGATCGCTTTCGCCGAGCGCAGTCAGGCAGCGATTGATACTCGATTCAATTTCTTCCATCCGCCGTTTCAGCTTAGCACTGGTGAAATTGCGGCCGCGGTTATTGATGGCCTTGAATTTACTGCCGTCAATGGCGACCAGATTTTCTTCGAACAGTCCTAGTTGCTGGCACAGCACCACGAACTGGCGGCAGACATCTCGGATGGCCTTGCTGTTGTCTTTTCGGAAGTTGGCGATAGTCTTGAAATAGGCCCAACGGCTTCAGCAAAACGCCCTACGGACGTCAGGGTGGCTCAGGTAAATAGGAGCGCACGCCGAGAGTGCATCGGTGCCCAACGATTGTCGTGGCCACCCAAGGGATCGACAGGCCCCAGTCGGGACCACCTTCCATACGGCCGCCCAGACATTCACGCACGGCATATTATTCGACTTGGGCACGCAAGATTTTTCGTGAACACCGTCAGCGATCACTGTGCATCCACCAGTCGGCGCGTCATGGCCGCTTCGTCGAAGACGCCGTTCAAACCATCACTTGCAGAATTCAGCGCCCCGATTGGTTCTAACCCCAGGACAAACCTCGCATAGGACTCATGCGATGCAGATCCTAGGCACGAGGTGCAAACATGACGATGGTCTTTTCACAGGGCAACAGCGCCCGACCATGGTCCCTGCTCGGCGTCATGCCATCAATCTGTAAAACCATAGGAAGGCAGCGAAGATATACATTGAAGTTAAAAACGTGTGGGATAAGCATTAAAACTCAGAAACGTTCTATGTTCGCGGCTTAATGCGGCCTGTAGTTTATACCCCCCTATGACTACACGTAATCGTTACCACATGGCCCACAAAACACTGAGGTGACTCACTTCGACTGCACAGTCGCAAGATTGCGTCCGTTAGATGCCTGAGCGTTAGCTTCAAACATTTCCATGGTAATGCTTGTGTTTAATGCAACATCCCCGACGCCATTCTTTAAAAGCCATTTGGTGAAATCGTCTATCACTGCACCGATGGCATGCTGATGGTGAGCAACAAAGTCAGCGCATCCGCCGTAGCGATCTTGGATTGGGAGTTATCTGGCCTGGGTTCCCTCTTGGACTTTTTGTAACCAATCTACTTCATGTGAATAATAAGGTTCGTCTGATTTTTCCAGCATCTGGCCTCCCCTAAAGTGCCGGAATGAGATTAAAAAACTACCTCCATCAGATCAGCCCGATCCTATCCTCGCCCAATGCCGCGCGTCGTCTGCTGCGCATTTTTGCTATGGTGCTGCTGGTAGGTATTCTCGGCGGCGTGTACAGCTTCCTACTCTTTACCTTCAAGAATGAAGTGTCCCAGCGGCGCAGCTACATGAGCAGCGCAATCGCCGAAGCGCATACCTTTTTCACCACCCGGGAAGCGCTGCTGGAAAGCCTCAGCCTGTCGGCCACGCGTATGGCCAACATGAACCTGCCAGTCTCCGAAGAAGAAATCCGCCTGCTCCTTGGCCAAGCGCCGGGACACCAATGGAGCATCTGGCTGACCCAACGCATGCGCGACAATCTCAAGGCTCGGCAACTCAACCTGGTCTATGTCAGCAGCGGCCCCCAGCCTCAAGTGTGGCGCCTGTACAACGCGACGTCGGTGACCAGTGCTTTTGGACGGGCCACGCTTGAGCATCTGCAGACCCTCGAGCACCCCAACAGCGACAACCTGAAGGAACTCTGGCTGACCCACGCCTCCGACGGGCACTCGCAGTTATACATATTCATCCGTCTGGACGAGCGTGACATCAACTCCGGCTGGCTCGGTCTGGAAATGGACGACCGTGAAATATCCAGCGCCTTGAGCGATCACAGCGCCGGCGAGTTCACCATGTTCAATTCGCAGGGCATGCCGCTGTTCAGCAACAGCCACAACCCGCCGCCGGGGCAGAACCTGCCGTTGGTGCAGCAAAAGGATTTTTTCGGTTTTGTCGGTGACGGCTGGCTGCCTGAACAGTTGGTGTTACGCAAGCAGCTGAAATCGTCGGATTGGCAACTCATTTACTCCATCGATCTGCTGGCGGTACTGGGAGCACTGTGGCCGCAAATACTTGGCGCGCTGCTGTTCTGCCTGCTGAGCATCAGCCTGGTGTACCTGCTGATCCGGCGTCTGGAACACCGCGTTATCAACCCGGCGATTCACCGGATCCAAGCGTTGGTAGAAAGTGAGCTGTTCAGCCGCGACGTGATCCAGACCGCCCCGGTGGCACTGTGCGTACTGCGCCGCACCGACGCTAGGGTGGTGCTGGAAAACACCCTCGCCCGCCAATGGTTGGGCTGCCGTGGCGAACAACTGGGGCCGGGCTGGATTCGCGCGGCGTTTGACGAGCATGAACCCACTCTCACTGATTACTTCGCGAGCACCGATGGTCGTCACCTATACCTGAGCTGCGCGCCGACACGCTATAAAGGCGAAGACGTGTTGCTTTGTGCCTTCAGCGACATCAGCGCACGCAGGCAAATCGAAGCGGCGCTGGAACAGGCTCGCCAGTCGGCCGACGCCGCCAATGAGGCAAAGACCTTGTTCCTCGCGACCATGAGCCACGAAATCCGCACACCGTTGTACGGCGTGCTGGGTACCCTGGAATTGCTCGCGCGCACTCAACTCGATACCCAGCAGAAAAGTTACCTGCAAGCCATCGAAGGTTCATCCGCCACCCTGCTGCAATTGATTTGCGACGTGCTTGATGTGTCGAAAATCGAAGCCGGGCAACTGGCGCTGGAATTGATCGAGTTCCGCCCGACGACGCTGGTACAGGAAGTGGTACAAGGCTACGCGGCAGCGGCGCAGAGCAAAGGCCTGCAACTGTACGCCTGCCTAGACCCGCAAACGCCGGAACGGTTGATCGGCGATGCTAGCCGTGTGCGGCAGATCCTCAACAATCTGCTGAGCAACGCGGTCAAGTTCACCGATTCCGGGCGTGTGGTACTGCGGGTCAAATTGCTTGGTCGAGAAGGCGAACGGGTGTTCCTGCAATGGCAGATCTCGGACACCGGCAAAGGCATCGCTCATGATGATCAGGCGTTCATTTTCGAACCGTTCTACCAGACTGAAGGCAACACCAACGTGGTGGCCGGCACGGGCCTGGGTCTACCCATCTGTCAGCGGCTGACGCACTTGATGAACGGCACCCTGCGCATGGTCAGCGAACCGGGGCTGGGCAGCAGTTTTTCCTTGAGCGTACCGCTGGAACAACCCTCAAACAAAACCTCACCGGCCGTCGTGCCGGCATTGGCGCCGGACCTCATTTACGTGGTTTCGCCCGTGCGCGAACTGGCAGAAAGTCTCAGCGGGTGGTTGCGGCGCTGGGGCGCCCGTCCGCAGATTGGCGCACCCGATTGCACGGAACCCGACACCAGCGCTGTGCTGCTTGAGCTGTATCCCACGCCCTTCGAGCAACGTCCCGGCCAGGCATGGGACGGGCCGCGGGTGCTGGCCAGTGGCGATGGCGCCCATGAGCCGCAGTTCGGCGCAGGTGGCTGGAAGGTCAATCTGAACGATCTGGTGGCGATCCAGCGCGCCGTACGCCAAGCGCAAGGCGGTCAGATTCTCCCTCCCCCCGAACAACGCGAACCCCATATGCTGCGTCCATTACACCTGCACATTCTGGTGGCCGAGGATAACGTCATCAATCAACTGATCCTGCGCGACCAGCTCGAAGAACTGGGTTGCGCGGTGGCGTTGGCCCGCAATGGCGAAGAGGCCTTGTCGCTTTGGCGTGAGGGTGAGTTCGACATTGTCCTCACCGACATCAACATGCCTCAACTCAACGGCTACGAACTGACCGCAGCCCTGCGCGGCGCGGGTTGCGTCACTCCGATCATCGGTGCCACCGCTAACGCTCTGCGCGGTGAAGATGCCCTGTGTCTGGCGGCCGGAATGAATAACTGTCTGGTCAAACCTTTTACGTTGCGAGCCTTGTTTGCGGCCCTGGCTCCTCACGAAAGAGTCGCTCATGAAGCCCTATAGCATTTTGATAGTCGAAGACCACCCTTTCCAGCACCGATATTTGCAGAATCTGTTTAACGAGTTGGGCAATTTTGAGGTACTCGGCGCCCGAGACGGCGAAGCCGCACTGGCCTGCCTGAAACAGCGTGACTTCGACCTGGTACTCACCGACCTGCTAATGCCCGGCATGGACGGCGTGCAGTTCATTCAGGGCCTCGCTGCGCAACGTTCGCGCCCCGCACTGGCGATCATGAGCGCGGCCTCGCGACGGATGTTGATGGGCGCCAGTCTGGTTGCGAGTAATCTGCAGGTAAAAGTGATCGGGCTGATTTCCAAACCGGTGACCACCGCCGCTCTGTTCTGCCTGATCAATCAACTGCAGGCACTGCGCCAGTCGGTTCCGGTCGAGGCCCGCGAAGGCATCGACTGCGAGCGTATTTTACACGCGCTGGACAACGGTGAACTGCAAGCCTGGTTCCAGCCCAAGAAAGCCCTGAACAATGGCCGCATCGTCGCCGCCGAAGCCCTGGTGCGCTGGATTCATCCCGAGCATGGCACGTTGCTGCCAGGCGAATTCCTCCCGGAGTTGGCCGCGTGTGGCTTCGAAGAGCAACTGTTGTGGCGAGTGTTAGAACAAGCGCTTGCCGCCCAGGCCTGTTGGCGCCAGCAGGGCTATGACATTCCGGTCTCGATCAACCTGCCGACGCACCTGCTCAACAGCCACGACTTGCCCGACCGTATCCACGAGTTCGTGCTGGCCCATCAAGGCTTGCCGGCACGGATCTGTTTCGAACTGATGGAGTGCTCGGTGCCCGACGACATCAGCAACTTCTATGCCGGTGCCTGCCGCTTGCGGATCAAGGGGTTCGACCTGTCCCAGGATGATTTCGGCAAGGGTTACAGCTCGTACATGAATCTGGTGTCAGCGCCGTTCACTGAATTGAAGATCGACCGCACGTTGGTGCAAGGCTGCAACGCCAATGAGGAGCTGGCCCAGGCCCTGACCAGCATTGTCAGCCTAGGACGGCAGTTGGGTCTGACGGTGGTGGCCGAAGGCGTCGAGACCGCGCAAGAACTTGCTATGCTGCGTAAAATCGACTGCACTCAGGTTCAGGGTTTCCTGATCTCCCACGCCGTGTCTTCGGATCAATTCCAGCAGTTGCTGACCCATGACGGGCCGGCGAACGCGTACTGACCCGCAAGCGGGTGTTGACAACTGTCACTTGCTATCGAAGTCACTGTGCTCAAAGGCCCGCTTATCTCTACTGCCCAGGTCCACTGATGCCACATCCCAATGCTTTCATGGAAAAGCTCGCCAACAGCTCATCGCGCCTAAACAAGACGTTGCTGGTGCTCGGCGCCCTGTTGTTGCTGTTGCTGGGCATCAGTTACGTGGGGGTCAAGCGCATGGTTGAGGAGCGGCGCGATACCGTGCAGTTTCACTTTACCCGACTGATGGAGAATGTCCGCGAACAGGAAGTTTTCCTGCAGGATATCGCCCGGGAAAGCGCCAAGGGTGAGCGACTGCCCGCGGCCCTCTTGCCGCCCTACACACAAAAGCCTCTGCCTGATGAAGGGCGGAACATTTATGAGGGCCGCGGCCTGCCGTTTTCGCTGCCTTACAGCCTGAAGATCAATCCGGACAGGATAGCCCCCAGCCAATACCGGAAAATCTTTGCACTCGGCACCCACCTGGCCGCTTACTACAGCGCGTTCTGGTCAGCGTCGCATTATCAGTCGCCACAGGTCTTACTGGTCAATGGACCCGACAATTTTGATCTTGCCGTACCTTCTGCCGGGCGCTTGCGCGGTAACGGACAGACGCAGATCGGCCATCTGGTCGACGTGATGACCCAACTGAACAAGCGTCTGCGCGGGCAGAACTTGCCGCCGCCGGATCTTCAGGTGCGCTGGGAACCCTATGTCTCTGCCGAGGATGACAAGAGCGCGCCGCCCCTGCTGGCCTACGTGAATATCAATCTGGCCAGCACCGCGCTGACCGTCGAAGGTGCCGATACCTGGGTGGTATTGGGCTCGCTGATGAACCTATCTCAGGTCAATAACATCGAGCGGCTGATGCAATGGTCGATCTACGACGACTTCACCTTGATCAGCCCACGCGGCGTAGTCTTGACCGGCGCCGTGAAACCCGACGATTTGCTGGATGAAGGGGTGAACTTCAAGCGTGACGGCCTGGTGTTCAAACTGAGCAGCCCCGGCGAGCAACACTGGACGGCAATCTACGTTATCAGTGTGCGCAGTTTCCTCGATTACGCACTGTGGCCTATGCTATGTCTGGTTGCACTGGTTCTGGCACTGCTCGGTTGCAGCCGGGCGATCAATCGCTGGTACCAGACGCGGGTCATCATGCCTGCACAAAGTGCGCTCGCAAGCATCGCCGAAAGCGAGGCGTTCAGCCGCGCAGTAATCGACACGGCGCCAACCGGCCTGTGCGTTATCCGCCGCAGCGATCACCATGTACTGCTGCAAAACCAGCGCGCCCGACAGTGGCATGACAACGGCCAGTTGATGAGCCTGCTCACCTCACGCACCGACCCCGGTCACGCCGACCTTGAGCTCCACGGGCGCCACCTGCACGTCGCCTTCGTGCCCACTCGCTACCTGGGCCAGGATGCCTGGTTATGTGCGTTGCATGACGTCACCCGGCATGTCGAAGATGCCGCAGCACTGGAGGACGCGCGCGAAGCCGCCGACTCGGCGAATAAGGCCAAGAGTCGTTTCCTCGCCACCATGAGCCATGAAATCCGCACACCGCTGTATGGTGTACTCGGCACTCTGGAACTGCTCGGTCTGACCCCGCTCACCCCGCGTCAGGAGAACTACCTGCAGACAATCCAGCGCTCATCCGCGACGTTGTTCCAACTGATCAGCGATGTGCTGGATGTGTCGAAAATCGAAGCCGGGCAGATGACCCTCGAACTGCAGGAATTCTGCCCGCTGGAACTGACCGAAGACAGCGTGCGCACCTACAGCGCCTTCGCCCGTTCCAAAGGCCTGCAACTGTATGCCTGCATCGACGCGACGCTTCCGGATCGGTTGCGCGGTGACCCGATACGGATTCGGCAGATTCTCAACAACCTGCTGAGCAACGCGATCAAGTTCACCGATAACGGTCGCGTGGTACTGCGGGTACGGATGCTGGAAAGTGTCGACGGCCGCGCCAGCGTGCAGTGGCAGGTCAGCGACTCGGGTGTGGGGATTTCTCAGACGCAACAACAGCAGCTGTTCGATCCCTTCTATCAGGTCAACGACGCCACCGAGCAGGCGGGTGCCGGACTGGGTCTGGCCATTTGCAAATGGCTGTGCGAGCTGATGGAAGGCCAGTTGAACGTGGTCAGCGAACCGGGACTCGGCAGCAGTTTCACTCTGCAACTTGCGCTGGAACACGCGCCCGGCGAGCTGGCCGATTGCCCGCCGTTCAGCCCCGCCTCCCCCGCTGTCTACGTGCGTGCGCAGGTCGCTGAGCAGGCGCAACACCTGATCGCCTGGCTCAACCGATTCGGCGTCGATTGCCGGCCGCTGACGCCCGATACCTCAGCGTCATCGGCGCTGCTGGTCGAGCTCGCACCTTTGGCCAGCACCAGCGCCTGGTCCGGGCCGAGGATCATCGCCACCACGGATGGCCCCAATCCAGCGCACTTACGCGGGATCGATCATCACGTCGACGCCCACGATGTGCGCGCGATCGCCTGGGTGGTTTATCTGGCACAACACGGCGCTAGCAGCGACAGTCAGCCTGCAGCGGCGGAAAAGCCCCGACCATTGAAGTTGCACGTGCTGGTGGCAGAAGACAACGTGATCAACTCGGCCATCATCAAGGAGCAACTGGAGGTGCTGGGCTGCTCGGTGGTCGTCGCGGCCAATGGCGAACAGGCTCTGGCGCAATGGACACCGGGGCGCTTCGATCTGCTGCTGACCGACGTCAATATGCCGATCATGAACGGCTATCAATTGGCAACGGCGCTACGCCAACTGGACCAGACCCTGCCGATCATCGGCGTCACCGCCAATGCCCTGCGCGAAGAAGGTCAACGCTGCGCCGCTGTCGGCATGAACGCCTGGATGGTCAAACCGCTGAACCTGGCTACCTTGCGCACGCATCTGGAAAAACACTGCAAAATCGCCTTGCCGGAAGCAGCCACGGCACCGATCCAGCTGTCGGCGAAAATGCGCGAACTGTTTGTCACCACCCTGCGTCAGGACATTCACACCACCCTGACGGCACTGGACAGCGCCGACGCCCATCGCGTGGCGCAGCAACTGCACAGCATGGCTGGCGCGCTGGGTGCAGTGCAGATCGAAGCCATGGCCACAATTTTTGTCGAGCTGGAGTGCCGTTTGCACGGCATGGCCGTGACCAGCGCCCTGGACCTGGAAGTCCGCCAGAATCTGGCTCGATTGAACGATCTGTTGGATACCCTTGAATAATTTCACTCTGGATAATCACCCATGGAAACGCTCAACGTTGTCATTGCCGATGACCATCCCATCGTTCTTGTGGGGGTGCGTGAGCTGGTTGAGCGTGACCGACGCTTTCGCGTGGTGGGCGAAGCCGTTTGCTCCAGCGAACTGATCAACCTACTCGAAACCCGCCAGGTGGATCTGGTCATCACCGATTTCAACATGCCCGGCGACTCGACCTACGGCGACGGCCTGAAACTGGTGGAGTACCTGACGCGGCACTACCCCGGCGTCCGCGTGCTGGTGCTGACGATGATTTCCAACCCGCTGATCCTGACGCGCCTGCAAGAACTCGGGGTGCTGGCGATCATTCAGAAAAACCAGCTGCACAACGAAATCGAAACAGCGCTAAAGTCTATTGCCCGGGGTAATCCGGTGCGCAGCAACGGCCCGCCGCCGACTTCGGTGCTCGTCGACAACGCTGATCTCGACGAACGCTTTACCCGACTGTCACCCAAGGAACATGAAATATTGCGTTTGTTCGTTTCGGGAATGGGCGTCAATGATATAGCCCGGAATTTGAACAGAAGCGCCAAGACCATCAGCACGCAAAAAATATCGGCCATGCGCAAACTTGAAGTCAGCAGCGATCAGGACTTGCTGGTTTATTGCATAGAACGCAACTTGTTCAACTAACTGGCAATCATTCGCCAGTTAAAGACGACTTCTAGGAATCGTCTGATGCTCCAGAAAAAGTTCGCGTTATATCGTGTTGTTGCTTGAATCCCAACCATTGGAAAACAACATGAAAAAGCTGACTCGCGCACTTCTCGCACTTTCGTTCATCGCCGCTTCCAGTCATTCACTGGCAGCCGATCCGGTTACACCCACCAAGGCTGGCAGCGGCACGATCAACTTCACCGGCAACATCAACAACGATGCCTGCTCGGTTGAAGGCATCGGCAAAAACAAAACCATTTCGGTCGACATGGGCGAAGTGTCGATCAAGGACATGGGCACCGCCACTGCGCCTAAAGGCAACGGCACCCTGAGCGTCGAGAACTTCGACATGAAGATCAACTGCAATGCCGGGACCAAGGTTGCAATGATCTTCGAACCGACCAAGGGCGCAGGTTCGGGCATCGTTGCTGGAACCAAAGTGCTGAAGCTGATCGACGGTCTTGGCGCTGCGAAGAACATCGGTATCGCCTTGCTCGACTCCAACGGCGCGTTGATCGACCTGAGCTCGCCGTCCACTGCGAAGATCGAAAATACTCTGCAAGACAGCAACACCACGCTGAAATTCTCGGCCGCCTACGTTACCACTGGCGACGTGAAAACCGCCGTTGCCGGTCGCGGTGACGCCACCCTGCCGTTCACGCTGCAATACGAATAACCCGCGCGAACACTCACACCTGGTGCAGGGCCGGCCGGCCCTGCACCCTCAATCAACAGCGCGGTAGCCCTTATGTTTTATCGTCACTCATTGTCCCTTTGCGCGGGCCTTTTGGGCCTGCTCGTGACCAATCAGGCCATGGCCGGCATTTCCTTGAGCAGTACCCGCCTGGTCTTCGACGGCCAGCACAAGGAATCCGGAATCACCGTGCGTAACAGCGGTGCAGATGTATTGATTCAGTCATGGATCGACACCGATTCCAGCGAAACCGCCGCCGTACCGTTTGCCGTCACCCCACCACTGGTGCGCGTCAGCGGCGACGAACAGCAGATCTTGCGTGTGATCTACGAAGGCGCTGGCATGCCGACCGACCGCGAGTCGGTGGTCTGGCTCAACGTGCAGGAAATCCCCCAATCTGCGAAATCCGCCAACACTTTTCAGCTGGCTGTGCGCCAGCGCATCAAGGTGTTCTTCCGCCCGCCGGCACTGAAAAACAACGCGTATCTGGCACCAAGTGAACTGACCTGGCGCCTGACCGAACGCGCCGGAAAGAGCCTATTGGTGGTGAACAATCCCGGCCAGTATCACGTGTCGATTGCCGATATCAATCTGCAATCCGGCGCAATCAACGAACAGCCCTTTGATTCAATGATGATCGCGCCCGGCGAACAGAAAGAGTTCAGCCTAAAACAACTTCATAACACCAATACAGCACGCCTGTTATTCAGCAGCATTAATGACTACGGCGCACAAGACCGTTATAGCGCACAACTTTCCAGCAGCGCCGATACTCGAGCCCGTTTGAATAAAGAAGCACCATAACTTTCGCGCCGCTGTCATGGCCACACTTTCACTGTATTTCTCTTCGCTCCGTTAGTTCGTACCGGAGGTGATATAGGGTTCCTGAATGTTTTTACTCAAATGCGACAGATGGGCGCCATTTTCAGTCGCACTGGTTATCAGTTGCACCTGCCTTGCCGATGACGAAGAACAATTCAATACATCGTTTCTGCAAGGTGCTTCCTCCTCTGTCGACCTGCAATCGCTGCTCGCCAGCAGTCGCGTGCTGCCCGGCATCTACCGGGTCGACCTCTACGGCAACAACACATTGGTTGGCCGACGCGGTATCGATTTCCGTCGCCATCCCGGTACGGGCAAGGTCGAGGCCTGTCTGACCCTGGAGATGGTGCAGCAACTGGGTGTCGACATCGGCAAACTGCAGGCCGCTGGCAAGCTGCTCGGCGATGACCCGAACGCCTGCGTCGATCTGCCCGCGTTGATCGATCACGCTACCGTCCGTTATGACGTGCCGCGTCTGCGGCTGATGGTCAGTGTCCCGCAAAGCGCCATGGAGCGTGGCCGACGGGGTTACGTCGACCCGGCGCTGTGGGACGAAGGCGTACCCGCTGCGTTCATCAATTATCAGTTGAGCAGCAGCCGCAACAGCACCCAGGCCGACAATACCGTGTCCAACAACCTCGGCTTGCGCAACGGGATCAACCTCGGTGGCTGGCGCCTGCGCAACGAATCGAACTTCAACAGCAGCACCGGCCGCCCCAGCACGTTCAAAAGCAACCGCAGTTACCTGCAACATGACGTAACCGCCGTGAAAGGCCAGTTCAGCGCCGGAGATATTTTCTCCGATGCCGACCTGTTCGACAGCGTGCACTACCGCGGCGTGAAACTGGCGTCCGACGACGGCATGCGTGCCGACAGCGAGCGCGGTTATGCGCCAGTGATTCGCGGCATTGCGCAGTCCAGCGCGACCGTGGAGATTCGCCAGAACAACTACATTCTCTACAACGCAAACGTGCCGCCGGGGCCGTTCGAGATCAGCGATATCTATCCCAGCGGCTCCAACGGCGACTTGGAAGTGACGATTATCGAAGCCGATGGTCGGCGCCGAGTGACGGTGCAAGCGTTTTCCAGCCTGCCGATCATGGTCCGCCAGGGCCAGTTGAAGTACAGCGTCTCGGCCGGCCAGTACAACAGCAACAGCGAAGATCAGAAGACCCCGCAGTTTGTCAGCAGCACACTGGCGTATGGCATCAGCAGCAACTTGTCCGGGATTGTCGGGGTGCAGGCCACTGACAACTTCAAGGCGCTGTCCGTCGGCGCTGGCCGCAATACCGCTATCGGTGCGATCTCACTGGACTTGACCCACTCCATGAGCAACACCTTCGGCGAAACGGTCACCGGCAACAGCTTGCGTGCCCTATATGCGAAGACGTTCACTGGGACCGACACCAACTTCACCCTCGCCGCCTACCGCTACTCGACCGAGGGCTATCGCACCCTCACCGAGCACGTCGAGGAGTTGAGCCGCGATGGCCAGCAACGTACCGGCAACTCGAAAACCCGTACCGACCTGACCGTCAATCAGAGCCTGGGGCGCAACCAGGAATATGGCAGCGTCTACGTGAACGCCAGCGACCAGCGTTACTGGGGGCGCGGAGGTTCACAAAGTCTGTCGGCCGGTTACAGCAACTATTGGGGGGATGTGAGTTACAACCTCGGCGCGACGTATACCAAGGATGTCGGCAATTACGGACCGGCGAACAACGACACACTGGTCAACCTGTCGGTGTCGTTCCCGCTGGGTTCCAAGCCCCGCGCTCCTCGGGCGTTTGTCTCGGCCAGCACGCAGAAATCCAGCGACACCACGCAAATGGGCATCAACGGCTATCTGTCGGAAGACAGCGACACCTATTACTCGGTACAAGCCGGCAACAGCAGCACCGGTGGCAGCTCCGGTTCGGTCAACCTCAGCACCCGCACCTCGATGATGGATATCAGTGCCGGTTACAGTCAGGGCCGCGGTTACCACTCGCAGAACCTGAACCTGGCAGGTTCGATCGTCGGCCATGCCGGCGGGATCAACCTCGGACAAACCGTGGGCGAGACGTTCGCACTGGCCCAGGTCGAAGGCGTGGAAGGAGTGAAAATCGGCAGTTTCACCGGGGCCAAGACCGGCAGTAACGGCTTCGCCGTGGTGCCCAATGCGCAGCCCTATCGCGTGAACTGGATCAATCTCGACACCCGCGATCTGGGCGGCGATGTCGAGATCGACAATGCGACCCGGCAAGTGGTGCCACGCCGCGGTGCCGTGGTGCTGGCGCGCTACACCAGCAAGACCGGACGCCGCGTGCAGTTCGCCTTGTTCGACGCGCAGAACCAGCCGATCCCATTTGGCGCCTCGCTAGAAGACAGCGCCGGCAAGCAACTGGCAATCTCTGATCCGGGCGGCAAGGCACTGGCGCTGGTGGAAGCCGACACCGGTACCCTGATCATCAGTTGGCAGGGCCATCGGTGCGAGGCGTCTTACTTATTGCCAGAGCGTAATAAGGCTTTGAATTATGAAAAGGTCTCACTTTCATGTACTAGGTAATCATTTTCCGGACGAGATCTTTGCCAGAGAGATCCTAGCCATCTTGGAGTACGCAAAGCTCGAAAAAAGCCGCGTTTCACAAGCTCTGACACAAACCATACTTACCTTTGCATACGTGGCCGAGCTTTATATGAATGAGGTGGTTCCCACGAAAGCCCATGCCACCCAGAAGGACAACGCGCGCGAACTGAAAAATCTTCTCCTATTCTTCAACGAGCCACCGGCCCCTCTAGAAGCAATCGAACCGAAACATGTCAGCCAGCAAAAGCGGCCACGGATAAAGAGGAGTCAACAGGGAACATCAGAGAAGCTCGAGACCAACTTGAGCACACCACCGTAGGGATGACAGAACGGTACATCCGTATGCGAGAGGGCATGAAGGTCACCCCTACGAGGTGACTAACGGTCACGAATGGCGGAAAAGATTTTTTGATTGCGGAAAAAAGAACTAAGGGCTTGCATGAGGTATGTCATGCAAGCCCTTGATATTCATGGTGCCCGAACCCGGAATCGAACCGGGACGCCCTTACGAGCGGGGGATTTTAAGTCCCATGCGTCTACCAGTTTCGCCATTCGGGCGGCAGCGCGTGTTGCAGGGTTGGGAATATATAGATCCAGTCGCGTCGACGCAAGGTCGCAAGGCAGCTTTCTTGCACCACGACACAGGCGAAAAAGCTCGTTAGATCAGTGATCTAGATGAGGATAACGAAGGAAAAACTGAGATTTTCGTGCCTCGATGCGTTGCCCACTCTGCTATCTTCACGCCCTCGCAACGAAATGCAAGCAACGCAGAATGGACTCACGCAGGGCTCGCAATCGCCACAGCCTTCTGGCCTCCCAGAGCAACAAGGATGTAATGGCTGATGAATAACGCCCCTGCCTGGGTGAAAATACTCTCCAGATGTGTGACACCCGATAAGACCGGAGAAGGCCTGGCTGATTTGCTCTTCTCTGGCGTATTGGCCGCAGTGGCTAGTGGATACTTGGCAGGTACATCCACACTTCGAATTCGAGGCCGCCGTCGAAGCCTTGCTCCACTGAGGTTTCATAGCGCTCAACGTACAAACAACAATCCCGACGCAAACGTCGGGATTGTTGTTCTGAGAGGCCGATCAGTTGTC
Source organism: Pseudomonas sp. RA_15y_Pfl1_P11 (assembly GCF_963970975.1). Classification (NCBI taxonomy): domain Bacteria; kingdom Pseudomonadati; phylum Pseudomonadota; class Gammaproteobacteria; order Pseudomonadales; family Pseudomonadaceae; genus Pseudomonas; species Pseudomonas sp. RA_15y_Pfl1_P11. The sequence goes on from NZ_CAXAOY010000006.1 coordinate 246,843, forward strand.
GGGATGCTCGCTCGCTACCGAATCGGCAGCATCCACGTCAGACATATCTTCTTCAAGAGGTGCCTCGTCGTCCGGCGGCAGCGGGATGTTGTCCCCATCACGCTTCGGGTCGTACCCTGCTTCATTATCTGTGCCGCGGGTTACGTCCTGCTGTGAAATGTTCCCGGGGGCGTTTCTGTCGATTTCCATGCTGGCTCTCCGTTCTAGGCTCGGAACATCCGCGCGCCAACATAAGAGTGGGCCGGTCACGGCGAGTGCCAAGGCCTGGACGAACGGTGACGTCGGGTTCCTCGATAATGAATTGCTCCAGCTACCTACACGCACTGTTTTAGACCATCACTTGTGCGGCCAGGTGCTTCAGGCATTCCCACCTATGTCGTCACCCGACACGGACTCAAAGAGCATCCCCACGGCACCGACCGTCTCCAGCCGGTGCTTGACCTCTTCACTGACGACTATCGCGCCCGAATATTTTTTCACTCTGAAAATGTGCTGATCGCCGATTTTTCCAGGGTCAATCACAAGCCGGGTGAATGCTCGATACTCACCCGCCAGATCGGGTCTTACAGGGTCATTGGGTTCGAACTTCTTGAAGTTAGATCGTCGCCAAGCGTCCATTTTTCCGCCATCATCATGTCCTGCCTGAGCCAGTAAGACTTCACACGTATTCTCCAACAGCCCTTTTTATTAACCGAGCGCAGCTTAAAAGGATCACTTCGCTAAGACAGCGTGACTCAAAAATCTGTTCCGACGGACGCAGATATGCTCAGATGGCTCTACGCTCCCAACGCATCATCTTATGCGTCGACGTCCCCCACTCACCGTGTGGTGAGTCATTGGCGTTGAACACCAGCCGCTCCCTTATTTGGAGACTCACCATGAACCCACACGCCACCGCCCTTGTTTTGATCGAATTCCAGAACGATTTCACCACCCCTGGTGGCGTGTTCCATGACGCAGTCAAAGAGGTGATGCACCAGTCAGACATGCTGGCCAACACTGCAACCACCGTGCAGCAAGCGCGCAAGCTGGGCGTGAAGATCATCCACCTGCCGATCCAGTTCGCCGAGGGCTATCCGGAACTGACAACACGCGATTACGGGATTCTCAAGGGTGTTGCCGACGGCAGCGCCTTTCGCACCGGCAGTTGGGGTGCAGAGATCACCGACGCCGTGACGCGTGAGCCCGGCGATATTCTCGTGGAAGGCAAGCGCGGACTGGATGGCTTTGCCACCACTGGCCTGGACCTTGTGCTACGCAACAATGGCATCCAGAACCTGGTGGTGGCGGGGTTTCTAACCAATTGCTGTGTCGAAGGCACGGTTCGATCCGGTTATGAGAAGGGCTACAACGTAGTGACCTTGACCGACTGCACGGCGACGTTCACCGATGAGCAACAAAAGGCCGCTGAAAACTTCACGTTGCCGATGTTTTCGCAGGCATTGCGGCATACCGCATTTCTCGGGGCGTTGAGCGCCAAATAAGCAAAAAGGGGGCGACGGATTGATCAGTCGCCCCCTTTGCTTAACGCTCGGCATGCACCGCCATTCCAACTTACCCGTTTAACGTCAGCCCCCGATAAGCCGGCACTGGCAGCTTGTGCCTCTGCGGTTGTTGCCGGGCGAGTTGTGCCTGCAGGTGTGCGACGGCATCCAGCACGCGTTGCGCCCATTGCTCGTCTTCCGGGTCCACGACCACGACGCGGAAACCGTGATCGACACCTTCAAGCTGAACGCCCTCGGAATCATCGACATGCAAGTCGATGTCGAACGCCGACGGCAATTTTGACGGGGTATTCAACAGTCCGCGCTCGGTGAGAGCCTGGTTGTGCCGCACGCTGTTGACCACGCCGTCGATGTGGATGCCATACAGCAACAACCAGCGGCGTATGTAGGACGGGGTGCGCCCGGATGAGGTGTAGACCCAGACGCTGCAGCCTTGGCGACGCAGTTCCCGGGTCAGTGCGCGGGTTCCGCTGCGCAGCGGCTCGCCCAGCCATCGGTGCACACACGCCGGCAAACGGCTGTGTTCGGCCGCGCTGTGGTGAAGCTGGCAAGCCAGCGTGTCATCGATATCGAACGAGATACGGATGCGCTGGCGCTTGAACACATGCTTGATTGTATCGAGCACTGGATACGTTCCCATTAATGCCCCCCCTGATGGACGGGCGCTGGTGTGTCGCTCAGGAAAAACTCCATTGGATCAGGGGCCTTATCTTCCAGGAACGCGGCATACTTTTTCTTGATCTTGGGCAACTCATACAGCGCCATGACGCCATGCTTGGCGGAGTTGCGTATAACCGAGGACGGGTTGAAGTAGCCCTCGGCGTTGTCCAGTGTCAATACGAAGGGCGGCAACCCCTCGCGCATCAGCAGGTAGCTGACGATCAGCGACCCACTGCGGTGATTGCCTTCAATGAACAATTGCGGCTTGCTGAGGACTCGCACGTAGACACCCGCTGCGCGCTTCCACACCGATTCACTGTGGTGCTTGCAGTACCAGTTATACAAGTCCTTGATGCCGCCCTCGACATTGTTGAAAAAATGCACTTCGGTAGCCAGCAGGTGCTGTGCGTATTCCTGCCGGCGTAGCGGGTCTTTGCCACAAAGCACGGTGGCATTGATCTCCAGCATCAGGTTCAGTTGCTGAAGGTCGAACAGGTCGACACCCCGCGCCACATAGTCGTCAATCAGGGCATAGCCATCAAGCACATTCTGCAGCACTTCGTCTGTCAGCGGGTCGCGTGGCTCGGTAAAGTCCTGGCTGAGCTGGGCAAAACGGCTCTGTACCTTACGCAGTGCGCGTTCGATCGCGGGCAAATCAAGACGACGTGTTGCAGTCATTGGCAATCCTGAAAAACGGTGCATGGGTCAGCTGAACTTGCCGCTGATGTAATCCCCGGTCATTTGTTCACGCGGATTCTCGAAAATCTGCGCGGTGGGGCCCATTTCCACCAGATAGCCGGTGCGGGTGCCCTGGGAGATGTCCACCGAAAAAAACGCGGTGGTATCTGCCACACGAATCGCCTGCTGCATGTTGTGCGTCACCAGGGCGATGGTGTAATCCTTCTTCAACTCAACCATCAGCTCCTCGACCCGGCGAGTGGCAATCGGGTCAAGCGCCGAGCACGGCTCATCCAGCAACAATACTTCCGGCTCGGTGGCGATGGCGCGGGCGATACACAGGCGTTGCTGCTGGCCGCCGGAGAGCGACAGGCCGCTGACCTTGAGCTTGTCCTTGACCTCATCCCACAAGGCAGCGCCTTGCAGCGCGTGCTTGACGCGGTCGCCGATGTCGCCCTTGTAGCGGTTGAGGCGCAGGCCAAAGGCTACGTTGTCGAAAATGCTCATCGAGAACGGGTTCGGCTGTTGGAACACCATGCCGATGTAGCGGCGCACGACCACCGGGTCAACGCCCTTGCCATACACGTCCTGGCCCAGGAAATGCACGTGGCCTTCGAAGCGGAAGCCCTTAACCAGGTCGTTCATGCGGTTGAGGCTACGCAACACGGTTGATTTGCCACAGCCGGACGGGCCGATAAAGCCAGTGATCTTGTTTTTCTCGATCGGCACATGGCTATCACGCACCGCCATGAAGTTGCCGTAGAAAATCTTGTCCAGCTTGCAGTCCATGACCACAGGCGCCTGGGTGATAAACGGAGCGGCTATTTGCGCAGATGATACGTTCAAAATACAGGTGCTCCCGTTCTTAATACTTGGGCTTGCCGAAAATACGGCTCACGATATTCACGACCAGCACGATCATCACCAGCACCAACGAGGCCGCCCATGCGAGCTCAAGCTGGTTGTCGAAGGGCATGCCGGAGAAGTTGTAGATAAGCACGGCAAGGGAGGCCGTCGGGTTCATCACCGCCAGGCTGCCGTCGTGGTAGATCCAGTAGTTGCTGAACAGCGCAGTGAACAACAGCGGCGCGGTTTCGCCGGCGGCGCGGGCCACGGCGAGCATAACGCCGGTAAGGATCGCTGGCATGCCGGTGGGCAAGACGATTTTCCAGATCACCTGCGAACGGGTGCAGCCCATACCGTAGGCGGCATCCTTCATGATCTTGGGCACCATCCTCATCGACTCTTCAGCCGTCAGTACCACGATTGGCAGCATCAGCACGGCCAGCGCAACGCCACCCGCCGGTGCCGAGTAAGTCCCGGTGGTCATCACCACCAGCGCGTAGGCAAACACACCCGCCAGGATCGAAGGCAAGCCGGTGAGCATTTTTGCGGCAAAGCGTGAGGCGTTCGCCAGCTTGCTGTCCGGGCCCAGTTCCGCCAGGAAAATCGCCGCCATGATGCCGACTGGCACCGCGATCGCGGCAGCGATACCAACCATGACGAACGTACCTGCCATCGCGTTGCCGAAGCCACCGCCGGTCTCGAACCCAGTCGGTGGCAGCTCAGTGAACACTTCCAGGCTCAGGCGAGCGCCGCCGCGGGTGATCAGCATGTAGAGCACGGAAATCAGCGGCACACTCGCCAGCAATGCGCCGAACCACACCAAGGTGGTCAACACCAAGCTGCGCAACGCACGACCTTCGAACCGGCGCTGCAGGCTCGGCATGGCGGTGATAGGAGAAGAAAGGTCAGTCATTGCTTGGTACCCCGCTGGGCGTAGAGCATGATCATCGAGCCGATGATGTTCACCAGCAGCGTGATGAACATCAGCACCAGTGCGGCGTACATCAACACTTCGATCTCGTTCGGCCCGGCTTCGGGGAAGTTCAGCGCCAACAAGGCCGCCAGCGTATTGGCCGGTGCAAACAGAGAAAGGGAGATGTTGTTCGCGTTGCCGACCAGCATGGCCAGCGCCATGGTTTCACCCAATGCGCGGCCGAGGCCCAGTACCAGGGAACCAAAGATGCCGGTGGCGGCAGATGGCACCATCACCTTGAGAATCGCTTCCCAGTGGGTGGTGCCCATGCCGTAGGCAGCTTGCTTGGTTTTCATCGGCACAGCCGTGAGGGCGTCCTGGGAAACGGCGGCGATGGTCGGCAGAATCATGATGGCCAGTACCAGTGCTGCCGGTAACAGGCCCGGCCCGCTCAAGGAAGTGCCGAAAAAAGGAATCCAGCCGAGTTCGGTATTCAGCCACGCCGTCAGCGGGCGGATGGCCGGGATCACCACATAAATGCCCCAAAGGCCGTAAACGACGCTGGGGATCGCGGCGAGCAGTTCAACGATGGTGCGAAACACCGCCGCCAGCTTGGCCGGTAAAAAATCCTGGGTTAGGAAAATCGCCATGCTGACGCCGAAAAAACCTGCGATCAGCAACGCGATGAAGGCACTGTAAAGCGTGCCCCAAATAGCTGGCAGAATGCCGTATTTACCTTGATTTACGTCCCAGACACTGCCAAACAGCACATCAAAACCGTGCTTTTCCATGCCGGGAAGTGCCTTGCGCCCTACTTCGAACACCAGCGCAAAAACCAGCGCCAGCACCAGCACTACGCCTATGCGTGCAAGCGCACGGAAGGTGCGGTCAACCAGGAAGTCCTTCTTAGAAGGTGGCTGGCACGCAGAGTCCGGGTTAACCGGTACGACAAAAGGTGAGTTCATTGGCTAATTCCGGAACAAGAGGGGAACACGCCCGGCATGGCTGACAGCCCATGCCGGGGGTGGTCTGGCAAGCCTTACTGAATGTTGGCGGAAGCTTTGCGAACTTGATCGACAACCGATGGCGGCAGCGGGATGTAGCCCATCGAATCGGCAATTTTTTGGCCTTCGGTCAGGCTGTACTCGACCATTTCACGCATGGCCTTGGCTTTGGCCGGGCTCTCGTTTTTCTTGCGGAAGATCATCCAGGTGTAGGAAGTGATCGGGTAGGACTTGGCGCCATCCGGATCTGGCAGCCAGGCCACCAGGCTTTCCGGCATCTTCACCGCAGCCAGGGCTTCTGCACCGCTTTCGGCGTTAGGTACTACGTATTTACCGGCCTTGTTCTGCAACTGGGCGAAGTCAACCTTTGCCAGTTTGGCGAAGCCGTATTCGATGTAGCCGATTGCGCCTGGAGTCTGGCGAACGGTAGCGGTTACGCCATCGTTTTTCGGCGATTTGATGAATTTGTCGCTGGCTGGCCAGTTGACCGTGTTGCCTTCGCCCAAGTCCTTCTGGAACTCAGGGTTGATCGCAGACAAGTGCTTGGTGAACACAGCGGTGGTGCCGCTGGAGTCTGCACGCACAACGACGGTGATCGGCATGTCAGGCAGTTTCAGGCCTGGGTTGGCGGCGACGATCTTCGGATCGTTCCACTTGGTGATCTTGCCCAAGAAGATGTTGGAGTAAACATCGCGCGGCAACTTGAGTTCTTTAGGATTGCCCGGCAGGTTGAACGCCAACACGATCTCACCCGCGGTCATCGGCAGCAGCTGCACGCCTTCGGCCACCTTGGCAATGTCTTCGTCTTTCATTGCCGAGTCACTGGCGGCGAAATCGACGGTCTTGTTCAGGAAGTCCTGTACGCCCGCACCGCTGCCCTTGGACTGGTAGTCAACCGTGACACCTTCGGTCTTCTTGCTGAAGTCCTTGAACCAGGTGAGGTAGATAGGGGCCGGGAAACTTGCACCAGAACCTGTCAGGCGGACGCTTTCGGCGGCAAATACCGAGGTGGCGCTAAGAGAAACCGCGACGGCGAGTGCAGCAGACTTCATCAGACGTTTCATTCAGAAAATCCTTGTGATTACGGGCTCACGCACTCTGCAACATTCTTGTTACGGTTTTATGAATGCGGAATGGCAAAACGCCTTGTTGTCCCCCTCTCCCGCCGCAATAACGCATTTTGGTGTAATTGGCTCGTAACAAATTGCGTCTATGACTTTGCCATCTCCCACCACGCGAGTTCGGCCCATGTCCTCAGTAGAAGACGCCTTGATGCAGCGCATCCACCGTGAACTGCTTGATCACAGTGATGAAGAGCTGGAACTGGAATTAGCCGAAGATGGCCATGACCTGAATGCGCTGTTCGACGAGCACGTCGGTGAGAGCTGCGAAAAAGCAGCCCGCAGGATTTATTTCAGCGAACTGTTCCGCCTGCAGGGCGAACTGGTGAAATTGCAGAGCTGGGTGGTGAAAACCGGCCACAAGGTGGTGATTCTATTCGAAGGGCGTGATGCCGCCGGCAAAGGTGGCGTGATCAAACGCATCACCCAGCGCCTGAACCCCAGGGTTTGCCGGGTTGCCGCCTTGCCTGCGCCGAATGACCGCGAACAGACCCAGTGGTACTTCCAGCGTTATGTTTCACATTTGCCGGCGGCCGGCGAAATCGTGCTGTTCGACCGCAGCTGGTACAACCGCGCGGGTGTCGAGCAAGTCATGGGGTTTTGCAACGACGAACAATACGAAGAGTTCTTCCGCACCGTACCGGAGTTCGAGCGCATGCTCGCCCGCTCCGGTATCCAACTGATCAAGTACTGGTTTTCGATTTCTGACCAGGAACAGCACCTGCGCTTTCTCAGCCGCATTCATGACCCGCTCAAGCAGTGGAAACTCAGCCCCATGGACCTGGAGTCGCGTCGGCGCTGGGAAGCCTATACCAAAGCCAAGGAAGTCATGCTCGAACGCACCCACATCGCCGAAGCCCCGTGGTGGGTGGTGCAGGCCGATGACAAGAAGAAAGCGCGGCTCAACTGCATCCATCACTTGCTCGGGCAGATGCCGTATGAAGAAGTCGAGCTGCCGGTGATCGAACTGCCGCGGCGTGTGCGCCAGGAAGATTATTCGCGCAGCCCGACGCCACCGGAACTCATCGTGCCACAACGGTACTAGCTCAGTTGCTCACACAAGAACGGCACACTGGCAAGCCTGGACGTGGGGTGAAATGCCAGTACCCGCGTTGCAACCAACAGGTAAGCGACCTCCTCGGATGACATGAACGCCATGCCTCCGAGGATTTCGAACGCACGCGTGCTGATGCGATTGATCGCCTCCTGCACGGCAAACCGGGTGGCCTGCGCGCGCGCCAGGTCAGCGCGCAGAAAGCGGTTCTGATCGATCGACACCGCCAGGCCGCGCACAGCCATGGAGGCGCCCTGCAGATCAATCAGCAACATCGCGCGATCATCCTGCGAGCCTTTGTTGGATGACAATGCCCTGGATGCCAATGCAGACGCCATGCCCAGATACGACGCCGAGACAAGCAACTGGAACCAGATGGCAAACAGGTGTTCACCGGTACCCTGTTGAACATCGTCCAACTGATTATCGACGGCTTTGCTGAAGTACATCATCGACTCTGGCACCAGCAGATTATTGAAGATCACTTCATGGCTGTCGGCTGCCTGCAAGTGCTGTACCGACCAGAACTTTTTGCGTTGGATATTCGGGTCACCCGCCAGCCCCATACCGATGCCGATATGGGTTTTACCTTCAGGGTCGAGGTAGTTGACGCCAAACGTGATCGCGTCGAAGTGATGCGTCATCGTGCACGGCTTTTTGCTGCCGCTTACCACGTAGCCCGCCGCTGTCTTCTCAACGGATAACGTGGATTCCAGGATATTGGCGTGCGCCCGCCCCTCGGAAAATCCCGAGGCGACCAGCAGGCTGTCGCGTGCAATCACGCTTAACAGCCCTTGAATGTCGGGGAAAAACTGATTCGCCGCCATCATGCCGGCAACGGTATGGTGATGCATCGTCATCATCACCGCCAGGGAAGGACAATGCGCGCCGACCCACGTATGGACCTGTGCCAGGTTCGCCGCGCTGACACCCCCACCGCCCAATGCTCGGGCAATGGATAGCCCGGGAGCACCCAACGTACGAAACAGCGTCGCCAGTTGTTTGGACGCTCCCCGCTCAAGTTCAATTAGTGAGGCGGCTTCGAGAACAGGCACTAACTCGGGAATACAGATTAACGCGGCAGCTCTTTCTTCTTTCAATACCATATTCATTAAACCCTTAAACTATCAACCGAGCCTCAAAACGACTGTGGCGGCTTCAAGTAATGCCGTGCATAACGACTGTCCAACTTTGACAGCGGCAATAACATAAAGAAGTCCGCAACGTTAAATTCTTTATCCCACGCAGGCGCACCACATACCCAGCCACCGCTGCGTAAATAACCTTTGAGCAACGGTGGCATGCGCGGTATATGCCCAGGCTCGAACGCATCAATAGGAAAGGGTATGTAGGGGAGTACCCGATAGTCGGCAGGCGCCAGATTTTCCGGAGTGAAACTGCGGTACAACGCTGCCGCATTGTGGCCCCCACCGGACAGGCTCACGCTCGCGCACCCCATCAAATGGTCGCAGCCCGCACGCTCCATATAACGCGCCAAGCCTGACCACAGCATCATGATCACACTGCCACTGCGGTACTCGGGGTGAACACACGCATGCATGGCTTCAACGGTTCTGGGGCGTAAAGACTTTAATCCACTGAGATCGAATTCTCTCTCCGAGTAATAGTGCCCCATGCTTTGCGCCGCTGCCGGGCCCATCAGGCGATAGGCGCCCACCACAGCCGAAGTCCGGGTGTCGCGAACCAGCAGGTGGTCGCAATAGTCATCGAACTCATCGGCGTTTAACGCCTCGGGGCTTGCCAGTGTGGACAGTTTAAACGTGTCGGTGAACACACGATGACGCAGACGTTGCACTTCACGTACTTCATCTTGAGTCGTGGCGAGACTGACCACTAACTGTGCACGTTGCTCGGGTGCAACTGAATGTTCATCACGGGAGACCGGCTGAGATCGCATTCCTGTTCCTTTGAGTCACCGCGCTATTAACCAGCACGTAGTAAGCAAGACACTAACATGCAGTTTTATATAGGCACGGTAAGGAAACTCTGAAAGCGTTCGCGATCTGTTAACGCCCTTCCCTTATAGTTAACATCACTTGCTCGCACTGTTGTGGTGAGCGGGCTTGCCGGCGCTGGGCAAGCCCGCTGACTACACGATGCGGCCACGTTAGAGGGGTGAACTGCTGACCACCCGCAGCGCCAACCCCTCATATGCGTCCAGGGTGATGGTGAACTCCCCCTCCGCCGTCAGATCCCCCTCAACCCGCTCATTGATGATATCCACCACCATCCCGGCAGCAATATCAGGCAAATGCAGGGTTTCGGTGATCGGCGTGGCGCCGAAGTTCAGCGCGGTGATTTGCGTGCCTTTACCGGCCGGCAATTCGTGAACCATCACCAGCAGCCCGGGGTTTTCGACTTCCGGCACCTGGATCTGGCGACTGGCAGCGATATCGTAGGCGCGGCGTACCGCGAGGATTTTCTGCAGTTGTGAAGCGAAGGACTCGGGGTCCTGCAGCTGACTGTTCAAGCTGCCGTAAAGGCTTTTCGAACGCGGCATTTGGCCGGCAGACAGCTGCGCCTCGGGGTTCAAATCCACCAGGTCATACGCACCGCGATGAATCCAGCGCGTATCGCCATCGCGCATCAGATGCTCGACTTCTTCGGCCGCCAGCGGCAGCGCGCCGACCAGGTCCCAGCCGGACAAGGCAAACACCCCAGGCTGCATCGCGTTGTACATCACCAGCAGCAGATGGATCTGGCGGATCTGCTGGATGTCCGCCGGGGTAATCGCGTCGAGGTCACGAATCCCCAGCGCCGCCGTGATGATGCTGGCGGTGGTGCACGACACGCCATTGGTCACGAACTTGAGGTTGTACGGCGCATGCTCGCCGGCCAGGCGTTCGTACATCTGCTCGCGAATGTGCTCGCGCAGGATATTGCCGGGAAAGGTCTGGCCCTGGTAAAGGAAGGTGTCATGGGCATGCAAGGTCCAGAAATGCACCAGTTCCAGGGTCAGTTCATCGTGGTTCTGCAACGCGTGGATCAGCGAGCCGGGGTCGATGCCCTGGTGGTGCATCTCGCGCAGCATCAAGCGCAGAAACTCGGCGTCGCCCATCAACAGCGCATGCTGGTACGCCGGGCGGGTAATGAAGTCATAGGACAGGTCGGCACCGCCATGGGACATGGAGGCGATGTCATCCACAGTGAGGTTCAGCTCCTGGAAGCTGAAACCGCCTGCCTTGCGGATCGCGCCGCCCAACAACTGGTTGCCGGTGATCGACAGCGGATGGCTCTCGGACCACGCCGTGCCATCCAGCTTGCGCTCTACACCGAGGAAGCCGTTGGCGTCCAGGCGCAGGATCTTTGCGCCCATCACGTCAATGGCATGCAGCGCATCGCCGATGATCATCTGCTGCGCGGCAAAGGTCGGGTCCAGCCAATTCAGCGAAGGCTGGCCTTCCTTGAAGTAATGCAGGTACACCCAGCGACGCGGCTTGCCATCCACGCCCAGCACGACATTGGTTGCACTCCAGTCGGTTTCCTTGACGCCGGGTTCGAAGAAAATCACCCGCTGCAACTGGCCGACGATGTAGTGTTTGTCACGCAACGCATCGACCTGCACTGGGCTGAGGTTCTGCGCATCGCGCCCCTCGACCACGTCGGGCAGCAACGGCCAGTCTTCTTCGCGGATTTCCACCATGTGGAAAAGGCCGGGATAGTCCTCGTACGCCATCTCGGCCAAGCGAAAGTCCGCGCCCTTGCCGGTGTGGGACGGGATCACATCGTCGATGATCACCGCATTGTGCGCCGCCGCCATGCGCGTCAACGCCTGTAACTGCGCTTCGGTGCCCAATTCAGGGTCGATTTCAAAGCTGATACGGTCGAAATTGCCATCAATGGTCGGCGTGTGCTCGGTACCGCTCAGTCCGCCAGACTTCTTCAGCGGGCCGTTGTGTATACCTTGAATGCCGATCTTCGAAAGGGCGTGCCACAGCGCCTCATCCCCCAGCGCCTCCAGCACCGTGCCACCCTCGCGGGTCACAATCGAGGCCGGGTAGGCGGTGAACCACACCGACGACAAAGCCGTGGCATCACGGGGCCGGGTCTGTGCGTAAGGCTGCTGCCACAACCGCCCCTGCCCCGAATAGAGCTTGGCGCGCTGGCGTGCCGCGTGCAGCATCGATTGTTCCACCAGCCAGTTCACATGGTTGTTTTCAGCCGCCGTCATAAGCCTGTTACCTGTCGTCGTGAAGCATTACTCGTGAACATATGAGGGTTGTGTGGGCCATTCGTTGCATTGGGATTAGCCCCCTGCCCACTTGAGCGAATTCTCTGCTTGGCAGGCAAGCCACCCACAGAAAAGCACCGTCTGGAGACTTAGCAGGTTTCCCTGTACTGCTTCGGCGTAAACCCTGTCGAGGCCTTGAACTGCCGGGTGAACGCGCTGTGGTCGGTATACCCGCACTGCAACGCGACTTCGGTAATCGGCATGTCGGTATGCAGCAACCGATGGGCGTGCTCCAGTCGCACTTTCTGGATCATTTGCCGAGGTGTCAGGTGGAACACGCGTTTGCAGTAACGCTCCAGCTGCGCGACAGAAATCCCGGCGATGCGTGTCAGTTCACCCAGCGTGACGCGGCGGTTGAAGTGCGCGCGGATATGCGCGTCCACGGCAGCCAGGCGTTGGTAGGCCGGGTGGCTTTCGCTGGCGGTTTGCAGGTCTACGGAGATACCCGCCAGGCCAATGATCTCGCCCGCGTGGTTGTATAAAGGCCACTTGTGGGTCAAACACCAGCCGGGTTCTCGGGTGCCGTACAGGTGCAATTCAAGCTGGTCCCCCAGCACCAAGCCCTGCTCCAGCACGCGCCGGTCCTGTTCGGTGTAACCCGGTCCCAACTGCGCGGGGAAGACTTCAGCGCTGGTCTTGCCCAGCAGGGGTTGCAGGTGTTTGAGGCCGCAGCGTTGCACCAGGGTGCGGTTGGCGAGGACGTAACGGGCGTGGGTGTCCTTGATGAAAATCGCCGCATTGGGGATCACATCCAGCATCGGCAATAGCTGCATCACACCGGCCAATAATTGCTCGATAGTGTGGGGGCGATTCGCCTCGCTCCCTTGGCAAAGGGTCACAAACGCGCTCTGCATCATGACTGTCGCCCCACGCAAATTGCCTCGATGCGTAGCAGATTGCCCGATGCCCTGGGCGCTGTCGAGCGGTGCAAACTGTGCTGATTTCGTCATCGATGCGGGCAAAAAACATCAATAGTGCCGCCGTCCATGAGTTCATTGTAGGGCCACTGCATACCTATCCAATAACTCACAAGAAGGCGACGCTATGTCAGGTCAAGGCAAGTTCAAAATTGTCGTGCTGTTCACCTTCTTCAAGCCAGCGAACTTCCAGGTCCAGGGTTTCGCGCCGTTTCGCCTGTCGGGCATCGAGATGGCGGTGTCGGCCGGCGCGGTCGCCCCTGTCACCGTCGCCGCGCTGACCCCAGCCACCCATTGATTGGAGCGTTTTATGAAGCGATTGCATGTGATCGACTCCCACACTGGCGGCGAACCGACGCGCCTAGTGATGAGCGGCTTCCCTGCGCTGAACGGCGACACCATCGCTGAACAACGGGGGCACCTGCGTACCGAGCACGATCAATGGCGCCGCGCCTGCCTGCTGGAGCCGCGTGGCAATGACGTACTGGTCGGTGCGCTGTACTGCGAGCCCGTCACCCCCGGCGCGGTCTGTGGGGTGATCTTCTTCAACAACGCCGGCTACCTCGGCATGTGCGGCCACGGCACCATCGGCCTGGTCGCCTCCCTGCATCACTTGGGTCGCATCCAGCCCGGCGTACATACCATCGACACACCGGTCGGCCCGGTTGCGGCAACGTTGCACGAGGACGGCAGCGTGACCCTGCGCAACGTGCCCGCCTACCGTTTTCGCCAACAGGTGCCGGTGGACGTGCCGGGCCATGGCGTGGTCTACGGCGATATCGCCTGGGGCGGCAACTGGTTTTTCCTGGTGTCGCAGCACGGCCAGCTGTTGCAGATGGACAACGTCGACGCGCTGACCGATTACACCTGGGCAATGCTCAAGGCCCTTGAAGACCAGGGCATCCACGGTGAAGGCGGCGCGCTGATCGACCATATCGAACTGTTCGCCGACGACGACCTGGCCGACAGCCGCAACTTCGTGATATGCCCCGGCAAAGCTTACGACCGCTCACCCTGCGGCACCGGTACCAGCGCCAAGCTGGCCTGCCTGGCCGCCGATGGAAAACTCGCGCCCGGTGAAACCTGGACTCAAGCCAGCATCACCGGCAGCCAATTCGACGCTCGCTACGAATGGGACGGCGAGCGCATCCGCCCCTTCATCACCGGCAGCGCCTACATGACCGCCGACAGCACCTTGCTGATCGACGAGCGCGACCCTTTTGCCTGGGGCATATAAGCCCCGACCGTATTCAACTGATCGACTTCAGGAGTTAGAACAATGAGCGACAACATTTTCACCGGCTGCATCCCCGCCCTGATGACCCCGTGCACCGCTGAGCGCAAACCGGACTTCGACGCCTTGGTCGCCAAGGGCCGCGAGTTGATCGATATCGGCATGAGCGCCGTGGTGTACTGCGGCTCCATGGGCGACTGGCCGCTGCTGACCGAAGCGGAACGCCAGGAAGGCGTGGCACGCCTGGTGACGGCGGGCGTGCCGACCATCGTTGGCACTGGCGCAGTGAACAGCCGTGAAGCGGTAGCGCATGCGGCCCACGCCGCCAAAGTCGGCGCCCATGGCCTGATGGTGATCCCGCGCGTCCTGTCCCGAGGCGCCTGCGCCGCCGCGCAAAAGGCGCACTTCTCGGCAATCCTCAAGGCTGCGCCCAACCTGCCGGCGGTGATCTACAACAGCCCGTACTACGGCTTCGCCACCCGCGCCGACCTGTTCTTCGAACTGCGCCGCGAACACCCGAACCTGATCGGCTTCAAGGAATTCGGTGGCGCTGCCGACCTGCGCTACGCAGCCGAACACATCACCTCCCAGGACGATAACGTGACGCTGATGGTTGGCGTAGACACCCAGGTGGTGCACGGCTTCGTCAACTGCAACGCGACCGGCGCCATCACCGGTATCGGCAATGCACTGCCTCGGGAAGTTCTGCAACTGGTGGCGCTGAGCAAAAAAGCCGCCAAGGGCGATGCCAAGGCGCGCCGACAGGCCCGTGAACTGGAAGCCGCGCTGGCAGTGCTGTCATCGTTCGATGAAGGCTGCGACCTGGTGCTGTATTACAAGCACCTGATGGTGCTCAACGGCGACCAGGGCTACGCGCTGCACTTCAACGAGACCGACGCCCTCAGCGACGCCCAGCGCCGTTACGCCGAGCACCAGTACGCGCTGTTCCGCCAGTGGTACGCCAACTGGTCAGCAGAACAGAACGTCGCCTGACCCCTTGCGCGCCGCTGTGGTTCTCGTAGCGGCCAAGCCCACTTTTTTCCAGGACGATTCCATACTCTGACGGGCAAGATGCTGATCGGTCAGCAACTCAGTTGCGGCAATCGCGAAGCGATCCGGGCGATCAATCCCGCCACCCACGCAGCCCTGGAGCCCGCCTACCTGGGCGGCGACGGCGAACGCGGCCGCACCTGCGGGCAACTGCGCACCTTTGCCCGCACCGTGCGTGCCGGGGAATGGCTGGATGTGCGGGTAGATACCGCGCAGCCGCAGCGTCAGCCACTGCCTCGGCCAGACCTGCGTCAGCGCCACATCGCGTTGGGCCCGGTGGCCGTGTTTGGTGCAAGTAACTTTCCGCTGGCGTTTTCCGTGGCCGGTGGCGACACCGCTTCGGCACTGGCCGCCGGTTGTCCGGTAGTGGTCAAGGCCCATGGTGCTCACCCGGACACCAGTGGGGTGGTGGGCCGGGCGGTGGCGCAGGCGCGGCCCGAGCCGATTCCGGTGTATGCGCAAATGAGCTCGATCAACCCGGTGTACCTGTTCCCGGCAGCGCTGGCGGATCGGAGTGAGGCACTGGCCCAGGGTTTTGTGAGTTCCTTGACCCAGGGGGCCGGACAATTTTGTACCAACCCAGGGCTGGTGATCGCGGTACAAGGGCCGGATCTGGATCGCTTCATCCGCAGGGCGGCTGATCGACTGCCGAACTGTGCAGCGCAGACCATGTCCGATCCCGATATCGTAGTGGTCGGCGCCGGCATTATCGGCGTCGCCTGTGCACTGCAACTGGCGCGTCAGGGCCGGCACGTGGTAGTGGTCGACCAGCAGGAACCCGGCATGGGCGCGTCCTATGGCAACGCCGGGCACCTGGCGACCGAACAGGTGTTTCCGATTGCCGACCTGTCGATCCTCAAACGCTTGCCCGGCATGCTGCTCGACCCCATGGGCCCGCTGCGCCTGGATTGGAAATACCTGCCGCGCGCCCTGCCCTGGTTCCTGCGCCTGTTATTGAACCTGCGCCCGGCCAGCTATCAGCGCACGGTCGCGGGTATCCGCGCGCTGAACGAGGGCAGCCAGGGCGCTTGGCAGCGCCTGCTGCACAGCATCGGGCGCCCGGAGTTGTTGCGCGAAGAGGGCTCACTGCTGGTGTTTGAACGGGCGGATTCACGGGACGCCCTGGATGCCTTGCAGCAGCGTATGCAAGCGCAACAGGTGCCCGTCGCATTCTGGTCCGGCGACGCGATACGCCAGGCTGCACCGCAGTTGAGCGACAACATCCGAGGCGGGCTGTTCTTTCCCAGCACCGGGCACTTCCTTGACCCCTACCAAGTGGTGTGCGAGCTGGTCCAGGCAGCCAAGGCCAGTGGCGTGCAATTCCTGAAGCGCCAGGTGCTGGATGGACGCTTGGAACAACACGGCGTCTCACTCACCACCGACCAAGGCCCGCTGACCGCACGGCAGGTGCTGGTCGCCTGCGGTGCCCACTCAGCCAAACTCACCGCCGCACTGACCGGTAAAAAAGTCCCGCTGGACACCGAGCGCGGCTATCACCTCATGCTGCCTCACGAACAGCAGCGCCTGCCGTTTGCCGTCACCTCCCTGGAACGCAAATTCATCCTGACGCCTATGGCCGACGGCCTGCGACTGGCCGGCACTGTGGAATTCGCCGGCCTCGACCGCCCGGCGAATATGGAGCGCGCCTGGCAGTTGCATCGGTTGAGTAAAGGGTTGTTTAGGCAGGACCTGAGTGCGGAAGGTGCAACGCCGTGGATGGGATTCCGGCCGTCGTTGCCGGATTCGCTGCCGGTGATTGACCGGGTCTGCGACGGGAAGGTGCTGCTTGCGTTTGGGCATCAGCATTTGGGGTTGACGCAGGCGGCGGTGACGGCGGAGATCGTTGGGGAGTTGGCGAACGCGGATCGGGGGGCCGCGGCACCGGCATTGGAGGCTTATCGCCTGGACCGATTCTAAAAATTCAACGGCTTATTTCCGATAACGATTTATGGGGTGTAAGTAGTGCAAATGTAGGAGCGCGAATGCGTTGGGTCAGTGACTAACGCTGTGACTGATACACCGCATTCGCGAGCAAGCCCACATTTAAACGTGTTTATCTATAGCTTGGTGTCCGCTTGATTGGCGCGGTTTCAGTAGAAACCTTGAATAAGGCATCGGCCATTTCCTGAATATCCTCCCGCATCCAGAGCTTTTCCAGCCATCCCGCCGGAATACCTTGCACCCCATAATGCGCACCGGCCAATTGGCCGACGATGGCAGCGGTGGTGTCGGCGTCATCGCCCAGGTTCGCGGCCGCCAACACGGCGTCGGCGAAGCTGTCAGTGTGCAATACGCACCACAACGCGGCCTCCAACGATGCAACGGCGTAACCGTTGCCAGTGATCTGCTCGCGGGTTTTGCTGCTATACGCCCCCTGGGCAATTGCCACGACTTTGGGCGCAGAAAGGCCGGTGCATGAAACACTCAACATTTGCGCCTTTGTCGCCCCATTCAAGGCGTTACTGATTGCCCGCGCCAACACCACACAGCACTCGATTGCCTCTTGGGCGCCATGGGTCGTACGGGAACTTTGACGGGAAAAATCGTCGACGCGCTGAAGGTCTGGAAAGTAAAACAGCACGATCGGCGCGAGACGCATCATCGAACCGTTGCCCGCGGAAAAAGGATCGGTAGAACCTGCAAACGGATCACCGTGTGCCTCAAAAGCCGCCAAGGCGGAACGCACGGTCATGCCGATATCAAAACAATCGCCCGTGGAGCTCAAGTAGCCCCACTTCCACCAGTTCAAATACCGGCCCATCTGGTCGGCGGCATCAAACCCACCTTTACGCACCAAGCTTTCCGCCAAACACAACGCCATTGAGGTGTCGTCAGTCCATTGACCCGGCTTCAGGTTGAACGGCCCGCCCCCCACGATATCGGTGAGCGGCGTGAATGTGCCGCGCGGCATGAATTCAACGGTAGTGCCCACTGCATCACCGCACGCCAGGCCCAGCAAGCTGCCGCGGTAACGGTCCAAACGTGTAAGAGACATAGCTCTTCCTTGAAAAAATGAGTCAGCCGTAACTCTACTTGACCAACCGCTTCTCCTTGGAGGGGCGATATCCGAAATACGAGCTATAGCACTTGCTGAAATGGCTCGGTGAGACAAACCCGCACGCCACCAGCACCTCCACTTGAGACAACTCGGTGTGTTGCAGCAACCGGCGCGCTTCGGTGACACGCAGTTCCATGTAGTAACGCTGCGGCGTGGTGCCCAGTTGTTCCTTGAACAACCGCTCAAGCTGGCGGCGGGAGCGGCCGGCGTAGACGGCCAACTGGTCGAGTTCCAGGGGCTCTTCGAGGTTGGCGTCCATGAGTTTTACGACTTCACGCAAGGGCGCGCTGACGCTGACGTTTTCGGTGGGTTTGATACGCCGGTAGCGGGATTCTTCGAAGGCCAGGATGTCTTCGATACCTTCGACCAGGGCTTTGTCGTGCAGGCCCTTGATCCAGTCCAGCGCCATATGGAAGGCGCCGGAAGGGCTTGACGCGGTGAGGCGGTCGCGGTCGATCACGTAGGGTTCGCTGGTGACGTGGGCAGCCTTGGACACTTCCGCCAGGGCCGGGCGATGTTCGGGGTGAATGGCGCAACGATAGCCTTGCAGCAGGCCGGCGCGACCGAGGAACCAGGCGCCGTTCCACAGGCCGGCGAGGCCGACGCCGTGTTCGGCAGCGCTGCGCAGCAGGTGGATGAAGTCTTCGCTCGCCTTGAGTTCAGTGCGAAAACCGCCGCAGATCACCAGCAACGCCAGGTCTTGCAGGGCCGCCATGTCGAGACGTGCGTCGGGGCGGATCACCAGGCCCAGGTCGCTGTTGACTTCGCCAGCGTCCCAGCCGAAGGTGCGCGAAGCGAATAATTCCGGACGCAGCAGGTTGGCGGTGACGAGGGTGTCGAGGGTCTGGGTGAATGCGGGCAGGGAAAAGTGCTCAAGCAGCAAGAAGCCGACACGGGTCACCGACGCTGGCTGCCGGGTTTCATTGAGGTAGCGCAGGTTCTTGCCTTTCATGCCTCCGCTGAATTGACGTCTTTCCATCGAGGGTTGGCCCACTCTTATTGTTGATGCAGTGGGTGTCATCTTAGGGGGAAACGCGATGGCTGTCTCAGGCACTGATCTTGAGAAAACCGCAAACGCTCAAAGCCCGTGGCAGAACAGGGGGCGAGCCATCTGATACGGTTTTTTCTTTGCTATCTGCGCCTGTATTGAAGTGCGGGTGAGGCGGACAATGGCCCCATTCCCAACCCACTCTTCGGAGGCCTTATGGCCAAGATGGCACTTTTCCTGTTCGGCTTTTTGGTGTTGACCATCGGCATTGGCTTGCTGGCGACCATCTCGCCGGTCTGACACTCAGCCGGCAAACAGCATCGGGTACAGCGACAACACCAGCAAGCCGGCCATCGACCCGTTGAACAGTCTTAGCCAGCGCGGCTCACGCAATACACTGCGCAAGCCGCTGCCACAGCCGACCCACACGCACACGCTGGGCAAGTTGACCACAGCGAACACCAGCGCAATCACCAGCACATTGGTGACATAGCCTTCAGCCGGCGTATAGGTGGTGATGGCCCCGAGCGCCATGATCCAGGCCTTGGGGTTCACCCACTGGAACGCCGCCGCGCCGAGGAAAGTCATGGGCTTGCCCTGCTCATCGTTGCTGTCGGATAGGCCGCCCGCCGTCGCGATTTTCCACGCCAGGTACAGCAGGTACGCCGCGCCCACGTAGCGCAACAGCGTATAAGCCGATGGAAACACCTTGAACACTTCGCCCAAGCCAAGGCCCACCGCGATCACCAGCACCATGAACCCGATGCTGATCCCCAACGCATGGGGCATCGACCGACGGAACCCGAAATTCACGCCCGAGGCGAGCAACATGGTGTTATTGGGCCCTGGCGTGATCGAAGACACGAAGGCGAACAGCACGAACGCTGACAACAGACTGGTAGACATGTACATGATGCGGCATCCAACGGGGGTATGCCTGCGACATTAAAGAGTTATGGCGCACCCTGCCCCGTACAGCAACGGCACGATTGAGGCATACACTTTTTTGCCAACGTTTTCACAAACCTTTCACAGATGACCCCCTATGGTGAACCCAGCTCCTAATGAACATCCTTTTAGCCCGCGCGCCCCACGCGGGCTTTTCTTTGCCTGGGGTTTATCCCAGGCAAAAAAACAGGCTAGCCATTGTTCATGACTTGCCTGCGGCGCTAATGATTTAACGCGGGCCTGGGCCACCGCCCTGACCATGTCCGCCACCGTGACCACCGCCGCCACCACCCGGCGGCATGAATATCCAGCAGCCCGACAAGCTCGACAACAGCGCGACGACAACAGCCGCCTTGGTTAGACACTTCAACTTCATGAGATCACTCTCTTACTTGACGAGATTAACTTCTCGTTTGATAGGACAGTGCAAGAGGAAGTGCGTCACGGCTATCGTGTAACCTGATGGTAGGGTTTGTATGCGTGACGGTACAACGTGGCGTCACTTCATGAGTAACAACCGACTTCCGTCTGGCCACTGTGTTGCTTAACATGGCGCACGCCTTTTCCTATTGTGTTACTCATTCTCTTCGCCGCCCTCTTGCACGCAAGCTGGAATGCGCTGTTGCGCGCAGTAAGCCGTCAAACGCATGTCGTTTCGTCGCATCGTCAAAGGCGGCAGTGTGATCAACGTATCCTCGGGCGCCGCCCGCCTCGGCAGCCCGAATGAGTATGTGGACTACGCAGCGTCAAAAGGCGCCCTGGAGACGTTCACCATCGGGCTGGCTGTCCAAGGAAGTCGCGCGCGAAGGCATACACATCAACTGCGTACGCCCGGGGCACATCTACACAGAAATGTACGCCTGCGGCGGAGAACCTGGCCGCGTCGATCGCGTGAAGGACAGCATCCCGATGGGCCGTGGAGGAGAGCCCGAAGAGGTGGCGCGGGCCGTGCTGTGGTTGGCCGGTGCAGAGGCGTCGTTTATTACTGGGACGTTTCTGGATGTGGCTGGGGCAAGTGACCTCTTTACACATGCTTGGTGTGGAAGACACATTGCCTCGTCGAGCACACGAACTTGGCATAAATCGGGATGAACGCCATGGGTTTTGAACTGAAGCAGCTGGAGGGCTGAGTGGACGACTTGATACAAGGGCTCGATGGTCCCAGGACTGCCCAGCAGGAATTGTTTTACGACCTGGAAGATGCGGCGGCAGTTATTGGCTGGTCGGTGGTTGAGTTGACCGCTATGGCGGCCAGCGGCAGGACGCCGGATGAGGCCGTGACGCTGATGAAAATATGCGCACTGCTGGCCGCGCAACAGGAAAAAATTGGCGCCTATTCGAATGAGGCCAAAGACAAGAGGATCGTCAGGACTGACGATAGCCCGATGCAGTTGTGACCATAGGCAGCGGGAGGACTGTCGAGGTTTCGCTATCCAACCACAGAAACATCGCTCAACTTTTTAGCCCTCTTCTCATTTTGCAGGTGCCATCGCCCATGGGCTACTTGACCTCTTCTCAATAGCCTTTAAAGAGGTCGCTATGTTCGACAGCAGCTGTTACTCCGTATTACAACCGATAACCCGCTTCCTGCAAAAAGCCTGTGTCGTCGCCCTGCTGATCGTTCCAATGGCCGCTTTCGCCATCGTGGGCGGCGCGGATGCGCAGGATGGGCGCTATCCGTTTATGGCTTCGCTCCAATTCAAAGCGGCAGGCACGACGTCGCTGGAGCGTCACGGTTGTGGCGCGGCCTTGGTAGCACCTCGATGGGTACTGACCGCGGCCCATTGCCTGGTGAACACGCAACCGGCTGACGTCGAGGTGATCCTCGGGCGCACCCAGTTGAGCAATACACTGCAGGGGCATACCGTCGGCGTACAACAAATCGCCCTTCACCCTGAATTCCTGCGCTCGCTGACCCTTGATGTCGCGCTACTCAAACTCGATCGCGACATCACCGACATCCAGGCCATCACGCTGGTAACACGCGAAGAAGGGCTTGAAGATCGCATCAAGCGCCCCACCGCCCTTGGCTGGGGAAACACGGCGCGCAACCCAGCCCCCGACGCACAGCCGGACCATCTGCAGCGCGCACACTTGCCCAGAATGACGGACGCACTGTGCACATCACTCGCGCCAAACGTGAACCTGCAAAACACTTTCTGTGTGGGGGCTGATGGCTTGATACCGGACAGCGGCGACTCCGGTGGCCCTGTATTCACCAAACATCCCAAAAGAGGATTTGTGCAACTCGGCGTCGTCAGTCAAAGCGTCTTGATTGCACGCTTGTCCCACCCGAAGATCGCTGACTTTATTCGCGAAACAATGAGTGAATCGCCATGATTGGATGATTTTTGGCGGATGTGTAGGTGTGGGGCACTACGGTTACACGGGCCTGTAGACTGCGACACACTTCCGATATCTGCACCCAAAATCCCGCATTTGCGACAACACAAACAAATACGGATGAATTTTCATCGAATAAAACGGGAACCCTCATGGGAATTAAAGTCACGATGCTAAAGGGCCTTTGCTTCCTGACCATGAGTGCCATAGCGCTCGACTCGCTCGCTGCGACGTCGGAACAGCGCTTTCTATGTTCGACGCAAGAAACACTATTATTCGGATGCAACTCCGGCCCAAAGATGATTTCGGTGTGCGCATCGCCAGGCTTCTCAGCGACAACAGGCCACGTGCAATATCGATTTGGTACGCCCGGCAAAATTGAATTGAGCTACCCCCAGAAGCTGAGTCCACCAAACGGTCATTTCTGGCTCAGCTCTACGGGCTACTCAGGTGGCGCCGAGGCACATCTGCGCTTCACCAATCATGGCGTAACCTACGCCGTTTTCGACCGCACGGTGCGCACAAACTTTACCCCAGGAGAACCTAACGACACCGAATTCAGCGAGGGCATCGTCGTGCGTCTGCCGGGTAAAAAAGCGACAAGTCGACTATGCACCTATTCCGAAGGCGGCATTCGCGAGCAGGCCTACACAACCATCGAGCGTGAAGACTTCGACGATAGCCTTGTTCCGTAAAGGATCACGGTTGCGCGCACGATCCCAAATCACAGATCGAGTAGGAGGCGGATTTACATCCGCCGTCCTCTCACGCCTTACGGCACGGATCGCGTAATACTCAGCAAGTGCCGGGCGGAATGCCGTTTTTGTTGAAGTCCTTCAGGCGCTCGCGCTCTTCCTCGGTGGAGTGCGCTGGAGTTTGTTGTTCAGGTTCTTTCTTCTTTTCTTCAGTCATTGCTATGTCCTCTGGATGGTGCTATTTCGGCACCTGGAGGAATCAGCAGTTCAAATCAATCCGCCCACCGCCCGGAAATGACCCGGACTCCCCGTGAAACGGATTGACTTGAGTGCCCCACGATCGGCTGCCCAGCCTCAACCTCGCCGAGCTCCGCGATGCCCGCCGACCTGCGTCCGTGCAGACACTAGTCTGAACTGATCTCAATAGCCTCTGGAAAGATCAGCTTTCCATACCAACCGTGCCCGGCTGTAACAGCAGATATCGGAGCAAGTAACTACAATCCCGCTACGGGCCTGCCGGTGATCGGCGATTCAATCTAGGGAATTAGCTGCGACTCAAACCGAACAACAATTTCTGACTCTCCGTTACAAGCGAAACCAACGCACGTCCTGTTTAAGTCCTATCGCCAACTGATTCAAATCATTGCTGGTGCGCAGAAGATCTTGCACAGACAGATTGTTCTGCTCAGCCACGTGCGGCTCGATGTATTTTTCCTCCACCATCCACGCCAGCATCGGCGAGGTAATGGCGTAGATCGCTCGGGTCGAGACACTGATCAATCCGCTAGTCCCTCTCATGCTCTTCCAGCCGGCATGAATGTCCCGCAAGTGGGGCGGTCAACGCCATCGCTCGCCATTTGCATAACCCCCTCGCCGCACGTTGGGCAAACCTGCCCCGCCATCGCGCATGGAGATCCGATAATGAACTCGCCCCCCATAACCGGGACCCATTTCTCGCAGCAACGAGGCTCGCGATGAAACGGCAACAGCCCCTAGCGAAAAGCCTGCCCACAATTAGCACGCCCTAGCGCTCTCCCATACAAAATACCTGTACAGAAATAGCGCTACGCATTTTTACAGCGCTCTCAGGATTCTATCGGCCCAAAGATGGCCTTGGGCTGTATCGCCGCCAAACAGTAGTCAGCCCGATAGCCAGGCCTCTATTTCTCGCGCCTGCCAGCAACCGAAGGTTACCGACCGTTCATCTGGATTGCATGATGTCATGACGACATCACGCCGATATGGTTGTACAAGACTTGTACAAACATAAAAACTTGTACAAGCCTAAACCAGCCAGGAAATGACGCCGCTACTCGTTGCTGTCGAACAAAAGAATACCTGCGCAGGATGCGGACCAAGGGCGAATACATACCCTTGCAGGTGCCCCCAATTGCCCCTCCCATTACGCAGGTTCATCATGCCATCGCACACTCCGCGACTCTCTACACGGACCAGTCTCTATGCCGGCTATGCCAGCCTGCTAGCGTTTATGTTGCTGATCGCCGCTATCTCGCTGTACGCCCTGGCTAACAGCAATAAGGACTTTTTCCTCTACATTAATGGCGTTGATGCACGCACCCGCCTGGCCAACACACTGAACGACGCCGCCGCCCAGCGCGCGATTGCCCTGCGTAACATCGCCTTGAACAGCAATATCACCGCGAGAGGACAGCAGCGGGGTGCTATTGCCGCCAACGAACAAATGGTGGCCAGCAGCCTCGCCGCGCTACGCCAGGCAATTGATAACCATGATGATGTGTCGCCCAAAGAACGTGAACTGTTTTCAACCTTCGAGCAAGTCGAGAGCCGCTACAAACCGGTAGCGCACACCATTGCCGAACACCTGTTCAAGGGTGAAAACGATGAGGCCCTGCGCATGGTCAGCGAGCAGTGCACACCCTTACTGGCCGAGCTGACCCAGGCAATTGGCGAATACCTGCGCTACACCAACCAGAAGGCAGACCTGCAGGTCAGCGAAAATGACGCACACTATCTGTCACAACGCGACCTTCTGCTCGCCATTACTGCGCTGGCCGTCTTACTAGCAGCGGTACTGGGCTACGTCATCAGCCGCAACCTGCTGCGCGCGCTGGGTGCCGAACCGAGTGAACTCAACCAGCTCGCCCAACGGGTTGCCAAGGGCGATTTGCGCGCTAGCGAGCGCACGATTGAGCCACCACAAGCCAGCATCATGGCCGCCCTGCTGAGTATGCAGGAGAACCTGCGGGACATGGCCAAGGGGATAAACCTGTCCTCACAGACCGTAGCCGAATCCAGCCAGGAGCTTAGCCAATCGAGCCTGAGAAACGCCGAAAGCGTGGCCATGGCACAGTGCGAGGTCGAGCAGATCGTCACCGCCGTTCACCAAATGGCCGCCACCGTGCAGGATGTCGCGCGCAACGCCGAATCCGCTGCCAGTGCCGCCAGCGAGGCCGATAGCGCGGCCGATAGCGCGGCCCTCTACAGCCAGCAGAAGGCCAAAGATGCTGTCAACATGATCGGCGAGCTGGCCGAGACAATCGAACAGTCCAACATGGCCATGGGCCGGCTGAAGAATGAAACCGGCAATATCGGCGGCGTGCTTGAAGTGATCAAGTCGGTGGCCGACCAGACCAATCTGCTGGCCCTCAATGCGGCCATCGAAGCTGCTCGTGCTGGCGAGGCCGGACGCGGCTTCGCGGTGGTAGCCGACGAGGTGCGCAGCCTGGCACAGCGTACCCAGAAGGCCACCTCAGAGATTGAAGGGCTGATCGCCAGTCTGCAGAAAATTGCCGACGAGACCTCGCAGCATATGCAACGCTGCAAGCGCTCCAGTGCGCAGTCGGTGTCCGGCGTTTCCGAGGCCGGTGACGCGGTAAGCACGATCGTAACCATGATCGAGCGGATCAACGGCATGAACCACCAAATCGCCGCTGCCGCCGAACAGCAGAGTACCGTTGCCGAGCAGATCAGCCGGGGCATCGTGACCGTCAGCGAAAGCGCCGAGCAATCCGCTGCAGCCTTCCGCAGCGCTCAGCAGGAAAGCGAAGGACTGGCACGCACCAGCGTCACATTGCGAGAGAACATCTCGCGCTTTCAGCTCTAGGGTCTGTTGCCGTTTCATCGCGAGCCGCGTTGCTGCCAGAAATGCCCCCCAGTTAGACGCAGGACGCAGGTAATGGTCAGAGTCCTGCCACAACATCGGGGGCCATTTCCCTAGCAACCCTAGGGTCTGACCCCATTTTTGCAATACCTGCCATTTTTGAGCGTCTGCTTTTGGCCGATTCTGTTGAAAAAGCCGGTTTCCCAAAACGCTCGAATATTGATGGTTGAAAACACCCCTGGTGCACGCTGCTACGTCAAATTCGAGCCCTGAACCTTCTGCCCATATTTCAGATTTCAATCTCAGGCGCTTACTTTTCTGCCGTGGAATTCGAAGCCGACTTTTTCAACAGAATCGGCCATTAGTAGCCGCTCAGGCTCCGTAGTATCGATCACAATCCCACGTCCAATCGGGAGAGGCATAACGATAACGGCGTCTTAAATTTCCCGAAAAAAGGTAGGGATGCGGAAGCGATCCGAAAAATTGCGGAAGCGATGACCAAACCGCAGACAATAAAAAACCCCGTAGACGTTAATCTACGGGGTTTCTAAGAGTGGAGGCCGAGGTCGGAATCGAACCGGCGTAGGCGGATTTGCAATCCACTAATTTCCTCATTATTTTCAATAAGTTATATGAAAATCTATTCCGCATCACTAACATTTCTTCCTCGCTGGAGCCCTGTAAAATCGGGAGGTTCTATTTCAGTTGCGGAATGGATTTCTATGCCTCGTCGAGTACAGCCGAATAGCCCTACGGGTGGCCCTATCAAACCTTCCATTCAAAGGTCCGAGATAGGGATTCGAACCCGACCTGCCCACCCCCCAACCCGCTCTAGGCCGCAATTATATTGGGTTATGGGTAAGCTGCAAGGACAGAAACGGCCTACAGCGGCCCAGCTTATGCCCTAAATTTGCCCTAAGCCGTCGCTACCGTTCTGCTCATCAAGCCACTGGGCGTATTGATCATCCAGTCCCATTTCGCGATCCCGGTCCTTGTCGCTCTCTCCTGCAAGAATCTCCACACCCTCTTCAGCAATCCGCCACTCGTCGTCACGACGCACCAATCGAACCTGAGCATCAAGATAGAACGCACTACCGTGATACATGCGGTCTTGGTCTTGCTCCCCTTCATAGGCAAAAGACACACGCAGGGTTAGAACGCCCACCTCGATATCGTAAGTAGAGTCAGTAATTGACAGCCCTTTTACCGTGAATCCAGTGGCGTTGGTTTCACCAACTGCATCAGAGAGCAAATCGTCTATTTCACTCTCGAAGGCGGAATACACATCATCTTCATAGATAGCATCACTCAGAATGACAATCCCGAGAGCGGCCTTCATTAAACGTGGGTCATCTGGTTTCCGCTTCGCGATTACGTTCAACTCATGAAAATGAGCAAAACCAGCCGCCAGAGACACGTGCCCCTGAGCCACTGCTAGAGATATCGATGTGTCCCTTGACAGCGATTTAGCACGACGCTTGAGGATGCTTACATAGGAATAATTAGACATAGCACTTTCTCCAAGAACGACGCTCTAGCTGATTGCTTGCTCACCAGGTGCGCCTTGGGTAGGTGCTAAATTGGTGTAATGCAGTTGAACGATGGTGCAGTGCTATGCCATTGCAAGCAGGCAGGCGCCCATCAGCACCTGCCTCGATCATCACACACTCCGTATCGACAAGCAATTGGTGCACTCCAGCACACCCCGATTGTGTTTGGGGTATATGGGTGATCTTGACGGAAAGGGCCGTGGTTCCGGGCTCTACTGTCCGCCCGTATCAGGTTGCATATATGCATAATTGGCATTGAATGGCATAGATTGGGGTACGGTTTGCCACATTTTTGCCCCATGGGTACCGCTAGGGCTTAGCCTATCCCGCCGACCGATGATGGATTGAACGTAGCCCTACCCAAACGCCCCACAAGTCCTGCTTACAACGTGTTAAGCGCCAGCTCCAGTGGCAATTTCTCAGAAATCACCTCTTGACCAGCCAGCCGCTTCGCCCGTAGCTCGCGGTCGCGCCAGGCAATCCTACGATGGTAAATATTAATTCTCGAACGCGGTGTGCCGTAATGGACCTTGCATGATGAAGGTAAAAGCCATCATGATGGCTTTTTGCTCATCAAGGATGTGGCGTTATGGCAGTTAATCGGATCTATGCTTATTACAATAACAAAGGCGGTGTGGGAAAGACTACGCTCTGCCAGAACTCCGCGAGCTTATATGCTGCAAAAAACCCCAATGAACTTGTTTTAGTTATCGACCTCTGCCCGCAGGCTAATATTTCACAGTTCTTTTTAGGCGGTGCACATGAAGGGTATGCCGCAAATCAAAAGCTGCAATCATCCGCCACACGCCGAAATGTAGTTGGATTTATGGATTGGCTTCTGAAAGGCAACTCGGCCTTCACTAGCTTAACCGGCAGCTACATGACTCAAGTACGACCATACAACTCTGACATATCCAAAAATCTATTCCTAATCGCTGGCGACTCATTTCTCGAGTCTCAAACTCTCGCACTAAATTTTGCAACAATGAACCCCGGCAACACCAATGCCTGGCAAGAATATGTTACGGCCATTAGACGCTTATGCGAACTGGAACTTCAAAAGTCCGAATATGAAAATATGACAGTCTTTATCGACTGCAATCCAAGCTTTTCCATTTATACACAGATGGCGC
The DNA here is from genome assembly GCF_963970975.1 of Pseudomonas sp. RA_15y_Pfl1_P11. Lineage (NCBI taxonomy): Bacteria > Pseudomonadati > Pseudomonadota > Gammaproteobacteria > Pseudomonadales > Pseudomonadaceae > Pseudomonas > Pseudomonas sp. RA_15y_Pfl1_P11. The sequence continues at coordinate 275,874 of NZ_CAXAOY010000006.1, forward strand.
TCGTTTCATCAGATTTTCTAATCGTCCCCATGATGGCAGACTTTAGTTCTCTTGAAGGAATAAAAGGAATTCTCATGCTCCTTTATGGGAAATTCCCATCTGCAGCCGCAAAAAACTATGCGTCGACTGTAGTTACTTTCAACAGACAAATTAAACAGTTTGAACTCGACCTGCCAAAAATCTACGAATTAGCTTTTAACAACTATACGGTCAACTCCGGGGTTGCAACAGCGTATGATTCTATCCGCTCTGACTTAATCCAATACGCTTGGGAGCAGTTCAAGCTAGACCCTAGCATTTTCGCTGGCACTGGGGACGTAACCACTACTAAAGCAGAATGGGAGGACGCATATGTCTCTAACGTTAAAGACTTTCATACTTCAGGCAAAGTATCTGCCAGTCTCGGAATCCCGCTGCATAGACTACCGCTACAGAGCTCCTATGAAATGCCTCATGGGGAAACAGTAAGTCTTCCCCCAAAAAATTATGCGGATTCGTTACAACACTTAGAAAGCTTCGTCGCCAAACTGTAAGCCTCAATCGCCCTCCCTTAATTTAATAGGGAGGGCATTCCAAATGCAAAACACCAGTTTAAATTTACCCATTAAAGTTAGATACCTAGAAGATCAAATTTATGAGTATCGAAATCACCAAAATTCCGGAATTCGCAGAAAAGCTTAATCACTTCGGAATTGAGCAAATAACTTCAATTGCATTAATTCCCGAGAACATAGAGACAGCCGAAGCAATACATGAACTGCGCCAGCAAACCGAAGCAGATACAATGCGCACTATTCTACGTATCAATGGTATATCTACATCTGAATTATTTTCACAAGAAAATCGGCCAGCCTATATTCAGAACAACGGTTTTGAATGGTTTGGTCCTACCATACTCATACCAGCCTCACTTATCCTTCAAAACCCACACATCAGCCCCATAATAATTGGACTTCTAACAAATTACCTTTACGACATCTTCAAAGGCACATCACCTGGCACAGCCTCACTAAATATCATTCATGAATCTCCGAATGGTAACTACACCAAAATTTCTTATAAAGGAGATCCTCAAGGGTTAAGCGAATTATCTGAAATATTGCGCTCACTGGATTAATTAATATGACTTTTGATGAAATTATTGATTACTTCAACGAGCAAATCAAAGCTGGTGAAAACCTCTTATCCCCCGCACGATCAAAAGAGTTGCAATTAGAGACCTGCAATACTCTTGAGCAGCTTTTAAAATCTGCAACCGCAAACAAATTCAAAGCAATTAAAGCCAGCCTCGAAAATGAGTCCAATATTTTATTAGGTTATGAGTGCGCTATTGGCTCAGTTCTTTGCGAGCTAAGAATGTGGATATTGTTAAAACTCGACAAAGGGAACGAAGCATGGGATCAACTAATCGGAGCACAAATTGCGGCTATGGATGCGCTTCGTGCTCATAATGGTTTCTGTCATGCCGCATCTCGAATTAAGAAACTTGAAACACTAGAGACCACTTTATTTCCACCACAGTCTTTCTTGAGCGTGGGTTTTATTTCTAAAAGCCTTGATTGCTCTATATGCGGTGACGCTTTCGCTATCTGTGACCACCTTAGAGGCAAGCCGTACATGGGAATGTTTTGTGAAGTAATTCATCGCGACATAGTAGGCGATCACATAGCTCTTGTAGAAACACCTGCAGATAAGCGCTGCCGAGTTACGTCATACAAAGTGAAGATTGGACATACAGATAAAATTACTCTGAACGTAACACCTTACAAAGGCGGCGAAAAATTCAACGATAATAATTCACTGGAAGTTGAGGGTATTTTTTTTGCTACAGACCGCTATCCATATTTGAAACCCAATGAAGATGTACTATTAGAACCCTGAACCGGCGAAAATTCAGAATAACAGTGCGAGGTGCTCTGTAGACATCAAGATGCCACATCCAGTCAACTGCTATCCACTATCTGCAACGCACCACCCAAAGCTGATCAAGTTTGGTAGTAAAGCTCTGGCTCATCATATCTCTCCGCATGCCCCAGCTAGGATCCGTCGGTACGCTCGCAGAACGCAGAGTGCCCCTGCCCCATCGTTCGTTGATCTGGTCCAGCACCGTCATCACCCGTGTTGCCTCCGCCGGCTGAGACGTGGCGAACAAATCATCGGTGTACTCACCTGGCTGGCAAAGATTCAGCAGCATAACCTCAGCCTTGCTGTACTTAAATCCAGGCCGAAATATGCGATCAAGCGAACCAACCGCTGCTTGAGTGAGCAAGCGCACGTCGTCAGTTGGATACGGCATATCCACCACAACGCCGTTCGCATACTTGGCTTCCTCTGGGTTGAACATGCCAGTACGGATGCACACGCGCACCTTCTTGCACAGTGAGTTCTGAGCTCGAAGCTTCTCGGAGGCTCGCATCATGTAGGTGGCCACCGCCTCCTTGATAGGAGGCAGTTCCGTCAGCCGCTTGCCGAACATGCGACTGCAGCAGATCTCCTGCTTGGGCGGATCAGGCTCGTCCAGCTCCAGACAAGGCGTGCCGCCCAGCTCCCTAGCCGTCTTCTCGATCACAACGCTGAACTTCTTGCGGAGCGTCCATGGGTCCGCCTTAGCTAGGTCCATTGCAGACTTGATGCCCATCGCATCAAGGTGAAGTTTCATCTTTCGGCCAACGCCCCACACCTCAGCCACGTCCGTATTACGCAGCACCCAGTCCCGCTTAACCGGGTCGGTGATATTGACCACACCACCGGTCTGCGATTGCAGACGCTTCGCGGTGTGGTTTGCCAACTTAGCGAGAGTCTTAGTGTGAGCGATACCTACTCCGACAGGGATGCCGGTGCAGCGAAGTACCTGGGCGCGGATCTGTCGGCCTAAGGTATCCAAACCACCCACACCGGTCAGATCGGCGAATGCCTCATCAATGCTGTAAACCTCAACTGCCGGCACCAATGACTCGATCAGACTCATCACGCGCTCGCTCATGTCACCGTACAGTGCGTAGTTGGAGGAAAACGGCACAATGCCGTGTTGCTTGAGCTTGTGCTTGATCTGGAAATACGGCTCGCCCATCTTGATGAACGGCTTCGCGTCGTAACTGCGCGCGATGACACAGCCGTCGTTGTTGCTCAGCACCACGATGGGCACCTTCGCCAGGTCCGGCCGGAACACCCGCTCGCAACTGGCATAAAAGCTGTTGCAGTCGATCAGCGCAAAGGTCGGTTCTTGCTTAGACATGGCTGCGCACTGTGCTGGTGATCACACCCCAGATTGAGAGCTCATCGCCTTCAAGCACATAACGCGCCGGGTATTTGGGGTTCTCTGATAAAAGGATCACCTCCCGGCCTCGCTTACATAGGCGCTTGCAGACGGGTTCATTGTTAAGCAGAGCCACCACCACATGCCCGTGAGCCGGTTCAATGGCACGATCCACCACCGCGAGATCGCCTTCGAAGATACCAATCCCCTGCATGCTTTCCCCAGTGATTGCTACCAGGTACACATGCGGTGCGCGGATATTCAGGACCTCATCCAATGAGATGTGCTGCTCAATGTGATCCGCTGCCGGCGAAGGAAAGCCGGCCGGAACCTGGAACGAGCACAAAGGCAGCTTCGCGCCTACCTCAGCAATGGGACCTAAAATGGTGAAGCTCATGATACGGCCTTTAGAAATACTGTACGAATGTACAGTTAACTTTGTAGGACGCTTGCGGTCAATTTATCTGTAGGGGATTTCGACAGACGGAGAGGGGCGTATGTGCGGACGATTCGTGCAGTACGAGGGGATGGCGATCTTCATTGAAGAATTGAGCCCGCAGATAGAGCTGTTCAGCGGTTACGACGCTCAGCCCATTGATCGCTACAACGTCGCTCCGTCGACGCGGGTGCAGTTGCTGCACGCCGCAGAGGATGGACTGCATATTGATGCAGTAAAATGGGGATGGGCGCCGTTCTGGGCCAAAGGCAAGCGCCCTGACCCAATTAACGCACGTGTAGAGACGGTCACCACGGGAAAGTTCTTCAAACAGCTTTGGCCGAATGGCCGAGCCCTGGTCCCGAGTGAAGGGTGGTATGAATGGGTAAGAGACCCTGACAATCCGAAGAAAAAGCAGCCCTACTTCATTCGCCTGAAGAGTCAGAAACCCATGTTCTTTGGCGCACTTGCCCAAGTTCATCCTGGCCTGGATCCGCACGACGGCGATGGGTTCGTGATCATCACCGCCGCCAGTGACCAGGGAATGGTAGATATCCACGACCGCAAGCCGCTAGTGCTGACTCCCGAGCATGCTAGGGAATGGATTGAACCCAGCCTTACTCCGGGTCGCGCCGAGGAAATAGCGAAGGAATGCTGTCAGCCTGTTGATGACTTTGAGTGGTATGCGGTAGGCAAAGCTGTTGGTAACGTGAAAAATCAGGGAGCTGATTTACTGCTGCCCATGCCGCCGGAGGACTCTTAACGAGCTTCAGAACAGCCCCCCTAACGCCGCCGGCTCCCAGTTCATGATCACAAGTTCGCCGCTAACCTCGGCCTTACCCTGCCGCTGATTTTGATTGCAGTACCGAATGTCCACGGTCTCAAAATGAAAGCCCTCGAACACCTGCCGAATGTCCGGGTGATCGTTGATGCTAACCATAACCTTTCCCTTGCAGCGTCGCATGAAGTCGGCCATGCGCTCGTAATTTTCAAAGGGAAAATCCACGCCATAACCGGCCGTCTGCCAGTAAGGCGGATCCATGTAGTGGAAGGTATGAGCACGGTCGTAGCGTTCGGCGCACTCAAGCCAGCCCAGGTTTTCAACATAGGTGCCGGACAACCGCTGCCACGCAGCAGATAGATTTTCCTCTATCCGCAGCAAGTTGATGGCCGGGCCAGTAGTCGCGGTCCCAAACGTCTGCCCCGTACGCACCCAGTCCGACAACATGAAGGAACTCAAACAGCTAAGGAAAGCTTTTGAGAAAGCCCCTATTGATTCAATAACGCCCCAGGTGGTCGCGCAGTACCGGGACGCCAGGACCGCAAAGGTCAGGGCCAACCGCGAGATCGCGTTGCTGTCGCACATGTTCACGATCGCCCGCGAGTGGGGCCTGACCAACAACGCCAACCCGTGCTTCGGTGTGCGCCGCAACAAAGAGACCCCACGTGACTATTACGCTGGCGATATCGTGTGGAACGCGGTGTACGGCGCAGCCGTGCAGGAACTTAAGGATGCCATGGACCTCGCCTACTTGACCGGTCAGCGCCCAGCCGACGTATTGAAAGTGGCCACCACTGATTTAAACGCCGAGTTTCTGATGGTCAAACAGGGAAAGACGGCGAAGAAGCTTCGTCTGCGGCTGGAGGATGAAGGCGAGCAGTCCGTGTTGAGCGCCTTTCTCAATGACCTACAGGAGCGCCGCGCCCTTAGTGGAATAAAAACATCGAGGCTTATCACCAACACATCCGGACTTAGGATGAGCCAGCAGATGCTTCGAAACCGCTGGGACGAAGCCCGTGAGAAAGCCGCCATCAAAGCTGGAGCCGATGGCGACTCTGACCTGGCCGTGCTCATCCGCTTGTTCCAGTTCAAAGACATTCGCCCGAAGGCTGCTAGCGAGATCGAACTCACTCACGCCAGCCGCCTGCTGGGCCACTCCTCGGAAGAGATCACAAAGAAAGTTTATCGCCGCGTTGGTGAAATAGTAAAACCTACCAGATAAACCCGGACAGAAGATAACGGTTACGGAGACAACCCTCAAGCACCTAAAGACCTAGCTCGCCGAGCAAAATCCTAAAATATTTCCAGGCAGTAGTAAGAAGCATTAGTTTCAGGTAAGAATACTGCTGCCACTAGGAGGCCTTATGACAATAGAGTGTGGATTCCATTTAAAAAACTACAAAAGCTTCGGCGCGTCCGGCGTAAAACTTGAAACCATAAAAAAAATTAACGTAATTATTGGTAGAAACAACATAGGTAAATCAGCTTTACTACGCGCCCTAGATTATTTATGTGAAGACCACACAAATTACAGCGACATACGCGACTACATCACCATCACACAACCCATTAGACAACATCAGCTACTGCAGATTTTTCATAGAAACTCTTCAAGTGGTGATTTAGGAGGAAACCACTGGGACGATCACGGCTCGAAATTCGTAGATGCCAAAATCACATGGCAAGATGTAGCCCAAGACAGTATTGACATCTTAGATATTGACCGAGTCGCATCTGATACAGAACTAAAATACCTTTCCAAACTCAAGCTCTCACCAACCTTGCGAGTATACAAGCATATCAAGCTAGATGCAGATCGCGATATCTCTGCAGAAAAAATAGAAGACGGAATCACACTATCCAGCAGTGGTGCTGGAGCGACGCAAGTTATACAGAAGCACCTTCTACACGTTGGATTCGACAGATCTTTGATTCAAGAAAAATTACTAGATGCATTAAATAAGATTTTTGCGCCGGATTTAGTATTTAATGAAATAACCACTCGATATCACTCTCAGTCAGATCAGTGGGAAATATTTCTGGGCGAAACCGATAAAGGTCCAATTGCCCTTTCTGCATCAGGAAGTGGCTTGAAGACCGTAATGCTCACCTTGTTGAATTTATTAGTCCGTCCAAGCTTCGAGTCAACCTCCCTAGGAAGGTACATATTCTCTCTTGAAGAGCTTGAAAACAACCTACACCCTGCATTACAAAGGAATCTTTTTATTTTCCTTGAGGAGTTCGCTGTTTCAAACGACTGTCATATCTTTCTTACCACTCACTCCAACGTTGCGATTGATATATTCGGCGGATCAGAACACTCACAAATTCTACATATTGCTCGAGGTAGCGATGGAGTAGTTGGACACATTTATGCCGGAGAAGCTACCGGTCATGGCGTATTGGATGACCTCGGCGTACGGGCAAGCGACTTACTGCAAGCGAATGGCTTAATTTGGGTCGAAGGCCCTTCCGATCGGGTATTCTTAAAAAAATGGATTGATATATGGAGCGAAGGTACGCTCAGTGAAGGTAGGCATTATCAGTTTGTTTATTACGGCGGCAGTATTCTTGCAAATATCGATGCTAGCTTTAGCGAGGACGATACAAAAGAAGCAATCAAAGCATTTAGAATAAATCGTAATTTCGCTTTTGTTTGCGATAGCGATCGAAAACACCCCAACGGTTCGTTGAAACCGAGAGTGGCAGAGTTAATTAAAGAAGCGGCGGACACACGGGCAATGGTGTGGGTTACTCGTTGCAAGGAAATTGAAAATTACATTCCTAAGGAGGCTTTCGAAGCAGTTCACAACTTAGAAGATTTGCCGCAAATTGGCGAGTACGAATCAATCCTAGACTATCTAACTGTTAATGGCATATCAAAAGCGACGAGCTACACAAATAAGCACAACAAGGCATTTGCCTACGCGGAACATCTTACTCGCCAGAACCTTGCTTTTCGAGCAGAGCTTGAACACCAGGTTGCAGAATTGGTGACGAAAATCCGAGGCTGGAACAGCTAGAAGCCATGAGACGAAAATAGTGCATCACCCTCCTTGCGCTTTACGTGATGGGGGGGGTTGCGGAACACATGCCAAAAGTTGCGGAACGGTTCTTAAATCACAGGCATTAAAAAACCCCGTAGACCATTGATCTACGGGGCTTTAAGAGTGGAGGCCGAGGTCGGAATCGAACCGGCGTAGGCGGATTTGCAATCCGCTGCATAACCATTTTGCTACTCGGCCTCAAACGATCAGTGTCTCAACGACTAACACTCACCGCATAAAAAATTGAGTGGGCTAAAAAACCCTGCCTCTACTCTAACTCATTGAATACATTGAGGTTTTTAATGCCTCATTGCGTTCGATGGGCGCCATTATGTACGTATTTGCCAGTGCGTGCAACCCCTTGATTTCAAAAATATTTCGTATTGCCATCAAGGGGTTGCGTGCCTGCCCTGCTCCTTGATGTGCAGCTGTTGGTACTGCGGGTCAGCCTTGATTTGGGCTTCGGTGAAGGGCAGCGGGCTGAGTTTTTTCTGGGAGAACGCTAGGGTCTGGTCCTTGCTGTGTTTGGAGGCTGGGTTGCTGGACTCGGAGAACGCAAGTACGCCCCTGGCATGCGGCCCCTGATCGTCAAAGGTGACGATTTGCAGGTAGCTGGTGCCGCTGACGACTTCGCGTTTGCCATCGGCGCGGGGTACGGTTTGCATGGCATTGTAGACCCCCAATTCTTGCGGGCCGCCATGGACCGGGGTTTGGCCCGAGACTTGGATATCGCCCCATGTGCTGTTGGCGCTCAGGCCGAGTTTGGCGACATCGGCGGTAGACGTCAGCATCGCTTCTCGCAGGGCTTTGGCGACGGGTGCGCGGTCGATGGCCAGGCCACGTGGGGTGATGAGAGGCTGGGCCGGGTCGAAGGCGACGCGCCAGGCGTCGGGGATTTGCTGCAGCTGTTGCACCAGGTTGATGAAGTGCACAAGGCCCACGCCGCTGTCGAGGTTGGCGCGCTGGTCCCAGTTTTTCAGGCTGGTGCACAGCGGTTGCAGCGCGGTGGTGTCGGCGCCGAGGTGTTTGGCGCAGAACGCGAGCAGGTCGGGCATGACTTGGCCCGCCAGGTACACCTCGTTGTCCATCACCATGTTTTGCAGGTCGGTGACGCTGATCGGTTTATTCAGGGACTGCAGGCGTTGTAGCGCGAAGCGCCCGCGGGGGCCGAGGCCGATGTGGTCCTGGCTGATCACCGGGGAGAACCCGGTGAGTGGCGCCTTGGGGTTGACCAGCCACGCCGAGTCGTTGGAATGCTGCACGTAGTCGCTGCGTTCCAGTTGCGGCAGTTGGTCGGCCGGGAAGATGCCGGCCTGGGCCGCGCGTGGGTCGATGTCCCAGGCGCAGGCGCTGCGGGCGCCGTCGAGCATGATCAGTTGCAGGCCGGCGCGAGGGTCGCTGCATTGCGACAGTTTGGCCGCGCTGACGTTGGGCACCACTGACTGGTTCATGTACAGGCTCTGGCCCTGGTCATCGGCCGCCACCGTGTTGACCCACGGGATGCCTTGCAGGGTGCGCACTGAGGTTTTCAGTTCATTGAGGCTGCTGGCGCGGTTCATCGCATACCACTGTTGCAGCACGCGGTCGTTGCCCAGGTTGGCGTCGCGCAGGCTGTAGGCGTGATGCCTATCCCAATCGAGCTTGCCCGGCCACTGCACCACCGGGCCGAACTGCGAGCTATAGACCGTGTGCGACTGGTTCTTGAGGCTGCCATCGGCTTGTTTGACCCGCACCTTCACCGTGGTTTTATCCAGGGCAACAGATTTGCCATCGAGCATGTAGCGCGTGGAATCCTTGGGGTCCAGGGTCAGGCGGTACAGGGTGAAGTGCTTGGACGTATCCACCGTATGGGTCCACGCCACATGCTGATTGAAGCCGATATTGATCACCGGCAAGCCCGGCAGCGCGGCCCCCATCACATCCAACTGGCCGGGGATGGTCAGGTGCATCTCATAAAACCGCATGCCACCCACCCACGGGAAGTGCGGATTGGCCAGCAGCATACCGCGCCCATTGAATGAGCGATCCCGCCCCACCGCCACCGCGTTACTGCCGCGATCGAAGGCGAAGCGCTGTTGGTTGGCGGCGGCCAGTTCAAACGCCTTGGCGCTGGTCGGCGCACTGGCCGTCGCGTGTGGAGGTGTCGCACCGACCAGCGCTTCGGCGAATTGGCCTACACCACCTTCCACCAGCAGCCTACGGGTCAGTTTGACCAAGTCTTCAGCCACCAGTGGCCGTACCCACGCCGCCTGGCACTGAGCCGGCGCGCTCTGCTCTTTCAGGTAGCGGTTGTAGCCGGCCACATAACCTTCAATACGCTGCTGGATCTGTGGACTCTGCGCTTTCCAGAACGCGGCGACGGCGTCCGGCGTATTCAGCCAGGTAAAGAACACATCGCTGGCCAGGTTGGTGCGCTCTTCCAGGGTCGTCTGCTCCGGGCCAAAGAAGTTGGCGCGCTGGCCATTCACCGTGACCACTTCATTTGCCAGCAAGCACAGGTTGTCCTGGGCGTAGGCGTAGCCAATGCCGAAGCCCAGGCCACGCTCGTCATTGGCGCGGATGTGCGGCACGCCGTAGCTGGTACGCCGGATATCCGCCGACGCTTGCGTCACCTGCTCCCGCGCCAAAGCAGCCAGGCTCAATCCCAGCAACACCCCGGCCATACATACCCTGGACACCCCATTGGAAATAATCACGCAGACTCCACAGTCAGATTTAACCGCCTCACGCGGGGCAATAACCCCACCGTAAGAACGCAAACCACCGGGAATAATTTAGCAAGGGGCGAGGTTTATTGAAGACAGCGCGAACGTAACAAAACCGATACCGACAAATTTTCTACATCCGGCACTTCATGATTTCGCTCGCTCGTTCGTCTTATTAACCAAGAGCGCTCATTTTTTTCCTGATCAGGCTCTGATAGGGAGTTTTAGCATGTACAACCCGCAAGTGCCCACGGATGGACATTCACCGGCTGCCGACACCCATTTCGGCAGCGGTACACACGTGTTCGGCAAAACGCCGGAACAGCAAGGCAACCAGCGTATTCGCCACCTGCTCAAGTGTTTTGGCTTGCGCACCAGCCTGATCCGGCTGAAGGTCATTGACGCCCTGCTCACCGCCGCCGACAACCGACGCAGCCTCGGCGTGCGCGGCGTGCACAGCCATTTGCTGGAACTGGGCATTCCGCTGTCATTTCTCAGCGTGCGCGAGGTGCTCAAGCGTCTGTGCAGCGAAGGCGTGATCACCCTCAATGCAGATAAAAGCTACAGCCTCCACGAAGAGGCTGCCAAGGTGATCGAAGGTCGCACCTGAGGCGCGATCTAGCGCTTAGAGCTTGACCTTGCGGCGCATGACACCGTTGATCACCACGACGACCACTGCGACGGCAATGGCGATGGTCTGGAATGTTTTCTCACTGATAACCCCAGTGTTCTGCAGGTAGGACAGGCCAAACATCGTCGCCAGTACGGCCAGGGCAATCAGAATCGAATATTTCAAACGTTGCTTTTGTGTCATGACGGGTTCCTGAACCTGAAAAATATAGCCGCTGTGAACGGGCCGACAGGCGCTCATGTTACAGGTGATGAAAAACTTTGGCATGTCCGGCTGGATTTAGCCATTGACCAGCGGTATCCCATTAACACCCGATCACACTGTGAACGGGAACGGCGACGGCGAGCACTGCCAATCAGAATTGTGCCTTTTCGACAGAAAGTCTGAAAGCACGCGCAGAACCTCTGAATTCACAGGTATTCGCTATGACCGCCAACAGCAGTGCCGCCAGGCTCCACTCAATTTCGCCTCCCCCCTATACATCGCCAATGCAGCCAGACACTGTCACTGCAACGCAACCGATAAAGGCTGTGCCATCCTCCCCTGCGCCTAGACCGGGCCCTATCAGTGGAGCCCTGGGCTGGCCCGTGCCATTGAGCGCGGAACAACAGCGAATAATCGAAAACCTCGTCGACCGTAACACCGCGCAATTGGAAGGATTACCGCTGATCATGCGGCGTCACGGTGCGTTGGGCTACCTGCTCCAAGGGCAGCGCCTGTCCCCACTGGAACTGCGCGATCCTGCCAAGGCGTTGGAACTGCTGCTCGATACCCCGCGCGCACGAGCGCTGGGCAAGGCAATAGAGTCAGCATTGGCGGGTTTTCCAAATGCCACCCGTCGAGAGGATTATGTACTGGCGGCTATCCAGATAGGCCTGGATCCCGAGTCAATGACGGCTCCGGGCAGGAGCACCGTTGCTGGCTACAACCTTGCCCAAAACGATCATTGGGGTAAACCGGCCTCAGCAGTGATCGACGGTTTGAGCCGCCACCTGGAGAGTGAGCGGCGTAGCGAAGCCGGTGACTTGGCGGCCCGGCTATTGCTGGCTCGGGTGGCACCGCAGTTTTTGCTAAAGGACATCCCTGACCATGTGGTCTATGGCAGCCACGCCTGGGCGACGATGAGCATTCTGGTCGCCAGGCAAGAAGCCCACGTGCCGGGCTCGGCAAAAGAGATGACGTACGCTCAGCTCTTGGAAAACGCGGAGAACCTGGCGCCGCCCGCCTCCAAAGCGGCGCAGCGAGCAGCGTTGATCGACTGGGGTGTATGCAACGGTTATCTGCGCATCAGAAACGACGAGCATTACGGCAAGGACGAACTTGATCTGGCGCGAACTGCATTCAATGAGCAACTGGACCAAATGAAAGCGGCCTCGGAGCAGCTGGACATCAAGCTACCGAGCCGCAAAGCGATGGCCCTGGCCGTACTCAAGCAAGCATTTCCGGATATTGATGAGCGTGTGTTTGAAATCAGGGGCTTGTCGATCAAGGATCGAGAGTTCAACCCAGGTTCGCGCTCGATGCTCGACATCGTCATGGAAGGGAATACCCTGGGTCCCTCCGATCTCTGGGAGACCCGCGACAGGCGTATTCCGATTGACGCATTCAACACGTGGAGCAAAACCGCAGCTGCCGACATCGCAGTTGAATTCGAGCCTGCATTGAACAGGCAAAAAGACCTTCACGCCACGCTGGTCAAGCAATTAGTGGCTCGACTGCCACTTGAAGACCGCACACGTTTTGCTAATGGGAAGCTCGAGTTCTTCAAGGAAAACACCTACGCGCCGGGGCTGCTTTCAGACACCCTTGAACGTCGAAAAAACAGCCTGCTGGTAAAAATCCAACACAATAAAAAAGACTTTGTCTACGAGCTTGACCCGGAGCATGGCCTGATCCGGGAACGACCCTTGCTGGAGGGGAAGATCCCAAGTAGTCGGCGTTTCTACAACATGATCCACAAAGTTGAGCGCTTTACACCTAAGGACAACAACACCGCGCATCTGCGTGAGGCACGGGTGGGTGACAGCTATCGATCGCCCCAGAGTTTTTCCAGTGAGCGCACTCGCCACATCGCCGACGCCTACGTCGAAGCACTTGGCCTTGACGCGCAGTCCAGGGGACTGACCTCCTTTGATAAAGAACGCGGACAACAGGAAGGATTGAAACAATTCCTGCTCGACCTCATCCCCCTGCGCTCGGCTATCAATAACTTCCAGGACGGCAACTACGGCGCAGGCCTCACGGACCTGGCCATCGATATCTTCGGCTTCGTTACCGCCGGACTCGGTGCCGGTGCGAAGGTCGTGAAGGCGAGCTCCGCCGCGGTTTCTGGGGTGCAAAAAGCCCTCAAGGTGGCCAGGATACTGGGGGTCACGGCGATAAGTGAACTTAATCCAGTGAGTGGCGTAACGGATGTGATCAGAGGTACCGCAAACGTCATTGGCAAAGGAGCCAACTTCGCCGTGGAGAGCTATCGTTCCCTGTTCCGAGCCGCCGATGGAGCTGACTTGTTGGCCGCCAGTAAGAAACATGGCATCGCCGCCAGCGGTGAACTGCTGGTCGGCGACGCACGTGTCGAAACCATCGCCGTTTTCCACGAAGATCGTTGGTATCACTACGACCCCGTGACTCAGAAACCCTATGGCCCGCCACTCGACTACTTCACCCCTGCAAGCTGGGCGCAGTCCAATATGTTGATGCCGGCCAGCCGAACCTCGTCCGTCGTAGGCAACCATCGCTATAACCCGGTAGCTCTGAATTCGTACCCTCCTTTCCCGCCAACGATTGCGCCCACCCTGCCGCAGAAAACCGACCATTTAACGCCGGGTGAATACCTGAAAAATACCCAAGCCAAAGAGGTGCATGCCCATTTCACCCCATCGCGACTGGGGGCTACCCGGCAAAAATTTCTTAATGACATGAGTACGTTCTATATCACGGCCACCGTCCCAGCAACGCGCCCACCGCTGCCGGTCCTTAACGGTTCGACTGCCCCGAATGACCTTATCGAGAAAGCGCTGGACCAAAATAATACGCTGGTATTTGGTGAGTCCCATCAAGGCATGTCGAGCTTTCAAACGCTCTACGATGCGATGGACACATTTCAGGCAAAGGGGGTCAGATCTTTTTTTTGCGAAGGACTGCTGCCCAAAAGCAACGGTGGCTGGCGCGACGCCGGCCTGGGCACTGTCGCCCTTGATGCGCGGACACCGGGCAAGTTTCCGACCTTGGCCGACTTGTTGAAAAAAGCCGAGCTCAATGGCATCAAGGTCATCCCGCTCGAACACTACTGGCTGACGAAACGTAAGGACGTGTCGGGTACCTACCACAACATCCGGCCTGATACGGCGTTATCCAAACAGCGCCTGGAAGAATTCAACTATTTTGCTACACGAACTATCGAGCAACATGCCAACGGCGGAAAATCTGTGGTGTTGGTCGGCCGTTCACACATGATGACGTGTGAGGGTGTGCCGGGCATCGCGGAACTCACCAATGGCATCGGCATCGGCATTTATGAAGGCTCGCAGACCATCGCCTCGAAAAGTACCTACCGCATCCCTAATCCCAATCAATCACTGCAAAAGGGTGACATGGCGGGTGATTTTCAAATCTTCAGGAAAGTTGTTTAGTGCTCACACTGCGCGGACTCACGCCGGGGCGGCGAGGATTTAATACCCCACCCGGCGCTTATCGCAAGGCGCACGCCTAGCGTTGCAACCCGGTGCCAGGTTGGGCGCATAGTTCAACCAACCAATCCACGAAGACGCGCACGCGCTGGGACAGCTGGCGATGCGGCGGATACAGAGCCGTCAGGGCCATCTTCGGCACCGCCAACCTTGGTAGCACCTTCACCAGCGTGCCTTCGGCCAATTGGCGCATTGCGTGATAATTCGGCGCCTGTATCAGGCCGAACCCGGCTTCGCATGCGGCAAAGTAGCCGTCGGAACTGTTCACCGCCAACCCTTTGGGCAGGTTGACCGTCTGTAATTCGCCGCCCACCTCAAACTCCAGGCCGAACCGTTTGCCGCTGGCGCTGGAGACGTACTCGACCATCTGGTGATCGACCAGGTCTTCGAATGAGGTGGGAACCCCTCTGCGCGCCAGGTACTCCGGACTCGCCAGGGTGAGTTGATCCATCATCGCCAAAGACCGCGCCACCAGCGATTCGTCCAGGGCCAGGCCGCCGCGCAGCACGCAATCCACGCCCTCGCGGATCAGGTCCACCGGGCGGTCGTTAAGGCGGATCTCCAGTTCGATCTGCGGGTAGCGCGCAGTGAATGACGGCAATGCGGGGATCACGATCAAGCGGCCAATGCCCGACGGCATATCCACGCTCAGGGTGCCGCGCGGGTTGTGGCGCTGGGTGGAAAACACCGCTTCGGTTTCTTCCAGGTCTGTCAGCAGTTGTACGCAGCGCTGGTAATACGCGGCGCCATCCAATGTAGGGCTGACTTGACGCGTGGTGCGTTGCAACAGTTGCACGCCCAGGTGTGCTTCCAATTGCTTGATCAGGATGGTCACCGAAGCGCGTGGCAATTGCAGGCTGTCGGCCGCCTTGGCAAAGCCGCGCAGTTCGACGATCCGTGTGAACACGCGCATCGCGTTAAAACGGTCCAAGTGCAGGCTCCCCATTGGATTATTTAGATAATACGAACAGTGATAGCACTTTTAGCCGGTTTATCCAGTTTTTGTCGAGCGTGACAATGGAGTCCTTCCCCATCAAGGAGCTGACCCCATGCACACCCGTCCTCTAGGTACAAACGGCCCACTCGTCTCCGCCATCGGCCTCGGCTGTATGGGCATGAGCGATTTCTACACGCCTGGCAACGACACTCGGGAAGCCACCGCCACCCTGCATCGCGCGTTGGAGCTGGGCATCAATTTCCTGGACACAGCTGACATGTACGGCCCGCACACCAATGAACAACTGATCGGCAAAGCCATCGCTGGCAAGCGCGAGCAGGTGTTCCTGGCCAGCAAGTTCGGCATCCTTCGCGACCCGGCCAACCCCGCGTTGCGCGGCGTCAATGGCCGCCCCGAGTACATCCGCGAAGCCATCAACGGCACACTGCAGCGCCTGGGTGTAGAAACCCTGGACCTGTACTACCAGCACCGTATCGACCCGGAGGTCGCCATCGAAGAAACCATCGGCGCGATGGCCGAGCTCGTGCAACAAGGCAAGGTGCGTTACTTGGGCCTGAGCGAAGCCTGCGCCGCCACCCTGGAACGCGCTCACAACGTGCATCCGATCAGTGCCCTGCAAAGCGAGTACTCGTTGTGGAGCCGCGACCAGGAATACAACGGTTGCCTCGCCACCTGCCAGCGCCTGGGTATCGCATTTGTGCCTTATAGCCCGCTCGGCCGTGGCTTCCTCACGGGCGCACTGAAGAGTCCGGATGACGTTGGCGTCGATGATTATCGTCGCTTCAACCCGCGCTTCCAAGGCGAAAACTTCGTCAAGAACCTGCAACTGGTGCAGCAAGTGCAGGCGCTGGCAGCCGATAAAGGTGTCAGCGCCGGGCAACTTGCGCTGGCCTGGGTGCTGGCGCAGGGCGATTACCTCATTCCGATTCCCGGCACCAAGCAGCGCAAGTACCTGGAAGAAAATGCGGCGGCCGTTTCGATCAACCTCAGCCAGGCAGAATTGGCGGCACTGGAGGCGATCTTCCCCTCCGAGGCACCCGCCGGCTTGCGCTACCCCGAGGCGGTAATGGCCATGCTGAATATCTGATCAAAGGAGCGCCCTCAAAAGGCGCTCTTTTTTTCTTGCACGAGGGCACCTAAAGCTCCTCATGTCCAAGCCGATAGCCCTACGAAGCTCTAATAAAGCCGCGTCGACAATAAACGCTTCGTAAGGACGACCTCATGCCCACACTGCGCTCCATCCAAGCCCGCTATACCCTGTTCCTGGTGCTGTTCGTCCTGGTCTTATTTGTATTGACCGTGGTGGGAATCGGCCAGTTGGTCGCGCCTACGCTGCGTCACACCGAAGAACAGGTGGTGCTCAACCGCATCGCTGAGGTCGCCGAGCAAATCCAGGGCGAGCTGAACAAGGTTCAGTCCCAGCAACGCACCATCACTCAGACCATCCCTTTGCTCGACAGCGATGCCATCGACAAAGTCCTCCCAGGCCTGGTCGACCAATACGGCGAGCTGAAAGTCTTCGGCGGCGGGATCTGGCCGTTACCCAATCAACGCACGCCTGGACGCAACAAGCACAGCACGTTCTGGCACCGCGATGCCTCGGGCAAGCTGGCGGTGAATACGTTCTGGAACAGCGACCCCGCACCTAACTACTACGACCAGAGCTGGTACAAAGGTGGCCTGGCCTCGCCGCGCGGCCAATGCGCCTGGGCCGCCGCCTACAAGGATGACGCCAGCCAGGAGCCGCGTACCAACTGCGCCATGGCGATCCAGCGCGACGGCGTGCCGTATGGCGTCGCCACCATCGACGTGACCCTGGGTTTCTTCAACGACCTGGTGGCCAGCAAAGAAAAAGACATCGGCGGGCAAATGCTGATCGTCGAAGGCGACGGCAAGATCATCAGCAACAGCACGCGCATCAGCAGCCCCGTGGTGTTGAAAAACATCAGCGAACTCAGCGGCTCCTCGGCGTTCGCCGCCCAGGTCAGCAAGGCCCTGGCCCAGCGCGACCAGGCGCTACAACGCAGCGAGTTCGACAACCAGGGCGTGGCCAGCACCTTTTATATGCGCCCGATCGCCGGCACGCCGTGGTTCCTTGCCACCGCCCTGCCCACCTCGCTGATTACCGCTCAGCGCGATGACGTACTCGGCACCCTGGCCCTGCTGCAAATCCCCATGGTATTGCTGCTGGTGCTGCTCGCGGTGTATGCGATCCGCCAACTGGTGCAGCGCATGAAGTCGCTGAAAACCAATATCGACGCACTGTCCGCCGGCGATGCCGACCTGACGCGGCGCATCACCATCCGCGCCGAAGACGAACTGGGTGCCATTGGTCACTCGGTGAACCACTTTATTGTCTACTTGCAGAACATGATCGGCGAAGTCACCCAAGCCACCGGCGCCATGTCGTCGAGCCTTGAGCAACTGCAGCGGACCTCGGCGCACACCAACCAGATTCTGGTGCGGCACGCCTCGGAAACCGACCAGACGGTAACCGCCATCACCGAAATGAGCTCCACCGCCGACACCGTCGCGCAAAACGCCGCCGAAACCGCTGCGTTCACCCAGCGCGCCAATGAGCACGCTGACCGTTCCCGTGTGGTTGTGGGTGAGGCCTCCAACAGCGTCAGCGCCTTGATCGGCGAAGTCTCCAGCGCCACCCACAGCGTGGAAAACATGCGCCAGGACGCCGCACGCATCACCGAAACCCTCGGCGTGATCGGTGCAATTGCCGGCCAGACCAACCTGCTCGCCCTCAACGCCGCGATTGAAGCGGCGCGGGCCGGGGAACAAGGCCGTGGTTTTGCGGTGGTCGCCGATGAAGTCCGCGCCCTCGCCGCACGCACTCAGGCCAGCACCTCGCAGATCAACGAAATGCTCACCCGCCTGACCGCGGGCGTCAGTTCCTCGGTAGCCGCCATGGAAAACACCCAGGCCAGCTGTCAGTCGGCGGCGGATGCCACGGCGCGGGTGAACACCGGCCTGGACGAAATGGCAGGTTCCGTCAGCCATATCAACAACCTCAGCACCCAGATCGCCACGGCCGCCGAGCAGCAAAGCGCAGTGACCGAGGAGATCAACCGCAGCATGGTGCAGATCCGACAAATGGTCGAAGAGCTGGTAGAGAGCGGCCACGCCACTGAAACCAATACCCAGAGCCTGCTGGATGCGAATGGCCGGGTGATTGCGTTGATGAGTCGCTTCAAAGTGCGGTGATAAATGGCTGAAACACTCCCGTGCCAAAGCGCGGGAGTGGGACTATTCTGACAGCTCGAAGACGCCACACAGGAGGTGTGCCATGCGCGCAGCCGAGCAGTCGTTCCGCTTGGAGCGGATCAGTCAGGAACGCTTTATCCAGGCTCCCATCGAAGCCGTTTACGACTATGTGACCCAACCGGATCGCTGGCACGAATGGCACCCCACCTCCCTCAGCGCCGACACTGGCACCACCGGCTCACTGCCCGCCGGCGCACGTTTCACCGAGTTCATCGACTTGCTGGGTGTGCGTGTGCCGATGAGTTACCGCGTACAGATCGCCCGGCGCCCCGGCGAATTCAAGACGGTGTTCACCTCCCTGGCGGTTGATGGCTCCATCCACTATTTCCTGCTGCCCCATCAAGGCGGCACGCTGTTCAAGCGTGTATTGACGTATGAAACCGAATTGCAGCTGACCACGTTGCGTGAACGCATGATCGAACTCTCGGCGATTGCCCTCGGCCAGCTCAAGCTTCGGATGGAAAATCCCCCCGTCGTATAATTTTGAAACATTCCCGCCCTGCCTGCAGAGCTGTGGAAGCTGGCCTGCTTGCAATGACGTCGTCATGATCGCCGCCATCCCAAAGCCTAACGCCTGCACGCGAGTCTCCTCTATGAAAAGCACATTACGCTTGGCCCTGCTGTCTGCCCTGTTCACCACCACCCTCGCCCAGGCCGCCGACCTGATTCCCATCGACGTGCACCGTGACGCCAACTGCGGCTGCTGCAAAAAGTGGATCACCCATCTGGAAAGTAACGGTTTCAAGGTCAACGACCACGTGGAAGCCGATATGAGCGCCGTCAAACAACGCCTGGGCGTGGCACCGCGCCTGGGCTCGTGCCATACCGCCGTGATCGACGGCAAATTCGTTGAAGGCCATGTGCACGCCGATCAAGTGCTGGCCCTGCGCAAACGCAACGACCTGCTGGGCATTGCTGCACCGGGTATGCCCATGGGCTCACCGGGCATGGAAGTGGGAGGCCGCAGCGAGGCCTATCAAGTCATCGGGCTGACCCGTGAGGGTAAAGATGTCGTGGTGGCTGAATACCCGGCGCAATGATCGCGGGCTACCTGGGATTATTCTTCGCGGCGTTTGGCGCCGCGACCTTACTGCCACTGCAATCGGAAGCCGTGATGGTCGGCCTGCTGCTCAGCGGGCATTACAGCCTAGGGCTGTTGCTGGGGGCTGCCACGTTGGGCAACGTGCTGGGGTCGGTGGTTAACTGGTGGCTCGGAAGCTGGGTTGAGCACTTTAAGGAACGGCGCTGGTTTCCGGTCAGCGACAGGCAGTTGGACAAAGCCCGTCAACATTACGCGCGATGGGGGCATTGGACCCTGTTGCTCAGTTGGGTGCCGATCATTGGCGACCCGCTGACGTTGGTCGCCGGGGTGATGCGTGAGCCTCTGTGGCGATTCCTGCTGCTGGTGACCCTGGCCAAAAGCGTGCGTTATGGCGTGCTCGCGGCAATCACCTTACAGTGGGTGTTAATCCCCACTTAATCCCCTCGCAACAGCATCCGAGCACCCTTTTTCGGAGCCCCGCCAATGCCTCTGCCCCGTACTTTTTGCATCGCCGGCCTGCTCGCGGCCAGTACCGCCCCGGCGTTCGCCGCTACCTACGGCCCCGAGCTGCAAGGCTTCGAATACCCCTACCCGCTTCAGCATTTCGAATTTGAATCCCAGGGCAAGGCCTTGCAAATGGGCTATATGGACGTGCCCGCCAAAGGGCAGGCCAACGGCCGCAGCGTGGTGCTGATGCACGGCAAGAATTTCTGCGGCGCCACATGGGAAGGCTCGATCAAAGCCCTGAGCGACGCCGGTTACCGGGTGATCGCGCCGGACCAGATCGGCTTCTGTAGCGCCAGCAAGCCCGATCACTATCAATACAGCTTCCAGCAGCTGGCAAC
The DNA here is from genome assembly GCF_963970975.1 of Pseudomonas sp. RA_15y_Pfl1_P11. NCBI lineage: Bacteria > Pseudomonadati > Pseudomonadota > Gammaproteobacteria > Pseudomonadales > Pseudomonadaceae > Pseudomonas > Pseudomonas sp. RA_15y_Pfl1_P11. The sequence continues at coordinate 296,540 of NZ_CAXAOY010000006.1, forward strand.
CAACACCCACCAGTTGCTGGAAAAGCTCGGGATTCAAAAAGCCACCCTCATCGGTCACTCCACCGGCGGCATGCTTGCCACGCGCTATGCACTGATGTACCCCGCGCAGACCGAACAACTTGGGCTAGTCAATCCGATTGGCCTGGAAGATTGGAAGGCCTTGGGCGTGCCTTCCCTCACCGTCGACCAATGGTATGAGCGCGAGCTGAAAGTCAGCGCCGAAGGCATTCGCAACTACCAACTCACCACCTATTACGTCGGGCGCTGGAAGCCGGAGTACGAGCGCTGGGTGGACATGTACGCCGGCCTGAGCAACGGCCCGGGGCATACGCTGGTCGCGTGGAATTCGGCGTTGATTTACGACATGATCTTCACCCAGCCGGTGTACTACGAGTTCAAGAACCTGCAAATGCCCACGCTGCTGCTGATCGGCACGTCCGACAACACCGCCCTTGGCAAAGACGTCGCACCGCCAGCGGTCAAGGCCAAGCTCGGCAACTATGCGGTGCTGGGCAAGCAAGTCGCCAAGTTGATCCCCCATGCAACCCTGGTGGAATTCCCAGGCTTGGGGCATGCACCGCAGATGGAGGAACCGGCCCAGTTTCACAAAGCCCTGTTGCAGGGTCTGAACGCGCTTTAATCCTACCTTTTTCGAGGTGCTCGTGAATGTCGGTACAGATCGCAGTCATTGATGATTGGCAGAATGTGGCCAGTGGCGTGGTGGATTGGTCGGTCCTGCAGGCCGTGGGCAATGTGCACTTTCTGCACGATTACCCGGCAGATACTGCCACCATGATCGAGCGTTTGAAGGGCTTTGAGGTGATTTGCGTGATGCGCGAACGCTCGACCTTCGACAAAGCCCTGCTGCAAGGCCTGCCTGCGCTCAAATTGCTGGTGACCGGCGGCATGCGCAACGCGGCGATCGACATTCGTGCTGCCAAGGCCCTGGGCATCACGGTATGCGGCACCGACAGCTATAAACACGCGGCGCCGGAACTGACCTGGGCGTTGATCATGGCCTCCACCCGTAACGTGGTGGCCGAAGCCAATTCGTTGCGTGCTGGCCACTGGCAGGTTGGCCTCGGCGGCGACCTGTATGGCAAGACCCTGGGCATTCTCGGGCTCGGTAGCATTGGCCAGAAGGTCGCGCAGTTCGCCCAGGTGTTCGGCATGCGCGTGATTGCCTGGAGCGAAAACCTTACGCCTGAGCGTGCTGCACAGTCCGGCGTTACGTGGGTCAGCAAGAGAGAGCTGTTTGAGCAGGCCGACGTCCTCACGGTGCACCTGGTACTCAGCGACCGCAGTCGTGGTTTAGTGGATGCCGAGGCGCTGGGTTGGATGAAGCCCACTGCCCACTTGGTCAATACCGCACGTGGGCCGATTGTGGATGAGCAAGCGCTGGTGCATGCACTGGAAACCGGGCGCCTGGCGGGGGCGGCGCTGGATGTATACGCCGAGGAACCGTTGCCGGTGGAGCACCCGTTCCGCCGTTTGGCAAATGTGCTGGCCACGCCACACGTGGGGTATGTAAGCCAGCAGAATTACCGGCAGTTCTATTCTCAGATGATCGAAGATATCCACGCTTGGACAAACGGTCTGCCCATTCGCGTGCTGGGCTAACGCACCATTCAAGGGCAACCCTCTTGCAGTGAGCGGTCTTGCCCCGCGCTGGGGCGCGAAGCGGCCCCAAAACCGTCACACTGGGGTTTCACTGCAGCACCGCGCAAACTAGATTAGGAGCGCTGCGCACTCCAGCGCAGGACAAGCCCGCTCACTACAACCCCCTCCCTTCGCGCAAAGCATATCGTTACAAGTATTTTGTCCTACAAAATTCTCGTATAAACCCTACAGACGCTAGGATCTGTCCTAGACTGATGACCGATGGGTCCGTTTCAAAACAAAAACCCCGCGAAAATAATCGAAACTTTCCAACTCAGCCGTAGGTCAGGTTGAGGGTAAGGCGCGCAAAAGCGGTTCATACCAGATGCCGTCTATCCAATCTTTTTAAGCTAACCGTGCAACTGGCATACGCTTTGCCAGTTTTGTCATGCACTTATGCGCTTGGCCGCAGGATGCGGTCATCGAAGCTAGTGGCAGCGTGCCATTAGCCGACCAACACTTGGAGATAACTATGAACAGTGCCGCTGCAAGTATTCAGGGAGAGCGTGTTAGTCAGCCAGTTGGCGGGTCGACCTCTTTAGTCGACCTCAACACGGCGCGGCCCGTCCCTAGCCACAATCCAAATCGTAAAAAGGTGCTGTTCGTCACGTCCGAATTTGCCGACCTTGTCAAAACCGGCGGCCTGGGTGATGTGTCTGCGGCGCTGCCCCGCGCCATGGCCCATCTGCACGATGTCCGGGTGCTGATCCCCGGTTACCCGCAGGTGATGGAAAGCGATAACCCGATCCACATCATTGGTGAGCTGGGTGGGCACGCCGCGTTGCCGCCGTGCAAGATCGGGCGCATGGACCTCAAGGACGGTCTGGTCGTCTATGTTTTGATCTGCCCCGAGCTTTACGAACGGGAAGGCACGCCCTACGGCGCCAACAACGGCCGTGACTGGCCGGACAACCATATTCGCTTCGCCCGCCTGGGCCTGGCCGCCGCTGACATGGCCGCCAACCTGGCGCAGATTCACTGGTGCCCGGACCTGGTGCACGCCCACGACTGGCCCGCTGGCCTGGCGCCGGCCTATATGCACTGGCGTGGGTCACGCACCCCGACGCTGTTCACCATCCACAACCTGGCCTACCAGGGCGTGATCAGCTTGGCCTCCACGCCAGAGTTGGGTATTCCCCCCCACGCCTTGCAACAGGAAGGCATGGAGTTCTACGGCAAGATGTCGTTCCTCAAGGCCGGCATGGCGTATTCCAGCCATATCACCACTGTGAGCGCGACCTACGCCCGGGAAATCACCACCCCGGAATTCGGCTGCGGCCTTGATGGCTTTTTGGCCAGCAAGACCCAGCAAGGTCTGCTCAGCGGCATTCCCAACGGGATCGAAGACAGTTGGGAAACCTCCACTGATCCGCACCTGACGCACAACTTCAATATCGGCGACTGGGAAGGCAAGGCAATCAACGCCGCTCAAGTGCGCAACCTGTTCGGTTTGAATGAATCGACCGGCCCGCTGTTCGCCGTCGTGTCGCGCCTGGTGTTCCAGAAAGGCCTCGACCTCACCGAGGCCGTTGCCAGCTTTATCGTCGAGCAAGGTGGGCAGATCGCGATCATCGGTCGCGGCGAGCCGGAAGAAGAGAATGCCATGCGTGAACTGGCGCTGCGCTTCCCTGGCCAAATCGGCGTGCGCATCGGTTTCAACGAGACGGATGCCCGACGCATGTTCGCCGGCAGCGATTTCCTGTTGATGCCGTCGCGCTACGAGCCCTGCGGTCTCAGCCAAATGTATGCCCAGCGCTTCGGTTCGCTGCCCGTCGCCCGTAACACCGGTGGCTTGGCCGACACCATCGAAAATGGCGTGACCGGGTTCCTGTTCAATGAATCCACCGTCGACAGCTACAAAGAAGCCTTGAACCGCGCGTTCAAGGTGTTTGCCTTCCCAGGCCTGCTCAACGCCATGCGCAGCCGGGCAATGACGCAGCCATTCAACTGGAGCCAGGCGGTGGAACCCTACGCCGAGCTCTACGAACAACTGGTGGCTAAGGCACTGGGGAAATCCGCTAAATAATCGAAGGAAGGTCTCTATAGATGCCGTTACGGACTCTGGAAACCTGGCCCCACGGCGCAATCATGCTGGACGCGCAACACACGCGTTTTGCCTTGTGGGCGCCAGACGCGTTTTATGTCAGCGTTGAATTGGAAGATGGCAAGTCCGTCGCCATGCTGCCTCAGGCAGATGGCTGGTTCGAAACAGAAATCAAGTGCCCTGCGGGCACGCGCTACCGCTACAACATCGATGGAGAAATGGATGTACCCGACCCGGCGTCCAGGGCTCAAGCCGAGGACGTACATGGTTGGAGCCTGGTAGTCGACCCGCTCGCCTATCAGTGGCGGCACAGCGATTGGCAAGGCCGCCCGTGGCACGAAGCAGTGATCTACGAACTGCATGTCGGTGCGCTGGGCGGTTACGCAGAAGTCGAGAAGCACCTGCCACGCCTGGCTGAGCTGGGTGTCACGGCGATTGAATTGATGCCTTTGGCGCAATTTCCCGGCGAACGCAATTGGGGCTACGACGGGGTCCTGCCCTACGCGCCCCAATCTTCCTACGGCACCCCCGAACAGCTCAAGCACCTGATCGACAGCGCCCACGGGCATGGCCTGGCGGTAATCCTTGACGTGGTCTACAACCACTTCGGGCCAGACGGCAACTACCTGGGGCAGTACGCCAAGGGTTTCTTCCAGGAAGACGTGCACACCCCATGGGGCGCGGGTATCGACTTCGATCGACGTGAAGTGCGCGACTTCTTCCTGGATAACGCCTTGATGTGGCTGCTCGAATACCGCTTCGATGGGCTGCGCCTGGACGCGGTGCATGCCATCGACAATCCGGAGTTTCTCAAGGAGTTGGCGCACCGGGTTCGCGAGGAAGTGGACACGGGTCGGCACGTCTGGCTGACCCTGGAAAACGAGCTGAACCAGGCCGGCCTCCTGGAGTACGAGCACGATTTCGACGCGCAATGGAACGATGACTTCCACAACGTCATGCACGTCCTGCTGACGGGCGAGACGGACGCTTATTACAGCGACTTTGCCCACGAACCTACGGCCAAATTGGCCCGTTGCCTGAGCGAAGGTTTTATCTATCAGGGCCACACCACACGGCATGGCCATGCGCGCGGTGAACCCAGCGGGCATCTGCCACCGAGTGCATTTTTGGCGTTCTTGCAGAACCACGACCAGATCGGCAACCGCGCTATGGGCGAACGCCTGCACCAACTCTGCTCGCCCCGGGCGTTGGAGGCCGCGACCGCCCTGCTGTTGCTGTCGCCGATGATTCCGCTGATGTTCATGGGTGACGAGGTGAATGCCAGCGCGCCATTCCTGTTCTTCACCGACCACCATGGCGAGTTGGCCGAAGCGGTACGTGAAGGTCGGCGCAATGAGTTCGCTGACTTCGCGGCGTTCAAGGATCCGGAACGACGTGAACGCATTCCCGACCCCAACAACGCGTCCACCTTTCAACAATCGGCACCGTTGTTTACCGGCAACCCCCACGCCCAGCTCTACCGCCAACTGCTGGGCCTGCGCCACCGCCACATCGTGCCGCACTTGCCGGGCAGCGTGACACTGGGCGCCGAGGTGTTGGCCGAGGGCGCGGTCACTGCCCGTTGGCGCCTGGGTAACGGCAGCGTGCTGCAGATTGACCTCAACCTGAGCGCCACGGCCCTGGATCATCCGGCGACAGCCCCCGTCCTTTTTGAAACGCATGCCGAGGCGAGCACTCACCTGCCGCCGTATAGCGCACGCGTCACCTTATCCCCTGCTGGAGAGCACCCTTGAGCGAAGCGAACCTGGAAATCCTCGCCAGCCGAGCGGGCCTGGCCGTCGATTGGATCGACGCAAACGGTCGCCCGCAACGTGTGAAAGCCGACGCCCTGCGCGCCGTTCTCAAAGGCCTGGGCCACCCGGCCGATAGCGATGCCGAGATCGACGCCAGCCTGTACGAACTGGAACAGGTGCAACAGAACAAACACCTGCCACCGTTGCTGACCATCGACAGCGGCGAAGGGCTGGACCTGGCGCGCTACTTTGAACCAGACACCCTGTGCCGGGTCAGCCTTGAAGACGGCGAAACCCTGGAACTGCGGCTTGATGCCGACGCAGTGCTGCCGGGCATCATTGCACTCGGCTACCACCACGTGCAGATCGCCGGCCAAACGTTCACCCTGGCCGTCGCACCCACCCATTGCTACAGCGTGGCCGAAGCCGTCGACACACAACCCGCCCGCGCCTGGGGCGTGAGCGCGCAATTGTATTCCTTGCGGCGCCTGGGTGATGGCGGCTTTGGCGACACCCTGGCGCTGGAGCAACTGGCCCGATCGGCCGCCGAACGCGGCGCCGACGCCCTGGCGATCAGCCCGATGCACGCGATGTTCAGCGCCGACACCGGTCGCTACAGCCCCTACTCGCCATCGAGTCGTTTGTTCCTCAACGGTTTGTACGCTTCGCCTGGCTGCATCCTGGGTGAACGCGAAGTGCGCAACGCCATCGAGGCCATCGGCCTGACGGATGAATTGCACGATCTGGAGCAGCACACCCTGATCGACTGGCCCTCGGCCGCCAAGACCAAGCAGCGACTATTGCGTGCGCTGTATGAAGACTTCCGCCACGGCCACCACCCACAACACGCCGATTTCCTGAGCTTCCGCCAGGCCGGTGGCGAGGCGCTGGAAAACCACTGCCGCTTCGAAGCCGTGCAAGCTGCTCGTGCCGCGAAGGGTGAAGAGCTCGACTGGCGCCACTGGCCGCAGGATTGGCGCACGCCCCAGAGCCCGGCTCTGGCGCAGTTCGCCGAAGAAAACCGCGATGAAATCGGCTACTTCGCTTTCAGCCAATGGCTGATCGCCCGTTGCCTTGAGCGCGCGCAGCAGGCCGCCCGAGGCAGCGGCATGGGCGTCGGTTTGATCGCCGACCTGGCCGTGGGCGCCGACGGCGGTGGGAGTCAGGCCTGGAGCCGCCAGGATGAGTTGCTCGCCAACCTGACCGTCGGCGCGCCGCCCGACATTCTCAACCGTGCCGGCCAGGGCTGGGGCATATCCGCGTTCTCGCCTGAAGGCCTCAAGCGCCATGGTTTTCGCGCCTTCATCGAAATGCTGCGTGCCAACTTCGCCCATGCTGGCGGTTTGCGTATTGACCATGTGATGGGCCTGCAACGCCTGTGGGTAATCCCCATGGACGCCTCGCCCACGGACGGCGCCTACCTGTATTACCCGGTGGACGACCTGTTGCGCTTGCTGGCGTTGGAATCCCAGCGCCACCAGGCGATTGTGCTCGGTGAAGACCTCGGCACGGTGCCGGATGGCCTGCGCGAAAAACTCATCGCCCGCTCGATCCTGGGCATGCGCGTGTTGCTGTTCGAGCAAAACCACGAAGGCCAGTTCAGGCCGATCCTCGACTGGCCCGACAACGCGCTGGCCACCACCAGCACCCACGACTTGCCTACGCTCAACGGCTGGTGGCACAGCCGTGATATCGACTGGAACATCCAACTCGGCCTTATCGATGCGCCGACTGTGGAGCAATGGAGCGAGCACCGCCTGCGCGAACGCCAGGCTCTGCGCCAGGCCTTGAGCCAGGACCCGCAGAATTTCGTCGACGAAATTCGCAATGAAACCGACCATATGATCGACGCCAGCGTGCGCTACCTCGGCCACACCCGCGCGCCGCTGGTCCTGCTGCCGTTGGAGGACGCCCTGGGCGTCGAAGAACAGCCCAACCTGCCCGGCACCACCGACACCCACCCCAACTGGCGCCGCCGCCTGCCGGGTGAGGCCTCCAGCCTGCTCGACAATGCCGGGGCCGCCCGCCGCCTCGAACTGTTGGCCGTCGCGCGCAACCAAGCCTATGAGCGTGACCGATGAAAGCACTGCCCCTGCGCGCCACCCAGCGCCTGCAATTCCATAAAGACTTTACCCTCGATGATGCGGTGCCCTTGGTGCCGTATTTTGCCCAATTGGGCATCAGTCATCTGTATGCCTCGCCACTGCTAAGCGCCCGCGCCGGGTCCATGCATGGCTACGACGTCGTCGACCCCACCAGCGTCAACCCGGAACTGGGCGGCGAAGCGGCCTTGCGCCGCCTGGTCGCGGCGCTGCGTGAGCACAATATGGGGCTTATCCTCGATATCGTCTCCAACCACATGGCGGTGGGCGGCGCGGATAACCCGTGGTGGTTGGACCTGCTGGAGTGGGGTCGCCTGAGCCCCTACAGCGAGTTCTTCGATATTCAGTGGCATTCGCCCGACCCGTTGCTCAAGGGCCAACTGCTGATGCCATTCCTAGGCAGCGATTATGGCGAAGCCCTGCAGACCGGCGCGCTGACCTTGCGGTTCGACGCCCCCCACGGCGCGTTCTACGTCGAGCATTACGAACACCGCTTCCCGATCTGCCCAAAGGAATACGCAGCGATCCTGGGCACCGGTGAACTGCTCAAGCCCCTGGCGGAGCGCTTCACCGCCCTCGCCTATCAGGATGACGCCTACCATGAGGCTCAGTGGCTGAAGCAGGCCTTGGCCGAGCGTGCCACCGAGGTGTTGCCAGCCATTGAACAACGGCTGGCCGAGTTCGACGGGCGCCAACCCGAGGGCTTCAACCGCCTGCATCAGTTGCTCGAACAACAGGCCTACCGCCTGGCCAGTTGGCGCACCGCAGCGGACGATATCAACTGGCGGCGCTTCTTCGATGTCAACGAACTCGGCGGCCTGCGCGTAGAACGCACGGCGGTGTTCGAAGCCACCCACGGTAAAATCTTTGACCTGATCAGCGAAGGCCTGGTAGATGGCCTGCGCATCGACCATATCGACGGCCTGGCCGACCCGCGTGGTTACTGCCGCAAGCTGCGCCGCCGCGTCGATTCGCTGTCGCCAGAGCGGCATCTGCCGATCTTTGTGGAAAAAATCCTCGGAGAAGGCGAAACCCTGCGCGAAGACTGGCAAGTGGACGGCACCACCGGCTACGAATTCATGAACCAGCTCTCGCTGCTGCAACATCACCCGGACGGCTTTGAGCCGCTGGCCGACTTGTGGACTCGCCACAGCGAACGGCCGTCGGCCTTCATCGAGGAAGCCCGACTGGCACGCCAGCAAATCCTCAATGGTTCACTCGGCGGCGACTTTGAAAGCGTGGCCCGCGCGCTGCTGCAAGTGGCGCGCGACGACGTGATGACCCGCGACCTGACCCTGGGCGCGATCCGCCGCGCCTTGCAGGAACTGATCGTGCACTTCCCGGTGTACCGCACCTACATCAGTGCCCGTGGGCGCAGCGCCGCCGACGACAAGGTGTTCCAGCAAGCCATGGAGGGCGCTCGCACGACCTTGGGCGAAGGCGACTGGCCGGTACTCGAGCACTTGGAGAAATGGCTGGGTGGCCAGCCGTGGCGCAATCGCCCGGTAGGCCGTGAACGCAAGATCCTCAAACATGCCTGCGTGCGCTTCCAGCAACTGACCTCGCCCGCGGCCGCCAAGGCGGTGGAAGACACTGCGTTCTATCGTTCGGCGGTATTGCTATCGCGCAATGACGTGGGCTTTAGCACCGAGCAGTTCAGCGCGCCGTTGGCCGACTTCCATGCGGTAAACGGGCAACGCTTGCAGCGCTTCCCCGACAACCTGCTGGCCACCGCCACCCACGACCACAAGCGCGGCGAAGACACGCGCGCGCGCCTGGCGGTGCTCAGCGAATGCGCGCCGTGGTACGTCGAGCAAGTTGAGCACTGGCGCAGCCTCGCCGCCCCGTTGCGTACCGATGCAAACACGCCGTCAGCCGGCGATGAATTGATCCTCTATCAGGCATTGCTGGGCAGTTGGCCGCTGGACCTTGCCCGCGACTTCGAGGGTTACCAGCAGCGCCTGTGGCAGTGGCAACAAAAAGCCCTGCGCGAAGCCAAGTTGCAGAGCAGTTGGAGCGCGCCCAACGAGGCCTATGAACAAGGCGTCGAGGCATTCCTGTCGCGGCTGTTGCTCAGCGATGAAGGCCACCCATTGCGCACCGCTATCGGTAACGCCGCCCAGGCGATTGCCCCGGCCGGCGCCTTGAATGCCCTGGCGCAATCCTTGCTTCGCATCACTGTGCCGGGTGTGCCGGACCTGTACCAGGGCGATGAGTTCTGGGACTTCAGCCTGGTAGACCCGGACAACCGCCGCCCAGTGGATTTCAATGCACGGCAACACGCCTTGGATACACCACCGGACATTGGCGAACTGCTGTTCAACTGGCGCGACGGGCGTATCAAACAGGCGCTGATTGCTCAGGTGCTGGCCGTGCGCAAGGCCCATCCCGAGCTGTTCAGCAGCGCCACCTACACACCGCTGGACGTGGTGGGCAAGCACGCTGAACGGGTGGTCGCGTTCTGTCGTGAACACCAGGGAAAACGCCTTCTTGTGGTGGTGCCACGCTGGCCGCATCGCTTGCTTGAAAACGGTGTGCATCCCCAGATCAATGCGCAGGTTTGGGGCGATACGCGGGTGAAATTACCGTTCGCCGCGACAACCCAAAACTGGAAGGGACTTTTTCAGACAGGCGCAGTCACACCAGACAAGGAGCTGTTGGTTAGCACTGCCCTGGGGGATTTCCCGGTCAATGTCTTTATCAATCCTGATGATCAAGAAAGCTGAAAATTTTCTGCGAGGAGCATTGTGATGAGTACTGAAGACAAACGCATACGCGAGCTGGCGCATCAGATCTGGGAGTCCGAAGGCAAACCCCACGGTGAAGATGCGCGGCACTGGGAAATGGCGCGCAAGCTGGCGGAAGCCGAGGCCTTGACGCCAAGCAAGCCAAAGGCGGCGGCTAAACCCAAGGCAAGCGCGCCTAAACCGTCGCCAAAGGCCAAGCCTTCGGCACCTGCGGCCAGCAAGCCAGCACCAGCGGCCGCTAAAAAGCCGCCGGCGCCGAAGAAGCCCAAGTCTTGACCTCACACCGCTTGCCGACGCCGTCGGCAAGCGGTGATTTCTTATTCCAAATTGTCAGCTGAAATCTCGTCAGCACGGCCGCGTTCGGCCTGAAAAAAGACCCTGCAGGAGCAACACAATGAGCAAACCCGATAAAACCTCACCGACGCCGGACAGCGAACCGTCGCGGATTCGTGAAGGTTTGCCCTTCCCGCTTGGCGCGACCTGGGATGGTCTGGGCGTCAACTTTGCACTGTTCTCAGCAAATGCCACCAAGGTTGAGCTGTGCCTGTTCGATGACACCGGTGAGGTTGAGCTGGAGCGTATTGAACTGCCGGAATACACCGACGAAATCTTCCACGGTTACCTGCCCGACGCCCACCCTGGGCTGATTTACGGCTACCGTGTCTACGGTGCATACGACCCGGCCAACGGCCACCGCTTCAACCACAACAAATTACTGATCGACCCCTATGCCAAACAGTTGGTGGGCGAACTCAAATGGTCGGAGGCGCTGTTCGGCTATACCATCGGCCACCCCGACGACGACCTTAGCTTCGACGAACGCGACAGCGCGCCCTTCGTGCCCAAATGCAAGGTCATCGACCCGGCGCACACCTGGGGCAACGACCAGCCGGTGCGTGTGCCGTGGGACCGTACGATCATTTATGAAACCCATTTGCGCGGCATCAGCATGCGCCACCCTTCCGTGGGCGAATCCGTGCGCGGCACCTGCGCCGGTCTCATGGAAGATGATGTACTCAAGCACATCCGCCAGTTGGGCATTTCCTCCGTCGAATTGCTGCCGGTACACGCATTCGTCAACGACCAGCATCTGCTGGAAAAAGGCATGACCAATTACTGGGGCTACAACAGCATCGCGTTTTTCGCCCCGGACCCGCGCTACCTGGCCAGCGGCAAGATCGCCGAGTTCAAGGAGATGGTCGCGCACCTGCATGAACAGAAGCTCGAGGTGATCCTCGATGTGGTCTACAACCACACCGCCGAAGGCAACGAACGCGGCCCGACCCTGTCCATGCGTGGTATCGACAACGCCTCGTACTACCGCCTGATGCCGGATGACAAACGTTTCTACATCAACGATTCCGGCACCGGTAACACCTTGGACCTGAGCCACCCTTGCGTGCTGCAGATGGTCACTGACTCGCTACGTTATTGGGCGACGGAAATGCACGTCGACGGTTTCCGCTTCGACCTGGCGACCATCCTCGGGCGCTATCGCGACGGTTTCGACGAGCGCCATAGCTTTCTCGTGGCCTGCCGCCAGGACCCGGTGCTGCGCCAGCTGAAAATGATCGCCGAGCCTTGGGACTGCGGCCCTGGTGGCTACCAAGTGGGCAATTTCCCGCCGGGCTGGGTGGAATGGAATGACCGCTTCCGCGACACCGTGCGCGCGTTCTGGAAAGGTGATGACGGCCAGTTGGCGGATTTCGCTGCGCGCATGACCGCCTCGGGTGAGATGTTCAATCATCGTGGCCGCCGCCCTTACAGCTCGGTGAACTTCATCACCGCGCACGATGGTTTCACCTTGCACGACCTGGTGTCCTACAACGACAAACACAACGAAGCCAACGACGAGAACAATCAGGACGGTAGCAACAATAACCTTTCGTGGAACCACGGCGTAGAAGGCCCGACCGAAGATCCGGAGATCAACGCACTGCGCCTGCGCCAGATGCGTAACTTCTTCGCAACGCTGCTGTTGTCCCAAGGCACGCCGATGCTCGTGGCCGGTGACGAATTTGCCCGCACCCAACACGGCAACAATAATGCCTACTGCCAAGACAGCGAGATCGGCTGGGTCAACTGGGATTTGGACGACGACGGCAAGGCGCTGCTCAAATTTGTGAAGCGCCTGATCAAGCTGCGCCTGACCTACCCGATCCTGCGTCGTGGACGCTTCCTGGTGGGCGATTACAACGAAGATATCGGCGTGAAGGACGTGACCTGGCTATCGCCAGATGGCACCGAGATGACCACCGAACAGTGGCACGACAGCCACGGCCGTTGCCTGGGGATGTTGATGGATGGCCGCGCCCAGGAAACCGGGATTCGCCGTGCCGGCGCCGATGCGACCTTGCTGCTGGTGGTCAACGCCCACCACGACATGGTCAATTTCCGCCTGCCGCCTGTGCCAGAGGGTGAGTTCTGGTCCTGCATGCTCGACACCAACGAGCCCGCGGTGCGTGGTCAGGAACGTTTCGACTTTGAACATGAATACGCGGTGACCGGCCGCTCGTTGCTACTGTTTGAGCTGCAGCACGAAGACGAGGTGTGAGATGGCGTTGCATGGACTCCTTCAAGGCTACCGGGGCTATGCGGACACGCAAGCCCTGGGCGCGGCCCTGAAGGCGCTTCAGGAGGAAGGCCTGGACCAACTGCCGTTGCCGGGCAGCGGCCAGACGTTGGAACGGTTCAGCCGCTTGGCGCAGGTGGCAGGTCATGACCTGCGCCTGTGCAAGCTGTTTGAAGGCCATACCGATGCCCTGGCAATCATCGCCGAGCTCAACAGCCCCTTGCCGCCCTTGGGCAGTACGTGGGGTATGTGGGCAGCCGAACCCCCCACGGCCAAGCTGCATGTGCGCAAAGAGGGCCATCGCCTGCTGGTGCAAGGGCGTAAAGCCTGGTGCTCTGGCGCGGCGGTGGTCAGTCATGGGTTGTTGACGGCCTGGGACGAAGAAGATCGCCAGCAGTTGGTGGCGGTGGACATGGACCAACCCGGCATCACCGTGACTGACCAGGGCTGGAATGCCGTGGGCATGGCGGCCACCGGCAGTGTGGAAGTCGTGTTTGATGGGGCGTGGGGGCTTGCCGTGGGCAGCCCCGGTGATTACCTCACCCGCCCCGGTTTCTGGCAAGGCGGCATCGGCATCGCAGCCTGCTGGTACGGCGCGGCGCAACGCCTGGCGCAAGTCTTGCTCGAACACTGCAGCAAGCGACCCGAACCGCATGCCCTCGCCCATCTCGGCGCCGTCGACAGTGCATTGAACAGTGCCGCCTGCGTGCTGCGCGCCAGTGCCAAACACCTCGACCGAGAACCGCAGGCTGACGCCAGGGCGTTGGCCCAGCAGACGCGTGCCTGCATCGAAGACACCGTTGAGCAAGTGATTCGCCACGTTGGCCGCGCCGTCGGTGCGGGTCCGTATTGCAAGGACCCGCACTTCGCCCAGTTGATGGCGGACCTGCCGGTGTATGTGCGCCAAAGCCATGCCGAGCGCGACTTGGCCGGTCTTGGCGAACTGGCCGCGGGCGCCCCCACAGGAAGGTGGCAGCTATGAAAGCCAATCCGATTGTGGGCCAGGGTACGCCGCTGCATCACTGGCAGGCGTCGCCGAAAATGGCCAAGTTGCCACAGATCAGCGTCGAGCAGTTGGTGCCTGAAGGCCATCGTGCAGTGATCATTGCCCCGCATCCGGATGACGAAGTGCTGGGTTGCGGCGGGCTGATGCAGGGGTTGGCGGCGCTGGGCCGGCCAATACAGTTGATTTCAGTCACCGATGGCAGCGCCAGTCATCCCGGTTCGCAACGCTGGCCGGTCGAGCGCTTGAGCGTGGTGCGCCCCCAGGAGTCAGCACAGGCCCTGCATCGTCTCGGCCTGCCTGCCCACAGCTTGAAATGGCTGCGCGCGGGCTTTAGCGACAGCAAGGTCGCGGCGCGCGAGGATGAACTCGCTGCGTTTATCCAGCGTTATCTCAAACCCAACGATGTAGTGTTCACCACGTGGCGTGAAGACGGCCATTGCGACCATGAGGCCGTTGGCCGTGCCAGCGCCAAGGCATCCGAGGCCGTGGGCGCAACCCTGTATGAGGTACCGGTGTGGACCTGGCACTGGGCAACCCCCGAAAACAGCCTGGTGCCCTGGCACCGCGCGCGCAAGATTGCGCTGAGCTGCGAAGCCGTCGCCCGCAAGCGCCATGCCATCCATGCCTTCGCCAGCCAGCTGGAAGGTGACCCGCTGGTCGGCCTCGCGCCAGTGCTCGCGCCCTATGTGGTGGAGCGCTTGTTGCAGCCCTTTGAAGTGGTGTTCGTATGAGTGTGGCCACGCCTTACTTCGACCAATTGTTCGCCGAGAACGACGATCCCTGGGCCTTTCGCGAGCGCTGGTACGAGCGACGCAAACGCGCACTGACCCTGGCGATACTCACGCGGCCGCGCTATGCCTCGGTGTTCGAGCCCGGTTGCGCGAATGGCGAGCTGAGCTTCGAGCTGGCGCCACGTTGCGACCGCCTGCTGTGTTGCGACACCGCCGCCGCCGCCGTGGCGTTGGCGAGTAGCCGGCTGTTGGGTTTCCCGCATGCGCAGGTGCAGCAAAGCCGTTTGCCGGGCCATTGGCCCACCGGTCATTTCGATCTGATCGTATTGAGCGAGCTGTGCTACTACCTCGACGCAAACGACCTGAGCGAGTTGATTGATCGCGCCCGCGCTTCGCTTACCGATGACGGCCAAGTGCTGGCTTGCCATTGGCGCCCGCCTATCGAAGGTAGCCCGCAGACTGCCGAGCAGGTGCACGCGCTGCTCCAGCAGCGCCTGGATATGCCGCGGATCGCAAGCCATCACGAACACGACTTTCTTCTTGATCTATGGAGCCGCGATGGCACCTCGGTCGCCACCCTTGAGGGCTTGCGATGATCGGTATTCTGATCCCGGTACACAACGAAGAGGCGTTGCTGGGCGACTGCCTTGAAGCGGCGCTGATCGCGGCTGGCCACCCCGGATTGATGGGCGAAACAGTCACTATCCTGGTCGTGCTCGACAGTTGCAGCGATGGCAGTGCCGCCATTGCCCAGGCCTACCCGGTGCATTACCTCGAAGCCCAGGCGCGCAATGTGGGGCATGTGCGCGGGATTGGCGCGCGCCACCTGCTCAATCAGGGCGCGCGCTGGATCTCCTGCACGGACGCCGACAGCCGGGTTGCCCCGGACTGGCTGGTGGCGCAGCTGGCACTGGGGGTGGATGCGGTGTGCGGCACTGTCACGGTGGACGCCTGGAGCGAAGATTACGATCCCGCTGCACACATTCGTTATCTGCAAGGTTATGAGGCCCGTGACGGTCATCGGCACATCCACGGTGCCAACCTGGGCGTAAGCGCTGGCGCTTATGTGCGCGCCGGCGGTTTCGAACCGCTGGCGTGCCATGAAGATGTCCAATTGGTGCGCAACCTTGAGCGGTGCGGCGCCTCCATCGCCTGGAGCCATACGCCGCAAGTGATCACCAGTGCGCGCCTGGACGCCCGCGCACAAGGCGGGTTTGGCGATTATTTGAAGAGTTTGATGCACGCCACTTAAAAAACGGCGTTACTGAATGTAAAAGCGACCAATCCTTGTCTATGCTGAGGACGCCTTGCTGGTATTCCACGGTTGGAGTGCCATGCAGCCACTGCGGCGGAGCCTGTGGTGGATAGAAGAGAGTCGTCCCGTCAACGGGCACGACCCACAGCATCAATCGACAAGGATGTAACCCCCCATGAAGCTTGCCTCTTTAAGCGACGGCCGTCGCGGCACGGCGCAAATCTGGAACAGTGCCCCGCAGCTGGCGCAAATCCTCCCGATCACCGCGTCCTCACTGGTACCCGCTGGCGCGCGCGTGGTCATCATCGCCCCGCATCCCGGCGACGAAGTGCTGGCCTGTGGCGGCTTGCTGCAGTTGCTCAGCACCCTGGAACACCCGCTGCAACTGATCTCCCTCACCGACGGCAGTGCCAGCCACCCGGGGTCCAACATATGGCCGGCGAGCCGCTTGAGCGTGGTGCGCCCGCAGGAAAGTGTCGAAGCCCTACGCCGCCTGGGTATGCCGTTGCACAGCCTGAAGTGGATACGTGGCGGGTTCTGCGATACCGCCCTCGCCGCCCGGGAAGCACAGCTGAGCCAGTTCATCGCGCGTTACCTGCAACCGGGCGACGTGGTGTTCAGCACCTGGCGCAATGACGGCAATGCCGACCATGACGCAGTCGGCCGTGCCAGCGCCAAGGCGTGCAGCCTGGTAGGCGCGCAGTTGCATGAATTGCCGATCTGGGCCTGGCACTGGCCCGCCCGAGAAGGGGCGATCATCCCCTGGCAACGGGCGCGCAAAGTGCGTCTGGACAGCTGGAGCGTGGCGCGCAAACTCCATGCCGCCCACGCCTACGCCAGCCAACTGGCCGGCGATCCGGAAATCGGCCTGGCCCCCATGATGGCCCAGGTGCTGCTGGAGCGTATGCGCGAGCCTTACGAGATCGTGCTGTCGTAAAACCTCACCTGTCCTAGTGTGCTTGATGGGTGTGAGGGTGGGATTGCAGGCTGCTACGCCATGTTCGACCGTGACGCCAACGGCGCTCCGCGCCCGGCGACTGCGCCAAGCGCTGTACCGGCAAGTATGCGTTCCGCCTGATCAATGACGGCGTGGGTCACAACCTGCCGCAGGAGGCGCCCGAGGCGTTTGCCAAGGCCATCATTGATGCGGATCACCTGCGACCGAGTGTGTCCCCTTCATCCAACTAGCACCCTTGAATCGCGAAAACTGGTAAGCGATCCCCAGCCAGATAAACCAGGCTGGCATCACGTACAGCGCCAGGCGTGTATCCGGCCGCAACGCCAACAGGCCCAGTACAAACGCGAGAAACGCCAAGGAAAACCAGGCCATCGGCACACCACCAGGCATCTTGTAGATGGATTTCGCGTGCAGGTCCGGGCGTTTTTTACGGTAGGCGATGTAGGACGCGAGGATGGTCGACCAGGTGAAAATCACCAGGATCGCTGACACCGTCGACACGATGGTGAAAGCGGTCATCACCTCCGGCACCACAAACAGCAATACCAGCCCTAATAGCATCAGCACGGTGGTAAACGCCAGGCTGATAAACGGCACGCTGCTGTTCGACAACCGCCCAAAAATGCCCGGTGCATCACCCAGGTCGGCCAACCCGAACAACATGCGGCTGGCGGAAAAAACGCCACTGTTGGCAGATGAAGCTGCCGAAGTGAGTACCACGAAATTCACAATGCCCGCAGCGGCCGGAAAGCCTGCGACCAGGAACAACTCAACAAACGGGCTTTTGCTCGGCGAGACTTGCTGCCACGAAGTCACGGCGATGATGCATGCCAGGGCCAGCACGTAGAACAGGATGATGCGCAGCGGGATCGAGTTGATTGCCTTGGGCAACGTGCGCTCTGGCGAGCGGGTTTCGGCGGCGGCCGTGCCGATCAGTTCGGTGCCGGCGAAAGAAAAAATCGCCATCTGGAAGCCAGCAAAAAAGCCAAACAGGCCATTGGGAAACGCTGCCTGTTTGTCCAGCAAATGGGTCAGCGAAGCTGTGACGCCGGTCGGCGAGACAAACGAGCTGGCGATCAGTACCACACTCACGCCAATCAAGGTCACCACGGCGATGATTTTGATGATCGCGAACCAGAACTCCACTTCGCCAAACAGCTTGACCGTCAGCACGTTGAGCGCGAACAGCGTGAGCAACATGCCCACCGCTGGGATCCACGCCGGCACATCCGGAAACCAGTACTGAAAAAAGCCGCCGACCACGACCGCATCCCCCACCACCGCTACGCTCCAGCTCAACCAGTACGACCAGCCGAGAAAGAACGCCGCGCGCGGCCCCAAGTACGCCCCGGCAAAGTCGGCGAAGCTCTTGAAGTTGAGGTTGGACAGCAGCAGTTCGCCCATGGCGCGCATCACGAAATACACGAACAGCCCAATGATCATATAGATCAGGATGATCGAGGTGCCGGACAGCGCAATGATTTTGCCGGAGCCCATGAACAGGCCGGTGCCGATCGCACCGCCCATGGCCATCAACTGGATATGGCGGTTGCTCAGGGTACGTTGCAACGCAGGCTTTTCACAAAGCCCAGGCGTGGTTGTTTTCATCACAAAACCTCTTTTTATGTTTTTGAGTTTTGGCAGAAAAAAGTCGACGGTTGTTGTTATTGGGTTTTGCTTTCGAAACCGTGCAGCACGTTGACGGCATTGATGCCGATTTCATCGACCATGTAGCCGCCTTCCATCACGAACAGCGTGGGCACGCCAACGCTGGCGATGATTTCGCCCATGCCGAGGAAGTCCTGGCTGTCGAGGAGGAAGTGGCTGATGGGGTCATCCTTGAAGGTGTCGACACCGAGGGAGATCACCAGCACGTCGGGTGCAAAACGGCGCAGTTGTTGGCAGGCGTCGACAAGGGCGGTTTGGTAGTGGTCCCACGTGGTGTTTTTTGGCAACGGGTAATTCAGGTTGAAGCCCTCCCCCGCACCTGCGCCGCGCTCACTGCTGGCACCGGAGAAATACGGATAGGACACCGCCGGGTCGCCATGCAGGGAAATGAACATCACGTCCGGACGGTCGTAGAAAATATTCTGCGTGCCGTTGCCGTGGTGAAAATCCACATCCAGCACCGCCACGCGCTTGGCGCCTTTCGTGATGGCTTGCTGCGCGGCAATCGCGGCGTTGTTGAGGTAGCAATAGCCGCCCATGTATTCACGCGCCGCGTGATGGCCCGGAGGGCGGCACAGGGCGAAGGCGCTGTAATGGCCTTCATCCAACAGTGCCAGGCCGGTTAAGGCGATATCGGCGCTGGTTTTTACCGCATCCCACGTGGTGCGGGTAATCGGCGAGCCGGCGTCCATGGCGAAGAAACCCAACTTGCCGTCGATGAAATCCGGCACCTGTTGGTTGGCCAAATCCCGGACCGGCCACACCAGGGGCAGCGCGTCATGGCTGCGGCCGATGGCGGTCCATTCGGCCCAGGCAGTTTCGAGGAAGGTCACGTAGCGTTCGCTGTGGGCGTTGACATAACAGGCCCGGTCAAAGCGCCGCGGTACGATGATATCGCCCAGCCCAACCTGCCTGACGCGGTCACGCACGGTGTCGGCGCGGCTCGGTTGTTCGAACGAGGGTTTGAGCACGCCGTCCTTCAGTTCGGTGCCATGGTGCAAACGGTGGGCTTCGCTAAAAACAGTCAGCATGAGGGTCATCCGCCAGTAAAAGACAGGGTCTATTTTGTTCTGGCTACGCCGGGCTTTCTTTGCTTTTACTTACGGCACTGTTAGCTTTATCGGGAATATTTACCTCATAGACTCACAATTATGAAAAATAAAACCAAACAGGTCGCTCTTGATGACACTGATCTCGCCATCCTCGCCCTGCTGCAGGAAGACGCCAGTATTTCCAACGCTCAACTCAGCGAGCGTTTATCCCTGAGCCTCACGCCCTGCTGGCGGCGGCGCAAACGCCTGGAAGAAGAAGGCGTGATCAAGGACTACCAGGCCAACCTCGATCGCAAGATGCTCGGGCTGGACATCATGGCCTTTGTGCATGTGCGTTTTGCCATCCACACCGACCATGCGCCTGACGCCTTCGAGGCCGTGGTGAAAGAGCTGCCGCAGGTGTTGTCGTGCCACAAGATCACGGGTGATGCGGATTACCTGTTGCAAGTGCTGGCGGAAGATCTGGACAGCTACAGCGAGTTTGTCGAGAGCGTGCTGAGGCGCCAGTTGGGGATTGCGTCGATCCAGTCGAGCCTGGCGTTGCGAGAGGTGAAAGCGACAAGCCGGGTGGCCATTCCCAAGCGCGACTGAGCGGCCCCTACCTGCCGTGCGTTTGGAGATTGACGGCTAAACGCCCCACACACTACATGTGAAAAATTCGTTAACTAATTCTCTGTGAAGGCTTTTTCCCCCAGACTCAATCTGCCAAACTTATGCGAATAATTATCAACATCTTTATTATTCGCCAGGGACGGCGTTCGGGGAGAGTCAGTTCCATGTCTGTGCAACAACACGGCGGCAAAGGTTTTTCACCCAGTTTGATGGCGTTGGCTGTCTGTCTTGCGAGCACCCAAGCGGCCTTTGCCGCAGACGCCGAAGCGCCGGCAGCCACGCTTGAGCTGGGCGCCACGCAAATCTCCGGGGAGCAGCAGCTTGGCGAAACCACCGAAGGCACGCAGTCCTACACCACCGGCGCGATGAAAACGGCGACCAAGCTGCCATTGACCATGCGTGAGACCCCGCAGGCTGTCACCGTTATCACGCGTCAACGTATGGACGACCAGGCGATGACCAGCATCAACGACGTGGTCAATGCCACTCCCGGGTTGTTCCTGAACTACTCCAGCGGGCCTGGGCGGCAGTCCTACACCTCGCGCGGGTTTGACATCGACAACCTTATGTATGACGGCATCCCCAGCGGCTATAACGGCTCAACGGTGGGCGCTCAGCCGAACCTGGCGATGTTTGATCGTGTCGAGGTTGTGCGCGGTGCCACCGGCTTGGTAACTGGCGCGGGCAACCCTTCGGCCGCGATCAACCTGGTCCGCAAGCGCCCACTGGACGAGCAGAAAGTCACCCTGACCGGCGCCGCCGGCAGTTGGGATGACTACCGCGGCGAGCTCGACGCTTCCAGCCCGCTCAATGACAGTGGCACTTGGCGCGGGCGGGTGGTGACCTCATACCGCGACGCCAACAGTTTCATCGATAAAGCCGAGGACACTCACGGCCTGTTCTATGCCGTCACCGAAGCCGACTTGAGCGAAGACACCACCCTTACCCTCGGTTTCTCAAACCAGAAGGACAAGACCAATTACTTCTGGGGCTCTTCGATGGTCAGCCAGGATGGCCATCACCTGGACCTGCCGCGCTCGTACAACCCCGGCACCGACTGGGAGAACAAGGACCAGGAGATCAACACAGTGTTCGCCGAGCTGCGTCAGCGCCTGGCCAACGACTGGAAGCTTCAGGTCAACGCCAACTACGCCGAGCAGAACGCGTTGTTTTCTGGCTCCTACCAGTCACGCTGGGTCAACAACACGCTGGCCCGCACGGTCTATCAGGCCGCCTACGATGAAAACCAGGCCGGCGTTGACGCCTTTGCCAGCGGCCCGTTTCAGGCATTTGGGCGCACCCATGAACTGGTGGTAGGCGCCAGCCGCCGCATCTACGACATGACCACCCACAATTACAGTCCGTACAACACCAACTGGCCACTCACGGCTGGCAAGCCGGACTTTGTGCACACGACCAATGACCGCACCGTCACCACCCAGGACGGTCTCTACGTCACCACACGCCTGAGCCTGGCCGACCCATTGAAGCTGATCCTCGGCGGACGTTTGGATTGGTATGACTACGATGCCCATGGCAGCGACACCGGCGACTACAAGGTGACCCGCAACCTCACCCGTTATGCAGGCCTGATCTACGACCTGGACGATCACCACTCGGTCTACGTCAGCTACAGCGACATCTTCACGCCACAGAGCGACAAAGATACTTCAGGCAACCCACTCAAGCCGATCGTCGGCAAGAACTATGAGGTGGGGATCAAGGGCGAATACCTGGGTGGCGCGCTGAATGCGAGCCTGGCGCTGTTTCGCGTCGACCAGGAAAACCGTGCAGTGGGCGTGACCGTGGCAAACTGCCCACAAGCCTCCTGCTCTGAAGCCTCCGGCGAGATTCGCAGCCAGGGTATCGACGTCGAACTGCAGGGCGCGTTGACCGAGAATTGGCAGGTCGGCGGTGGCTACACCTACGCGCGTACACACACCATCAAGGACGAAGCGAACCCGCAGAAGGTCAACAAGCAGTTCGACACTGATACGCCGGAGCATCTGTTCAAGCTGACCACCCGCTACAACTTCCAGGGCCCACTGGAAAAACTCCGCGTGGGTGGCAACATCTCTTGGCAGAGCCGCATGTACAACGACCTTAAGCTGGCTGATGGCAGCTACTACCGCCTCGAACAAGGCGCTTACGCCGTCACCGACCTGATGGCCGGCTACAAGGTCAACGATCACCTTGACCTGCAACTCAACGCCAACAACATCTTCGACCGACGCTACTACACAACCATTGCCAACTCGGTGAGCTACGGCGGTGACGCCTACGGCAACCCGCGTAACATGACGCTGACGGCCAAGTACAGCTTCTAATCATCGACGCATTTTCGGCTACCCGACTGGGTAGCCGTCTCTAAAGTTCCTCTCGATGATGCCGATATGCGTTTGGCAAAACTCAATCCAATAAAAAACAAAAACACCCCACTTGCTCCACCCTGCCCCCGTTTTGTTCCAACCAACCCATATGGAGTCAGTGTGAATGCACACCCGCGCGCGTTTTTTCGAGCACTACCGTAAAGCCGACCGCATCATGCTGGCGTTGATCTGGCTGATGTTTTTGTTCTCCCTGGGCCTGGCGTTCTGGCACGACACATTGATGCAGGCCGTGATCGTGGGCGGCGGCACCGGCGTGGTGCTCACTGCGCTTTATCGAGCCCTTGGCGGAACCCGCGTGATGCGCTGCGCATTAGGCGCGGGCCTGATGGTGATGGCTGCACTGCACATCAACCAGGCGCAGGGGATGATCGAAGCGCACTTCGGGATCTTCGCGCTGCTGGCCGTGCTGACGTTTTATCGCGACTGGCTGCCGATCCTGATCGCAGCAGCAACAATTGCCGTGCACCACGTGGTGTTCCATGCGCTGCACCATCAAGGTTTCCCGGTGTTCGTGATGGAACACCACGGTAGCTGGACCATGGTGTTCGTTCACGCCTTCTACGTGGTGATGGAAACCGTTGCCCTGCTCTACCTGGCCGTGCACAGCCAGGCCGAAGCAGTCGAGAGCCAGGAAATGCTTGAGAAAATGCTCGCGGTCACCTCCCAGCTCACCGTTGAAGCCGACAATGCTGACAAAGGCACAGTGCACGTCTCCCTGGCCAAGCGTTTCGACCACTTCCTGCAACAGATCACCCACCTGATCGACGGCGTCGCCCGCGACTCCCACGGCCTCGGCCAACTCGGCCAGGAACTGGCAGACGCCAGCGGCACTCTGGAAAAAGGCGCGCGGCATCAGTTGGCAGAAATCATCCAGATGACCGGCTCGATGCAGCGCATGGAAGTCGCCATGGGCCACATCGCCGTACACGTCGAACACGCCGTGGATCACGCGGGCAAGGCCAGCCAACAAGTCCTGCGCGGCCAGGAAAGCGTGAGTCGCGCCCAGCAGGAAATCACCCAATTGGCCTCACGCATCAACGGCACGCACGAGACCGTGCAAGGCCTGGCCACACAAGCCGAACACATCGGCACCGTACTGGAAGTCATCAGTAGCATCGCCAACCAAACCAACCTCCTCGCCCTCAACGCCGCCATCGAAGCCGCCCGCGCCGGCGAGCAAGGTCGTGGCTTCGCCGTGGTCGCCGACGAAGTCCGCAGCCTGGCGCAGCGCACGGCGGTGTCCACCCAGGAAATCAAAACCATCATCGAAGGCCTTCAACACGGCAGTCGCCAAGCCGTAGAAGCCATGCACGACAGCCGCCAAGGCGTCGAACGTTGCGTGGAAGACAGCCAGGTGGCGGTCGATATGCTGCGCGCGGTAGGCAATGACATCGCACACATCGACGACCTGAATGGGCAGATCGTGACCACCACCCGCGAACAAACCTCGGCGAACCTGGAGATCGTCGGGCGGTTGCAGTCGGTGCAAACCATTGCGCAGAGCACAGCGGATGATGTGGAGATGTTGGCGAGGAGCAGTGAACGGTTACCGCCGATTGCGGTGAGGTTGGATGCGTTGGGGAGGCGGTTTCATCAATGAGCCGTGCGAGCGCAGATGTGCGCCCACTTGGTGACAGCGATTCGACGGCAAAGCCAAAGCCTGAACTCACTATTTAAACGGCCTCCTTGCCCCTTCGCGCCAAACAGGCTACAACTCCCACCACCCAGTTGTACGACAACCTAAAAATAAATAGCCATCCACGACGATGGCGTCCATTGCTCGAGTTCCCCATGACTGCCCCTGCCCAAGCCACACCCGCCCTATTCCCCCGCCCCATCGCCGTGTTGATTCTGCTCTGCATGGGTTGCGCCTTCGCAGGCAACCACATCGCCGCTCGCGTAGCTTTTGATGACGGCGCCGGGGTGTTGCTGGCCATTGTGCTGCGCTCGGGCGGCACTTTGTTGGTACTGGCCGCGTTAGTGCTGTGGCAGCGTCAAAGCCTGCGCCTGCCGCCCGGTGCATGGCGTTGGCAAGTACTGCTGGGCCTACTTATTGCGGCGCAAAGCCTGTGCCTGTATTCCGCCGTAGCCCGCGTACCCGTAGCGGTGGCGCTGTTGGTGGGCAATGTTTTCCCTATTTTGCTGGCGCTGCTCACCTGGGCATTTGGCGGCCCAAGACCCACTGCTCGCACCGCCTTGCTGATGGGCTTGATTCTGGTGGGGCTGGTGTTTGTCCTCGACGTACCAGGCCGCCTCTCAAGCAATACAGACATCGGCCCGCACTGGCTACTCGGCATAACCCTCGCCTTCTGCGCCGCGTTTGTATTCGCCTGCGCGCTGTGGATCACCGATCACAAGTTGTCCCAGGTACGTGGTTCCGTGCGCAGCCTGCTGACGATCTTTATCGTGTTCAGCAGCGTCAACCTGGCCGGCCTGAGCGGTGCCCTTCCAGGCGGCCTGAACTTGCCGGCAACGGGTACCGGTTGGCTGGCACTCGCGACGCTGGTCGTGCTCTATGGCACCGGTTTTATCGTGCTGTTCATTTCCGTCCCCCGACTGGATATGCCGCGCAATGCGCCAGTGATGAACATCGAGCCGCTGGCGACGCTGCTGATGGGCTGGATCGTGCTCGATCAAATGCTCAGCGCCGGGCAGTTGGCCGGCGGTGTCATCGTGGTGACGGGGATTGTGCTGCTGACTTATCGCAGATCACCTCGGCCTGCGCGCGAGCCACACTCATCCAGCCCCGCCCATCGATAGCCCGTCGCCTCACCTGGCCCAATTCCTGCCTCCATAAGCCCATAGAGTCGCTACTGACTACGCGGACGACTCTTTTGGGCCCCGCGGCCCAACCGCCTCCCCCGATAATCGATCATCCCCGATCATTCCGAGGCCCTCCCCCATGACGAGCCCATCCACCGAACAGGTCAGCCCCCAAACCCTGCGAAAGGTCATCATCGCCGCCGGCATTGGTAACTTCGTCGAGTGGTTTGACTTTGCCGTCTACGGCTTCCTCGCCACCACCATCGCCCAACAATTTTTCCCCAGCGGCAACGCCAGCGCCGCGCTGCTGAAAACCTTCGCCGTATTCGCCGTTGCCTTCGCTTTCCGGCCCTTGGGCGGAATTTTCTTCGGCATGCTCGGTGATCGGATTGGCCGCAAACGCACGCTGGCCATGACAATCCTGCTGATGGCAGGCGCCACCACCTTGATCGGCCTGCTCCCTACGTACGCGGCCATCGGCGTCGCGGCGCCGATTCTTTTGTCGCTGATCCGTTGCGCCCAAGGTTTCTCAGCCGGGGGCGAATACGCCGGAGCCTGTGCCTACCTGATGGAGCACGCGCCCAGTGACAAACGCGCCTGGTACGGCAGCTTCGTACCGGTCTCGACGTTTTCCGCCTTCGCCGCCGCAGCTGTGGTGGCTTACGCCCTTGAGACGTCATTATCCGTCGAGGCGATGGGCAGTTGGGGCTGGCGCCTGCCGTTCCTGATAGCCGCACCGCTGGGCCTGGTAGGGCTTTACTTGCGCTGGAAGCTGGATGAGACGCCAGCCTTCCAGGCCGTTAAGCAAGAGCACGCAGTCGCCCACTCCCCGCTCAAGGAAACCTTGCGCAACCATGGTGCGGCGATCTGCTGCCTGGGCGCGTTTGTGTCGCTGACGGCGCTGTCGTTTTATATGTTCACCACCTACTTCGCGACGTACCTGCAAGTGGCGGGTGGACTGACTCGGGCGGCGGCTTTGCTGGTGTCGCTGATTGCGTTGATCTTCGCGGCGGCGATCTGCCCGCTGGCGGGGTTGTATTCAGATCGAGTCGGGCGCCGGGTCACGGTGATGACGGCGTGTGCCTTGCTGATCGTGGTGGTGTTTCCGTCGTTCCTGATGGCCAGTTCGGGTTCGTTTGCGGCGTCTATTGTCGGGGTGATGTTGCTGGCGGTGGGCGCAGTTTTGTGTGGCGTGGTCACGGCGGCGTTGCTGTCGGAGACTTTTCCGACGCGCACGCGGTACACCGCCTCGGCGATCACTTACAACGTGGCTTATACGATCTTCGGCGGAACCGCGCCGCTGATGGCGACATGGCTGATCAGCACTACGGGGAGCAATCTGTCACCGGCGTTTTATCTGATTGCCGTGGCGTTGCTGGCACTGGCGGGCGGGTTGGCGCTGCCGGAGACATCGAGGATTTCGTTGCATGACGTGGGGTCGGAGGAGAAGGACGCGGCGCCTTTGCTTTCGCGTTAGGTTCAAGAACAACGGCGCGGAGCTGCGAAAGCGGTGTGTCAGGCGACGAAGAGGTTGGCACTACCGCCGCCTTCGCAGCTCCGCCGGGGCTCGACGGCTCCCACCCTTGATCGGCGTCGCAGCTAAAATTTCGCTAGCCGCTACAACCGAAATCCAACCAACACGATTCGCGCTGAACACGGGTATGATCCAGCCTAAGCCCGCCCGATTGGACCCTCGCTCATGCCCGCATCCCAAACTCGCCCTTCTCCAGCACCTTTGCTGAACCCTGGCGAAACAGTCGTGTTGTTCGACGGTGTGTGCAAGCTGTGCAACGGTTGGGCCAGGTTCCTGATTCGTCATGACCACCCGCGCCATATTCGATTGGCGGCAGTGCAATCCCCCGAGGGGCAGGCGTTGCTGGCCTGGGCGGGATTGCCACTGGATCAGTTCGACACCCTGGCGGTGATTCGCGACCACCACTATTGGGTGCGTTCGGACGCGGTGTTCGAAATCATCGCGCAACTGCCTGCCGTGTGGCGTCCAATTCTGCTGTTGCGCGGCATCCCGCGGGGGCTTCGGGATTGGGCTTACGATCGCATCGCACGCAATCGCTATCGGCTCTTCGGCAAGTACAACACCTGCCTGTTACCGGATCCCGATCATGAGCAGCGTTTTTTGAAGAGACCGTTATGAACGCCCTGGTGCGCATCAACTGGATCGCCCGAGGCGGCCTGGCGTTTATGTTCGCCTATCATGGGCTGGTGCCGAAGCTGTTGTGGCTGAGCGACGGCGAGCGGACGATGTTTCAGGCGCACGGGATCGAGCAGGTGCAGTTATTCGCAACGCTGGCGGGGGTTGGCGAGATTGCGCTGGCGTTATGGATCGTGCTTTCACCACGCAATCCCTGGCCGATCGCGGTGGCGGCGACGGCACTGATTGGGTTGCTGGTGGATGTGGCGGTGGTCAGCCCCGCGCTGCTAAGGGAGGCGTTTAACCCTATGTCACTTAACGTGGCCGGGCTGGCGCTGTGTGCAGTGGCTTGGAATATCCGTCTGAAAAACGCACAGCCAGGCTCAGGTTCGCCGGATCGTTGATGGCCGCCATGTATTCGTCGACGCTTATCTCACCGACGCACGGCCGCGCGCCGGGTTCGGGTACATAGCCCTGGGCGAGTTTGATAGCCAGCGCAACGGCGGCGCAGCTGGGAATTTCCGGGCCTTTGTCGTTCAAGGCTGTCAGTTGCACCGCCAGTGACAACGGTTGACCCTCGGCACCCAGGCCCCGCACATCGATGTACATTGCACTTTTGCCATCACCCAAACGTTCGAACCAGGTACCCAGCCGATGCAGCCGTGCGGCCCAGGTGGCAGGGTCACGCACAATCCCCAGCCGCCGTGCCTGGGCCAGCAAGTAGTTGGCGACGCCTCCCAGTTTGAGTCCCGCGCCCGCCTTGAAGCTCAAGGTATGGGCACCATAGCGGCTGGCGAAAATATCCATGTCGGGCACGTCCACATTAGCCAGCACCCGTGTGCCTAGCTGTGGCAGCCTGCGCAGCGTCAGGTCTTGCCAGCCCAACACTTCATGCACCTGGCCGTTCCTGAGCTGCTTGATCGGCTTGCCCGCATAGGCGAGCACACCTTCGACTGTCGACAAGCCCGGCATCTTGGCCGAAGAGGAAATGCCATGCTCGATCGAGTCGATGCGCGTGAAGCGATACCGGTACTGATCGATGATCGCCGACGAGAGCGTCGGCACTGAACTGCAACCCGTGAGAATGGCGACGCCCGCCTGCTTGGCCTGTGCATCCAGCACGTCCACGCCATTGACGAACGTGCGGCAGTCAGACAGGTCACAGTAGTTCACGCCCGCCTCGATGCAACTCAGGGCGACGGCATAGGACTGCCCCTGAAACGGGCCACCGGTATGGACCACCAACCCGATGTTCTGAGACTGCAGGACGCCAGCGAAACCGGCCCCCATGGCATCGCCGCACCAGCCTTCGCACACATTGCCCGACTGTGCGTTCAACTCATCAAGTTTGCGTTGCAACTTATGGGGATCACGCCCCGAGAGCACCAGTTCAATGCCCGGCGCTACGGCCAAATGCCGGCATACAATGCTGCCGAAGTTACCGTAGCCACCGATCACCATCACCCTGAGTGCCATTCCATTCTTCCCTGAACAATTAATCGTGCGCGGCTGAGGCGGCTAAAGATACTCGATTTCTTGAGCGCCCCACTACGAACCTTTATGCAGACGGTTGAGCACTTCTTCAAACGCCTCTCTCCATGCCGGCGTCGCGCCGTTATTCCTGAGTACCTCCAACCCAGCCGCAGTAAAAGTCCCTGGCGTAGCAATGGCGCCACCCAACGCTTGCAGGCTGGCCTGCGGCGTGTGCCGGGCGCTGGCCAGGCAGTCTTGCATGTTGCCCATCACAAGCTGCGCAGCCTGCTCTTTCGACAAGCCCTTATCGGTAAACCATTGCTGCAGATCGCTCAGGAAGAAGTAGAACCAACCATTCATGCAAGCCGCAACGGTGGCCAGTTCGAACGCAGCTTCGTCGTCGAGCACTATCAACGAACCCAGCGTACCCAGCAGCGTTTCATGAGGCTCACCGCCTGGCGTGACCACCACCGTGGACTGATTGATCTGGGCCGCATAGGAGAGCATTGCGCGCACGGAATACGTCTGTGGGAAGCAGCGTTGTAACTCGCTGCGCTTCAAACCGGCCACCAACGACACCAGCGTTTGCTGGGGTTTGAGCTGTATTTCATTGGACAGCTGCTCGACCACCTCCGGGCGCACACCAAGGAATAAGAGGTCCGCCTCATCAACGACCTGTTGATTGTCGGCCATCACCTCACACGCGCACTGACGGCTGAGTTGCTGTGCACGTTCGTGATTGCGCGGAGAAAGCAGCACTCGCCCGTTAAACCCGCCACGGCGCAGCCCGATCACAACCTTCTCCGTCAGCTCACCCACACCCAGGATTCCAAGCTTCAGCACTGTGTTTTCTCCCTTATTTCAAGCCGATAATGGCGCAGGTTCGAAGCATCATAGGCAGATTTGGCGAACCCGGTTTCGCCCAGTGTAAAAGCTCAAGCGACACTCATGAAGGTGTGCGAGTACGTTACACTCGCTGGCTTAAACAGCAGCCATGGAGGCAAGCATGAGTGTTCGCGGTCAAGATCGGCAAATCGACAACATCGAGTTCAATGTGGGCGACATTGCCCGCAGCAAAGCGTTCTACGCCAGCGCGTTTGGCTGGACATTCGTCGACTACGGCCCTACCTACACTGAATTCAGCGATGGCCGCCTTACCGGTGGCTTCACCACCGGCGAACCGGTTCGACCGGGTGGTCCTTTAATCATTTTGTACACCGACGACCTCGATGCCGCGCAGCAGCGGCTCAAGGCCCTGGGCGCTGTAATTACCCGCGCGACATTTTCGTTCCCCGGTGGAAGCCGGTTCCATTTCACCGATCCTGATGGTTATGAACTGGCTGTCTGGAGTGTTCAACCTCACCGCTGAATAAGCCTAATGAAATGGAAGTCACCTGATGTTCGAACGTAGCAAACTGGTTCCAGAGTTAATGGTCACTGACCTGGAAAGCAGCCTGGCCTTTTGCAGGCTGGATTTCCACTCTTTCGAGCATGCAAAGACACCTGGTATCGGGCGAACAACGTAGAAGTCGGCCAGCGCGAATTCATCGTCCAGGATCCCGATGGCTATCTTGTAAGGTTGGTCGAACGTTTGGGTGAACGGCCGGCGGGTTCAGCTTGAAGCAGGCACAGGCGAGCGTCCGCTCAGCCGCACATGCCAGGTGGGCGAATAAGCACCCTTCATAGTAGGGTGGCGGCCACCAACCATCATCGGCATGCCCGCCAGCAAGGCGAACAAAGCCATCAACCAATCGCCCAAGGTGTTTGACGAGCATGTCATCCCGGCAGGTAAACCCTTCATTGCCGGGTTCGCCATGGGCGGCTCGCAAATGTCCTGCTTTCCCGCACCCTTCACGCTCATCCCCGAGCCCGGCAAGGACGATGAAATGGAACTTCAAATGTTGAAAATCAGCACGTTCAAGGCAGGTTGCGTGATTGCCCTGCGCCAACTCTCGGCGCAGGGCGATACCACCGTTGAAACGCCGCTGAGACCGCAGGTGTGTGCCCAGATGCCGTCGGGATGGTACACCGTCAGCCCAGCACCTTTGCCCTGAAATACCAGAGCAGGACGGCATAGTCGGCCTGCTTATCGGGTAGCTCCCTGAGCTCGAAACCAGCGTGTATTCATGGAGGAAAAAATGCGGATTTACATCACAGGTGCTTCGTGTGCGGGCGTGACGACTTTGGGTCAGAACCTCGCCACGCGGCTTGATGTAAGGCAGGTCGATGTCGATGATTATTACTGGCTGCCCACAGACCCTCCCTTCACGACCAAGCGGCCTCCCGCTGATCGCGTGTCATTGATGCAGCAAGCACTCGGTAAAGACGATTGGGTGTTGAGCGGTTCATGCATGGGCTGGGGAGATGCGCTCATCGCTGATGCGGAGCTGATTGTCTTCGTTGTCACACCTACACCCGTTCGCCTTGAACGGCTGGCCGCACGTGAGAAGGAGCACTTTGGCGGTCGGATAGCGCCAGGTGGTGACATGTATCAGATACATGAGGCTTTTCGGGAATGGGCTTCGCAGTATGATGATCCGAACTTTTCAGGACGCAACCGAGCGTGGCACGAGGCGTGGTTATCCCGGCAGGCGGTCTCGGTGTTACGGGTTGACGGGATGAGCAGTGCAGAACAGATGGCGGAGGATGTCGTGCAGGCGGTGTCGCGCATATCGCGATAGCTTGACGCTCTGAATCCGTTAACCCACATTGCCCCATCCACCGTTGGGACTTTTCAAGCAAGCTTTCTATGAGAGCTGATTCTATTGAATAGAAACTGGAGCACTCGGGATGCAATTTCAGCCTGCAACTACGGATATCCCTTTAGTTACTCTTGTTGGAACTGAACCCGGTGATTTCGAAACACTTGTCGCTATTCGGATTGAAGCCATGCGTGAAAGCCTTGAGCGCATTGGTCGCTTCGATCCTGTGCGGGCACGCGAACGTTTTCGCGAAGGTTTTTCTTCCGAGTCCACTCGCTGCATTGAAGTTTCCGGCGAGCGAGTAGGTTTCGTCGTCATCAAGCCGCTTATCGACGGATTATTGCTTGATCATCTGTACATCAAGCCGAGCGCACAAGGCGCGGGCATAGGTTCCGTTGTCCTCAGTCAAATCTGTGTGGAAGCGGATGCCGCAGGAATGGCATTGCGGGTAGGGGCTCTCAGAGAAAGCGAGTCAAATCGTTTTTACACGCGTCATGGCTTCCAGTTTGTCGAAAGTACCGAATTCGACAACTACTATGTTCGTCACCCTGGCCAAGGCAACTCGGCGGCCGAGATCTGAGCCAGACCCACCTGACCTGATGGATGGCATCGGCCAACGTTTGCGTGCCGAGGTGTCAACTACAGAAGAGACACCGGCACGCCATAGCTGAGTTGATCCGCGCGCGTTGGTTTCATCGCAGACTCAACGCGCGCATTGTCCAACAGCCCCCTGCCCCCTTATCCTCACACCTCCCCGCCCACGCGATCCCGGAGCCGCCATGGACCTCGCCACTCTCGCCCTTTCCCTGCCCGCCTGCTTCGCCTTGAACATGGCGCCCGGCCCGAACAACTTACTGTCTGTGAGCAACGCCACGCGCTACGGCTACCGCACTTCGTGCCTGGCGGGTATCGGTCGGCTGCTGGCCTTTGCTGGGATGATCGCCCTCGCCTCGGCGGGTTTGGCGGTGGTGCTGCAAACGTCGGAGTTGTTGTTTTATGGGATCAAGTTTTTGGGCGCGGCGTATCTGTTTTATCTGGCGTATCAGTTGTGGCGGGCGAATCCCGAGGCAGAGGCTGAGTCGACTACGGCTAGTGTGGGATTGTGAGCGTTGGCGCGTCAGGAGTTTTTAGTGGCGGCGGGCAACCCTGATGATGGGCAATATTAAATCCAATACCGAATGGGTAATCACTTGGCGCGATTTTCAATATACAGCGGGACGGTTTTGGTGGGTTACTCATCACTCGAGGAGGGGGACGCCCCCATGGGGGTTGTTTTCGGCCGATTCGAGCCAACCGATGACTACTCGTTAATCCAAAACGAATGCCGGGCGAACCATCGTGATCAGACGTCTCTAGCTCTTTCGGTTCAAACCGAAACAGGCCAACTCATTCAGTGTGCAGGCGTTGGTATCCTGGATTACTCAGAAGAGCTTCTACCTGACTTAATTGAGATTAACGTGCTTGGCATTCCCCAGCCTCTTTATCGGGAGTTTTTTCCTGAACAAGTCGCCAGGTATTCACAACATTTTAGCTGACCCGTTATTCCTCGGTGCCCGCTCAGACGATATCAAGTAAGGCCGATGAAAGTGAACAGCAATCGAGAGATGCCTGACCATGGACGTTAAAGACCTCGAAGAAAGCAATATCCTGTCAGTCTCATTGGACCAGGCTCACCATATTTTTGAAGTGATCGTCAGCCTGCATGGCGATAGCCGCTACAAGCTGACTGCCTGGAACGACTACGGCACCAAACTGACAGTCAGAATTGGCGCACTCAACCTGCACCACTGCACGGAACTCGGAGAGCTGGAAGGCATAAGTTTTGTAAACGACGTGCTGAGTCTGGAGGGTGATTTCGGGGATATGGAGATCGAGGCTAAGAACGTAGCAGTGAAAAAGCTGAAGTAGGTTCTCACTCCGGAATGAGCTGTGGATCCGGGATTAACGCTCGCGTGAATCGAACGCGGCCTTACCGAACATGGGGGTATCAAGCTGGGCTCCAGCAAGCCCTATGATGGGCAATATAAAACTTTCTGACCGACCTCTATCGGCCAGAAGCAGTCATCCCGTGATCACTCTACAACCTCTACGCGCAGTATCAGCCAAAAGAGCATCAACGCAGTGAGGAACAATACGGTGTGAGCGGTTTATAAAATGCTCTATTGCACAAGCGCGCGGATGGGGATGGATAAGCTGGCATATTTGAGGGTGTGCTGCTGAAAGCCGACGCGATTTTTGCAGAGAAACTCCCTGAAGAGCGGTTTAGATGCCTATTGAGCTGACCGTCGGGTCGTTGTTCGCCGCAATCCGACTTCTGGGCACTTTGCGTGAGACCAGCGTGATGGTTCAGCCTCCAGATGATTCTGCATCGCACAAAAGCTCCAGCAAGTCATTCGCCAGGGCCGCCGCTTCTTGTCGATAGTCGGTATTCCAGCGGCTCGACCAGTTAATAGGCTTTCCCTCATCCTCCCAATGCGCCAACGCAAGCCCGTTGAGTATTTCAAGCTCGAACCAAATACGCTGCCAGGCGACGGCGTCCTGGACTGACGCTGTGTCTTTCCACTGGAATTCTGTTTGCGCGACAAATGCCGCCCATGCGAACACATCTTCTGAGGCTCGCTCGCCGAGCGTTCGGAAGTATTTCGCGCTAGCCAATTAACGATTCCTTGTAGTCGTGCACCTGTCTAGTAAATGTCCATCCCCGGATACAGAGCTTCAGGTGGATGATAATCGGGGTCCTCAAACCTACTGTTCTGGTAATAGGTTTGGGCCGTCGGTCCATCACCGTTGTAGGTCACCTGCGGATTCGGCGTGAGATGCCAACCGTTTCCTTCTGTGTCGCGCTCAATCAGCGATGCGTACACCCTACAGCTGCCTGATGAGCCGGATGTCAGCCTGAACTGGTAATAGAGTCCGGCTTGGGGAGTAAACTTCGTCGAGATGTGGCAGGAGCGAGTGCGTGACCCCTCCCAGAAAAGATCCACCTGCGTTTCGATACCGGGTCGGATCCGCGTTTCGTAATAGTCCCATGTGAGGTCTTGCCCTGCCTTGGGCATGCCCACGTCTTGTGTATGGGTGAACGGCAGGAGGCCGGTGCGAACAGCGCCGCCCGAACGTTTACCGTTTTCGTATTGGTAAACTTCGGCATGTTGCGTGTAGTCGACGATACGTACCCAGGCAGGATTGGGCTCGTTTTCGGGCGCGGTGAAGTAGTTGGTGTGGGGCAAATACTGGCAACCTGCGAACAACGGCAGCGTCAGGAAACAGAGGGTACGGCGAATAGACATAAAACAGTCCTTTACGGGATTGTTGTACAGACCACAGAACTGCAGGTGAATTTCAAGGCTGGCTCCACTCTGAAGCAAAGTCAGCCGCCATCTGTGTGTTTCGGTGGGGGCGATGGCAAGGTGTCGGCCTCAAAAGAGGTGATTAACAGCATCAGGGCCACCAGTGCACAGGCGAGCCCGGAAACCATCATTGCCACATGAAACCCGTGCTCCATCGCGGGAACAAA
Organism: Pseudomonas sp. RA_15y_Pfl1_P11; assembly: GCF_963970975.1. Lineage (NCBI taxonomy): Bacteria > Pseudomonadati > Pseudomonadota > Gammaproteobacteria > Pseudomonadales > Pseudomonadaceae > Pseudomonas > Pseudomonas sp. RA_15y_Pfl1_P11. The sequence continues at coordinate 331,691 of NZ_CAXAOY010000006.1, forward strand.
AAGTGTAGAAACAATCAGCGAGTCACTTGATGCCACACCATGAGCAATCACATACCGCGCAATCTCAGGCGCTTTGGCTACCCCTTGATCACGCAGCGCGGCAGCTAGCACTCGTGACGCCTCGCTGCTCATGAGCGTGCCCAAAAAGGCGACGCCGATTGTCATGCCCATCTGACGCAACGCGTTCATCGTGGTAGAGGCCACCCCCATACGATCAATCGGTGCGGCGGTCATAACCGCCATGCTGGTGGCAGGTACTGCGAGACCGGCTCCGAGCCCCAGAAGCCCGAACAGGGTGCCCACAATCCAATAAGGGGTATGTGCTGTGAAGGTCACCATGGTAGACATCGCCAGCGCCGTCACGCCATAACCGGCCACCAGAAGTCTTCGCGATGTCATCACTGCGCTCAAGCGCCCGTACAAAATCGACACGCAGCCGGTGACCAGAAACTGCGGCATCATTCGCCAACCCGTTTCAACCACTGACAAGCCTTGAATCGTCTGTAAATAGATCGAGAAGAAGAACAGGCAGCTGTAGTACGAAAAACCCAGGGTAAAAGAGGCCAGGTTGACCACGGCAAACGAACGCCTGCGAAACAGCGAAAGTGGCAATAACGGTCGATCTACACACCGCTCTACAAACATAAACAAAATAAACACCACCAGGGCAACTGCCAGCGCCGCTATGGGTATCAAAGAGTTCAAGCCCGGCTGGCCGATACTGATGAGCCCATAAGTCAGGCTGGCAAGACACACGACGCTGAGCACTTGCCCTGCCGGATCCAGCGCTGTGCGCGCTTGCTGTTTGTGCTCCCTGATCCCCCAGATGCCCAGGCCTATGGCAATCATCCCAAGAGGCAGGTTGATAACAAAAATACTCTGCCAACCTATGCCATGGAGCAACAAGCCACCCAGCAATGGCCCCAGGATAAGCGCCAATGCGCTGAACGCCGACCAGCCACCAATGACGTGAGCACGCTCTTCAGCGTCTGGAAATGCATGGCTGAGAATTGGCAGGGCACCCGGGATCAGAAGCGCACCGGCGACTCCCTGCACCGCCCTCCCGAACAGCAGTAAATCCAGGTTGGATGCCATAGCGCAAACTGCTGAGCCGACAGTAAACACCCCTACACCTGCCAGCCAGGCCCGCTTATGCCCATAACGATCGGCGATTGGCCCCGAAGACAGCATGAAGGCTGACAAACAGATCGTGTATGCATTGACGACCCATTGAAGACCGGAAATATCCGTTTGCAACGCGTCTTGCAGTGTCGGTAGTGCCACGTTCACGACGCTGATATCCAGCGTAGCGAGAAACGTGCCGAGGTAGGCTGCACATAGCGCCGCTATGCGGGGAAAGCGGCGGGTGACCGGGTTATCTGAGGCGGAGCGATCAATGTTCATGCCTCATGATATTTGCCGACTGACCGTCGGTCAATGGATCATTCAACTTTTTCCCACCTCGATTGGTTCCCTCCTTTACACTGATTTCCTTTGACGAATTGTTTGAAACGAGACGATGAAAACCAAAGCCCCCGTAAAAGCTCCGGCGACAGAACGTGCTCCCAAGCCCCGGACCAAACCCGCCGAAGTACGTCTGGATGAACTGATGGCGGCAGCCGAGAAGCTTTTTCTAGCTCAGGGGGTCGAGGCCACCACGATCAACGAGATCGTTGAGTCAGCTCAAGTGGCCAAGGGCACGTTTTATCACTACTTTTCTTCCAAGAACGAAATGCTTGACGCTCTGGCCGTGCGCTATACCGAGCGCTTCATGCTCAGCCTGGACAATGCAATGGCGCGCTGCGCTGCCGATGACTGGGAAGAGCGTCTTCGCGCCTGGATTCACGCCAACATCGAAACCTACGTCAAGACATATCGTATCCACGATATCGTCTACGTGAACCACCACCATCATGATCGTGCCAACGGCTCGAAGAACGCTATTCTCGAGCAATTGCTTGCGATTATTGAAGGGGGCAAGCTGGCCGGCAATTGGGCGCCAGAACATCCGAACGTTGTGGCATTGCTCATTTATGCGGGCGTCCATGGCGCGACTGATAACATCATCGCCGCTAATACCGAGGACTTCGCCCCGTTTGCCCATGCCGTTGCTGATGCTTGCCTGCTGATGTTACCCAACGGCGTCAAACAAGCCTGATCGGAGGCGGTGCTTCGGCCAGAAGCAGACGCTCGCCAGTATATTTTGGTGCCTTATCGTTCTACTTGGCGTTGCCTCAGGATATCGGTGGCTGAAGGGAGCTACCATGTGCCTCGTAACCGACCGGGGCACATGAAATGCTCAGGCTTGCCTGGCTGGAAAGGCGCTGACCTGGCGCTATGCATACGTCCCCCCGACATCTCACGCCTGTAGGCGCGAGCTTGCTCGCGAAAACCCATCAGCCCTCCAACTCGCCAGCCCGATAAATCGCAGTGTGATTGTGAGCCACCCACGCCCTCGACGGTTTGGTTTGTTAGGATCTTTACAGGTAGGTCGACTGACTTAAGTGGACGGTTACGCTGACATTTTCGCATGATCGGAAAAGCGTACGACAACGGTATACCAAGGAAGCTGCTTATGCGCAGACGTCACCTAGGAGCCATCCGCCACATCCAAATCAGTGATCCATTGCCATTGCCGCCTGTGCCGCAAAAAACACGACTGCATCGCTTCTTGCGGCAGGGCGAGTTTGCCGAAATCAGGCCTTGTGTCACTCATGCGAAATTGGCCCTCACTTGACCACTCGTTTGCATCGCATTTGACCAGCCATTTTCAACGGAGTGACCAGCACGAGTCGTGGTCATTGACGGCCACGAATTGCCATCAGCCCTAGATTACAACCGCATTGCCGATGGCCGCGATTGGACGCATACCACGACACGCGTTGCAGGGAATCATCCAGATCGCTCAATTTATCAGCTGTGACATCCTCGCCGGCCGAAAGCAGAAAGTGTAGTATCAGCGACCGATCAATCCGCTGATCTCTGATACCCAATATGCATGCAGCCAACAGAACATCGAACCGCTATGACGGTAAACACGTTGTAATTGTGCATGGTTATACTGCCTCGCCCAATGTGAACTGGTTTCCTTGGTTGGCGGAGGTGCTACGGGAGCAAGGCGCGCAAGTTAGCATTCCAGCTATGCCTGATTCGTTCAATCCTGATCCAATAAAATGGGCATTGGCGTTGCAGCAATCACTGCCAGCAGCTGACACAAACACGATCCTCATAGGGCATAGTCTTGGATGCATCGCTGCTCTACGGCACTTGTTGTCCTTACCCGCACACACCCTAACTGGCGGAGTCTTGCTGGTCTCCGGCTTCGATAGAACGGTGTCTACGTTGCCAGAGCTACACGCCTTCACAGATGCACCGCTGGACCACGCGGAAGTTTGCCGTCGTACACAGAAAATCATCTCGCTGTTTTCCGACAACGATTCAATTGTTGAGCCGGCAGCATCTATCGAACTGTCCCGCAACCTCAAAGCCGAGCAAGAAGTCGTTAGTGGTGGGGGACATTTTCTCGACCGCGAGGGATTTGTACAGTTTCCAGAAATATGTACAGTTATTGCGAGGCTTCTTGGGCACGAGACACAGATTTAGCCGCTGGCGTATCCACGGGACACGCACTCGTTACTGCTATGTCTCGGCGAAGTTCACGCTCCAAGCCGGACGCTATTACCAATTCATGCTGACATCCGGTTCGGGCGGGACATGTACGTTGTATCCGTCGCTGATCGAACGCGACAAAGATGGGACCGGATGGCATCTGACTCCCAATTCTGAGGTGACGTACGAAGGCGAGGGGCCTACTGCCAAAATGCATTACAACAATAGTCGTTTTGAAGATCCCGATTACCACCCACCTGCGGATCTTTATCCTGGCATCGATGTTAACTGAAGGGCGTGTGATTCACGCCTAGCCGATGGCTGCCACTTACGGATCAATGTCAGGGGATATTTTATGGGTGCCAGGACGTACTGGCTCAGCGAGAGCGAACAAGCGTCGGAGAATCTCTTTGCATGGTCGGCTTTTGTCGCGCAAACCATCGCGCAAATTCTGCACTGAACCATCCACGAAAGGTTCGAACGAATCCAAGCCCAAGCCGTTCTGGTCTCGGCGTGTAAAAGACGCAATGGCAGTTTCGGATCGGACGCTGCCTAGGGCATTAGGCAACCTTGACAGCTTTAAGTGCAACGTCGAGCTGCGATCTGGCATTCGACTCATAGCGGCAGGCGAGCAGTCAAATTACCGAACTCTACAATGTCCGAAACGGATTCCTTATGAGGCCTTGAGGGCTGCAACGTCTTGCGAGCGATCATCGGAAGGGGCTCCTCTTGATCAGTTGCGGTTCTCACTCGTCTTTTAACGCCGAGTCAGGAACAGGCCCGGTAGCTGCTCTAGCTACCATGTAATCCGATCAATTTCCTCTTGGTTCATCGCACGCCAATCAGTCTGGTGGATACCGTAATCAGCTTGAGCGTACTCAAGTGCCTCCTCCAGCGAAAGCATCAGATGGTCCCCTTCAATCTGCTGGCTGGTGTAATCAATGAAGCGAATCTCCATATAAACCGGTGGTTCGTCCTCACCCTCAACCTCGAGACCAAACAGCACGATAGCCGTAACACTGGGGCGATACTCACAAATGCACCGCACCTTGGCAAAGAGGTACAAGGGGGGCTTTTTCATATAGGGACTCCTTCACTGCTCAAGTGGTGCATGGGGTACAAGCGACAGCACAGGGTCGGTTGCAGCCTATCTCTACCGGCAGCTGACGACCCACAGGTGTCAGCAACCAGAGTCAGAGCGGAGGCCGGGGCTCGCGTCGTATAGCCATCGCGTTCCTGGCTACCACACCAAGATGGGAAATATATCGTGCCGCGTACTCACGACATAAGACTCCAATCCATTTTTCTCAGGATGGATTTGCAAGATCATTTGCGTACTGAAGGTGATGGTGAAAACCCCAAAACTATCAATTGAAAAAGCTTCTACATCGTGGTTTAGAAAGTCGAAAAGTAAAGGGCTTGTGGCAGCATCTTCACCATGCCCCCACTTGCATACCCTATTGATATCACAAGCGAATGGGCACTGAATTAACACGCTAGCCATATCGCCAAAAAGCAGGATCTGCGAACCGATCCCGACAGTTACACCTGTTAGCGCGGAAGGAATCATTTCGGCCAAATCTGAATCATTTATCATCGTGCCGTGCTCTTTTCATACAGGTGGTTGTTGAAGAAGCATAGGCCTGAATCGGCTCTCATTTAGTAGGCAGATCATATAACCATTTGTTAGCGCGGCCACCCAGGCTGACCGTCCGACGTTAGCGGAAGCGGCTTGGGTGACGTCAGCTTTTGGCCGGTTCGCGACGGTCTGACTTCGACCGTCGCTATACATGGTCAAACCTCAGTCTGTTCCGCCATTTCCAGGGCGTCATCGACCTCAATCCCCAGGTATCGCACAGTGCTCTCCAGTTTTGTATGTCCGAGCAGCAACTGAACCGCCCGCAGGTTCTTCGTCCTGCGATAGATCAGTGATGCTTTCGTACGTCTCATTGTGTGTGTGCCATACATCGCAGGATCAAGGCCTACGGCTTTAACCCAGCCTTTGACGATACGAGCGTATTGACGAGTAGATAGATGGTCTGAAGTATGCAGCCGGCTAGGAAAAAGGCAGTCCTCGCTGTGTAGCTGGGCCCGGTGTATCCAGGCCGCGAGAGCAGACCGTGTTTGCTCAGTGATCTCAAACTGCACAGGCCGCTGCGTTTTCTGCTGCATCACCATGGCTCGTGATGATACGTGCTCGCCATGAGCGACATCGCGCACGCGGAGCTTGGTTAAGTCGCAGGCTCGAAGCTTGCTGTCGATGGCCAGATCGAAGAGAGCCAGATCTCGGGTTCTTTCCGCAATTTGAAGCCTTACTCGGATGGCCCAGATATCGCTCAGTCGGAGTGGGGTTTTCTGCCCGACCAGTTTTCCTTTGTTCCAGGGCTGACGGCTGCAGGTAGCGATGATGTTCACGACAAGTCCTCCACGTGGTGAAGGACAAGGATGACTAATCAGAGCAACGGTCGCTAACCGGCCAGAAGCCGACATATGAAGAGCATCAGTGTGAGCTGCCAGACTTGGCGCTCCAGCGCGGCGGGCAATGTCATGGGCCACGGTTTACAGTGAGGCGTCTCGGGGCCGGAGACGCCATGCGGTGTCCAGATTGCCACAGTCTTTCAGAGGCGGTACAGACTGCCGAAGTCAGCGCCATCCATCGGCGTGCTGTCCATGCAGCCCGTCATCGGCAAACCCTGTGACCATCCTGTCGCCAAGGCCTGCACGTCACGCAAGGGATCGGACGCCTTGGCGCGTTCATTGCGAATGCGGCAGGTTTCAGGATCAGTGGCAAACAGACCTCGAGCGAAGACTCGACCCTGCTCGGCCAGCTTGGCGGTCTTCGGCCCGCGGATCTCCGCGAAGCGCTGCAAGGCTTCATCAAGGCCGTTCGTTCCTTCCAGGCATCTAGCAAGGTGCCAAGCGTCTTCCAACGCCTGACAAGCGCCCTGGCCCGATGTCGGCAACGGCGCGTGCGCCGCATCTCCCACAAGCAGCACATTAGCCCGGCTCCACGCATGCAGCGGCTCCAAGTCGTGCACGGCAATCATTCGGATGGCGTGCGTCGGCGTTGCCTGGATGATACGGGCGATAGGCTCCGGCCATCCCGCGAACAGATCCTCGATCTCCTTGCGCATATCGGCTGCGGGCGTCGGCCCTGACAATGGCCGCGCCTGCGCCGCTGCCCAGTAGACCAACTCCGGCCGGACCGGCACGCAACCGAAGCGATTGCCCGAACCCCAATAGTCCTGAATCGCTATATCGCTCACCAACGCACTTTCCCCCTGCGCCACACCTATCCAGTTCACAAATCCCTGATAAACCGGCGTGTTATCCCCCGCAACGAACTCGCGTGCCACCGACCCCATACGGCCATCGGCGCCGATAAGCAGATCTGGACGGATACTCACCCCGTTCTGGAAGCGCGCCACCGCTTTGCCATTAGCCTCCAGATCTATCCCCACCGCCCGATGCCCGAACTCCACCGGGATTCCGCTCTGTGCCGCATGCTTCAGCAGCACGGCCTGCAAGTCCCTCCGCAAAATGGTATGAGTCGGATATCCCATTGTCTCGTCCAGCAGCGCGATATCTATGCCCCCCAACGAATTGCCCGCAGCGTCCTGGCGGCGCACTACCACTGGCCGGCCACCCGCTGCCGCGATGTCTTGGAGGAGGTCCAGTTCCTCCAGCACAAAGCCAGCGTTGGGCCAAAGCGTCACGCCAGCCCCCATGGTCGCTGGCCCCGCCCGGCGCTCATATACCCGGGGACTGTGTCCCCGCTTGCGCAAGGCAAGCGCCATGCTCAACCCCGCAATTCCGCCGCCAAGTATTCCGATTTCCACGCTGGATCTCCTATTCAATCCGCCCCAATGCGCCATCGGCGACAACCCATCGGACGAGACAGCATCTTAGATTCCGTCAATGGGGAGAACTATTATGTAAAAATGGGCGACTTTAATACCTTAATCGGGATAATCATGCGCAATGCCCTCGACCTGAACACCGTCCGTGTATACGTGGCGGTCGTCGATGCACAAAGCTTTGCCGGCGCGGCGCGCCTGCTGTCCCTGCCATCTTCTAACGTCAGCCGCCACGTCGCCTCGCTGGAACGCAGATTGGGCGTTCGCTTGCTGGAGCGAAGTACTCGCCACCTGCGCATGACTGAAGCCGGCAGACTTCTCTACGAACGTGCAAAACCTTTGCTCGACTCCTTGCTCTCCACTGAGGAAGAACTTGGCGCGGTGCAGCGTGAACTGCGGGGGCCCTTGAGGATGTGCATGCCAGGCGAAGCGCCAAGGCTACTGGCCCCTATCCTGGCCGAATTCTGTAGCCTCCATCCCGGCGTCGAATTGGAGTGCGACACACGCCTGACCGGTTTAGAAGCGCTCCGGGAAGACGTGGACCTCTCCATCGTCTTCCATCGTGGGCGCCAGGATGACAGCACCATCATCACCCGCGAACTCGCTACGCTACCCAGCATTGTGGTCGCGGCTCCCGCTCTGTTAGCCAAAACGGGAACTCCGCGACAAGTGCGCGAACTAGAGTCCTTGCCGTGCATTACTACACTGAGCGCATTGAAGGGCCAGCCCTGGCTGTTTCTCGACGGCACAGGCGAAATCGTGAAGGTGTCTGTGCGTAGTCGCTATCGTGTCAACAGCGGAGAGCTTGCGTTGGCGGGCGCGCGGCAAGGCATCGGTTTCGCGATAGTGGCAGCCTATCCATGCCAGGAAGATCTTGCCGCGGGCCGATTGCGGGAAGTGTCGCTGGACCTTCGCGCTGCGCCGCTGCAATTGCTTGGCGCGTACAGCCACCGCCATTCCGTGACCGCGCGGGTTCGGGCGTTGCTGGAATTTATACAGCTGCGGTTGGAACGAGTTGGGAGCGGCTCAAGATGAAAGTCGTAATGAGGGCAGCGTCCGAACGGCCGAGGTCCTACCCCGGGTCGTTTTCTGCCTTTCCTGTATGACTGCAATTGGCCGGTTTCTGCCTATGCTGGCGGCGGGAGGGATACCGTCGCTATGCGACCCATAGCTGCCATCACTGACCTCATCGCCTAAGGGAACTGCTTACCTGCCTTTAGTAAAAATCATAATAAAGCGCCCACTTCCCCGTTTCGACATGCTTCCAGAACATCAGGCTGCCGCTGTCGATTACGTTCAGGTTGATCTTCGCATCCGACGAAATCTGGAACACAAATTTGAAGCCTTCACCGGGATCAACCCCTGATTGGCAAAACGAGGGGTAGCCGCCGATTTTATGTTCGTAGGTGTGGGTGATAAGGTCGTAATAGCTTTGTATCGCGCCCTTGCTTTCCAGCTTCAATATCTCTTGCTCAAGGTCCGCCGGGACACCACCGCCATCCCACAGCGGAAAGTCCTCCGCCACCAACTCTGCGTTTAGTGGGAAGGGTTTGAGGAACGACCCTTCCACGGGCAATGCCTTGCGTACCAACACGTCCTCTGGCCCATATTCACGGATGACCCAGTTTTGTCCCATCGGCTCAAAATGCTCGGGAAACGGGTTTGAAATAAACACCGTCAGTACACTGATTCTTGTCAGTAACGGGCTGGTAAAGGGCAGGCTGGGCAGATAGAACTGTGCATAGGGAAGCATCGGTTGCCCGGCTTGATTGGTCGGTACATCTTCATCAGGACGAAACAGAAAGATGCGACCTAGCCAGCTTTCTTCGTCAGTACCGGCAGGGCGGAAGCCACCGGCGCTGAACTTTACAGCGGGACGGGCCAAGAGCTGCTTTATTTGCTGAATTTCCATGGCGGTATATAGCTCCTTTGCGACTCAGGCGTTCTGTACCGGGCCTCACAGAGGGCTTCGGCCAAGAGCAGGCTTCAGCTATCTACCAGGCGATATAGCGCTTGAGCGTGGGATGTCGCTAGCCCTGTACGCTGCAAATTTCGGCGACTTTGCGAGCTGGGAAGCGCGGTTGCGGCGATCACAAGACTGCCGTGTTTTTTTGCTTGCTCTATCCGATGAGATATCAGGGCTCCATGGTAGCCTTGGCCTCGTGCATTTTTTCGGGTGGCAGCCGTCCCTAGGTATGCAACTCCATTGCAGGCCAGGTACATCAACGCTCCTGACACGACCTTTCCATCAACTTTAAGGACGTAGATTTTCAGACGATCATTTGACATCAGTCCTGCGAACGAAGCCTGGCTCAACTGAAGATGCTCTGGCTTGGTATGAAATCCACTCGCATGCACGGCTGCGAACTCAGGAAGCGTTTGTGAGGTGGCTTCTTCGATTTCGAATGAGTGGTGATTCAAGACCACATTTTCGATAGTGGACGCGAGTTGCAGATGCGTCCGCCCCCTCAGACGCTCCAGCCGCTTCTCACCCACAAAAGCGTACTGTTCCAAAGTCGAGGCCTTTCCGATAAGAGGCGTTACTGTCGAATACGCTGCTGATTCCTTGAGCAAGCTCAATAGTGACTTGGGTCTGTCGGTACTATCGCCGTAGATGCGATTGAGCATCGGGCTAGGTGATGCCTTCACCTGAAAGCATGGAAAAGCTTCGTTGAAAGGTCGCGGTAGGGACGGCAATTACCTGCCGCCCCCCGCACAGATCCGTACGTGCGGAACTACCGCATACGGCTCCTGCCTCGGGTATGTGACGCGAAGCGATCCTCAGGGTAAGGATGTGCATTTCT